>JAEWVQ010000184.1 GCA_023459095.1 Pseudomonadota bacterium | reverse complement strand
GCGCCAGCCCGCGTATCGCGGCGAGGGCGAGCGCGCCGGCGCCGGCCGCAGCGAGCACGGCGAGCAGCGGCACCGCCTGCAGCTGCGAGATCAGCACACTGGCAACGATCGCCGCCGCGAGGCGCAGGCGCGGATCGAACACGCTGCGGGCCGGGGTGTTCATGGCCGCACCGGGGTCAGCGCCCGCGGCAGCATGCGCGCGAGCAGGGCGACGGTGGTGGCGCCGATCGCCGCATCGATCGCAAACACCGGCAGATGGGCGAGCACCAGCAGGGCGATGAGGTCGTCGAACTGGCGCCCGCCAGTGAACGCCAGCAGGCTGCCGGCGATCAGCGCCGCGCCGCCGACGCCGATCACGCCGCAGCCCGCACCGGCGGCGAGCAGGCGGCGGCGCGGTGCGGGTTCGGTGAGCAGGCCGCGCAGCAGATAGTGGGCGGCGACTCCGGGCAGGGCGAGGATCAGCAGGTTGGCGCCGAGCACGGCGAAGCCGCCGAACGAAAACAGCGCGGCCTGCAGCAGCAGGGCGACGAACAGCACCGGGAACACCGCCCAGCCGAGGAGCAGCCCGGCGAGGCCGTTGAGCACCAGATGCACGCTGCCGACGCCGACCGGCACATGCACGGTGCCGGCGACGAAAAAGGCCGCGCCGAGCAGCGCGGCGAGCGGCAGCTGCGCCTCGCCGAGACGACGCAGGCCGAGCGCGACCCCGCCCGCGGCGAGCAGCGCGGCGCCGATCAGCGCGGGGGCGTCGAGGATGCCTTCGGCGAGGTGCATGTCAGGGTCTCCGCCGCGCCGCGACCCATGCCGCGATGCCGGCGAGGCCGACGATGTAGCCGATGCCGCCGACGATGTCGCGCAGCAGGATGCGCTGCTCGAGGCGGGCGATGTCCTCGCGCAGCAGCTGCAGGGTGCTCGCCGATGGCGCGTCGTCGCCCGCCGCGCCGGTGAGGGGCGGGGCGGGCGGTGCGATCGGCGCCTCGGCGCGGTGGCCTTCCTCGCCTTCGACGATCACCCGCAGTTGCGCGCCGGCGGGCGCGGGCAGGCGGAAACGGCCGTCGGCGCCGGTGGTGCCGGTGGCGAGGGGGGCGCCGTCGCCGGGCTGGTCGTCGCGGCGCAGTTCGACATAGAGCCCGGCCGCCGGCTCGAGATTGGAGTAGCGCGCCTGGCCGCTGACCAGGGCGCCTTCGTGCTGCGCGGTCACGGCGAGGCCGTGGGCGGCAGCGGGCACCGTGCCCACGGCCAGCGTGACGGCGAGGACCCAGGCGGTGAGCGGCGCGGGCGGGCGCGGCATCATTCGGCGTGGAACACGAGGCTGTACTCGGTGCTCAGCTCGGTGGTGCGCGGATCGTTCGTCACCGCCACGCGCCGTCCCGACCACAGGCGGTTGAGGCCGGGCGCGGGGACCACGCTGGCAATGCCGTTCGCGTCGCTCACGGCGCTGCCGGCGTCCGTGCCTTCCTCGCCGAAGGCGACGCGGATGCCGGCGGCGGGAGCGCCGTCGATCAGCACGCGCAGGCGCAATGGCTCGCCAGCGCGCGGCGCGGCGGCGTCGACCGGCACCAGCTCGAAGGCCTGGCCGTAGCTGCGGGTCGCGCGCTCGCCCCAGCGCACGATGCGCTTGTGGAACTTGAGCGCATGCACGCCGCCGACCGCGTCGCCGACTTCGTTCATCGGTCGGTTCACGCTGCGACCGCCGGCGGTCTTGCTCCAGTAGCCGTTGTCGAAGGCGAGGGTGAGCACGTCGACCGCGGTCGCCGGGGTCAGGCGCACGCCGCCGGCCGCCTCGCTGCGCGCGACCGCAACCGTGGCGCCGCCGGCGTCGATCGCGCCCACTGCGCCGAGCTTGCGGGCGTCGTAGGTTTCGGTCTTGCCCTCGTGGCCGCCGAACATCACCACATAGCTGCCGGCGCGCGCGGGATCGTCCTCCAGCCAGACGGTATGGGCGGCGGCGCGGCCGGCGGCGAGCGTGCCCAGGGTGGCGAGCGCCAGGGCGAGGGCCGCGGTGCGGCGCGGAAAGCGGGGCATGACAGGGGTTCTGTTGCGGTTCATGGGGATCAGAAGCTCAGTTGCGCGCCGACGCGCAGCGTGCGCGGGGCGCCGGTGGCATAGCCGATGGTGGACACCGTGGTGGCGTATTCCCGGTCGGCGACGTTGTCGACGGCGGCGTAGAGGGTGAGCCCGTGGGGGCCGCCGACGGTGTAGGCGATGCCGAGGTCGATCGTATCGTATCCGTCGTAGGTCTGGGCGTTGTCGGCGGTCACCGCGTAGCTGCCCACCTTGCGCCAGACCAGTGTGCCGCGCCAGCCCGGCAGCGGCCGCCAGTTGGCGGTGAGCGTGGTGGTGTGGCGCGGTACGCCGGTGACGCGCCGGCCTTCGAGTGCGGGGTCGGGGTGGTCGGTGATCTCCGAGTGTGCGCTCGCCCACGCCAGCGCCACGTCGAACTGTTCGACCGGCGCCCACAACGCCGAAATCTCGAAGCCGCTGCGCAGGGTGGCGCCGGCGTTGAGGTATTCGCCGGGCGCGACCTCGTTGATCTCGTCGGACGACTTCAGGCGGTAGGCGGCGATGTCCATCGCCAGACTGTCGGCAAGCCGCAGATTGGCGCCGATTTCGGTCTGGCGGAAGACGTTGGGGGCGACGCGGGCGTTGCCGAGTGCGTACTTGGCGGTCTCGTTGGCGAGCGCGAAGCCTTCGCTCCAGCTCGCGCGCAGTTCGACCGCTGCGCTGAGCTGGGCGCGCACGCCGAGCTTGGGGCTGGTGTGGCTCACGGCGTCCATGCGCTGGCAGGGGTCGGCGGACGTTTCCGCGCCGCGGATGTCGCAGTCGCCGGTGAAACGGTCGTGGCGCACGCCGATCGTGGGCTGGAACAGTGGGTGCAGGCGCAGCCCGGCCTCGGCGAAGGCGGCGACGTTGTCGAGGGTGAAGCGGCGGTCATACTCGGCGGTGCCGACGCGGCGGCGGAACTGGGTGTTCTCGTATTTCAGATAGTCGGTGCCTTCGCGGTAGGTTTCGATGCCGGCGACCCAGTCGAGCGCGCCCACGGCGAGCGCATGGCGGCCGTTGAGGTTGAAGCCGGCGCCGAGCACGTTGCGGTCATAGCTTTCCTCGCGCTGGCGCCAGCTCGGCGCGGTGGCCGCGCCGCGGGTGAACCAGCGCGTGAAGTCCTGCTGTGTGGCATAGACGAAGCTGAGCAGCTTCACCTCCGGCGACAGGCTGTAGTTGAGGTCGGTGCGCAGCGTGCGGAAGCGCTTCTCGGCGCCGTCGTTGTGCAGGCGCGGATCGGTGCCGTAGGGGTCGTCGCGGAATTGCGCGCGGGTGAGGTAGCCGGGGTTGTCGGCTTCGGCCTCGTGGGCGCGCGCCGACACCGCCACTTCGAGCGCGGGGCTGAGCTGCAGCGCCCAGCGTCCGGCGAGGGTGGCGCGGTCGCTCTTCGACTGGTCGCGGAAGCCGTCGGAGTGGAACACCTGGGCGGCGAGGTTGAGGTGCTGGCCGGCGCCGAGCGCGAGGCCGGCGGCACCTTGCAGATCGACCGTGCCGTAGCTGCCGACGGCGATGTCGGCGTCGCGGTACTCGCCGCCCTTGCGCGTGCGCAGGGTCACCGTGCCGGCGCGGTTGTAGTTGCCGTACAGCGCCGACACCGGGCCGCGCAGCACGGTCATGTTGTCGAGTTCGAGGGGCACGACGACGTTGAGGTCGGCATAACCGTCGGCATGCGACATCGCCTCGTTGAGTGGAATGCCGTCGATCACGAAGCCGATGTCGCCGCCGTGGCCGCCGCCACCGAAGCCGCGCAACGAGATGTTGTCGGCGACACCGGGCAGGCCCAGGGTGCCGAGGTTCATGCCGGGGACGTTGCGGAACAACTCCTGCGCGCGGCTGACGTGCTGGTCGCGGATCTCGGCGTTGTCCAGATGGGTGCCCGAATAGGCCGCGCCGGTGCTGTACAGGGCCTGGCCCTTGACTTCGACGGCGTCGAGCGTGGGCTCGGCGTCCTGGGCACAGAAGGCGGCTGTGGGCAGCGCGGGCAGGATGAGGGCGGCAAGGCGCAGTAGCAAGGGCCGCAAGCGGGGGCGAGGGGGCATGAGGGGGACGTCAGCAAACTGAAGCGGGCGGATGAAAGTATGAAAATTTCAGCAATCATCATACCAGCTTCGCATTGCACGCAAGCGCACGCCCAAAAACGCTGTCGGGACCGCGCCCTGGACCGCGGCGGCGTGCTGCGGCGGGGATCGCGGCCGGTGCCGGCATGCCGCAAGGCGCTGCACCGTGGCGGTGCGTGCGCGCCCTCGTGGTGCATTTATGGGGACTGACAAGGGTGCGCACGATTTTCATTGTGAATCGCTGTATCCTCGCCGGATAAGCGATCCGGGCAGACCCGGGCCGCCGGCCGCGGGGCCGGTGGCAAGAAGACACAACAGGAGGAGATGCTGTGATGCGAGGAAGGAAGGCGTTCGTCCGCGTGCTGGCCGCAACCGTCGGCGTGCTGGCCCTCAGTGCCCTGTCGCCGGCCGGCGCCCAGCAGGCGGTGATCCCGGTCGGTCAGTCGATCGTGCTCAGCGGGCCGCAGGCCGCCAACGGCGTGCTCTACGCGAAGGGCATCCGCCTGCACGTCGATGCGGTCAATGCCGCGGGCGGCGTGGGCGGGCGGCAGATCAAGATCATCGCCCTCGACGACGCCTACGATCCCGAGAAGGGCAAGGAGAACACCCGCCGCCTGCTCGAGCAGGACAAGGTGGTCGCCCTGTTCGGCTACACCGGCACCGGCATCACCGCGGCCAGTGCGCCGCTCGCCGAGGCCGCGCGCGTGCCGCTGCTCGCGCCGCTCACCGGGGCGCCGGAACTGCGCGAGAAGGCCGGGCGCTCGTTGTTCTTCGTGCGCGGCAGCTACCTCGACGAGCTCAACAAGATGGCCGAATTCCTCGCCGCCACCGGCGTGCGCGACATCGCCGTGGTCTATCAGGACGATGGCTTCGGTCGCTCCGCACTGAAGAGCGCCGAGGCCGCGCTCACCGCGCACGGGCTCAAGCCCATGCTGGCCGCAGCGCTCACCGGCAAGGACTACGACGCCACCAAGGCGGTCGCCGAGGTCGCGGCCAAGGCGCCGGCGGCGGTGATCCTGGCGACCGCGGGCAATGCCTCGGTGAATTTCATCCGCGGCTACCGTGCCGCGGGCAAGAACGCGCAGTTCTTCGGCCTCTCCGTGGTCAGCAGCGGGCAATTGCTCAAGGACCTGGGCTCGGGCGCGGACGGTGTGGTGATCTCGCAGGTGGTGCCGTCGCCGTGGGCGAAGTCGACGCAGCTCGCGCGCGAGTTCAACCGCGACGCCGAGGCCGCCGGCGAAACCGACCTCAACCACACCACGCTGGAGGGCTACATCGCCGCGCGCGTGCTGGTCGAGGCCCTGCGTCGCGCGGCGCCGGAGGTCACCGCCGAGCGCGTCACCCAGGCCCTCGAGGGCATGCGCAAGTACAGCGTCGGCGGCTACGAGGTCAGCTTTGCCCCCGACCAGCGCGCCGGTTCGCAGTTCGTCGACCTGTCGCTGGTGCGTTCGACCGGACGCTACGTGCAGTAGGCGCACGCCGGCGGCGCGCGCCTGCGTGCCCGGCAACAGGGTTTTGCTTGCGCGCGTTCCGTCTATAGAATGCGCGCCTCGCCGCCGCGCCGCTCACGAGCCGGCACGGCGGCGGCGGTTTTTTCAGTCTTACTGTCGAAGGTGCCCCGCGCGCAATTCCTGCGCCGGGGTTAAACGGGAAACAGGTGAGTCGGCCGCGCGATGCGTTCGCGCCGGCGGCAAGGCCTGTGCTGCCCCCGCAACGGTAAGCGGATAGCGACGGTTTCACGCCGCGGCCTCACGGCTGTGGCAGCCACTGCGCGTCATGCGCGGGAAGGCGAAACCCGTCCGCCCTGCAGTGTTCGATGCAGGCGATCCGCGAGCCCGGATACCGGCCTTCCACATTTCTCGGGTGCTGCGGGAGCGCGTGATCCGGGCGAGGCGGCACGCCCGTGCCCCCTCACGCCCCATCTCCGACCTCCCCGGCAGGTTCAGACCATCCGGCCTGCGGGGACGCGGGTCGCGGAGAGGAGTGCAGGAAATGGGCGAGGCCGTGCCGCGTCGCGTCCGCTGGATGGCGGCGATCTATGCCGTGCATCGCTGGTGCGGTCTTGTCACCGGCTGGCTGCTGTTCGCGATCTGCCTGACCGGCACCCTGGTCGTCTTCAAGTATCCGCTCAAGGTCTGGGCCAACCCCGCGCTGGTGTCGGTGCCGGCCGCCGACCACTACGGGCCGGATCGCGCGCTCGCCGCCTTTCGCGCCGCCTGGCCGCAGGCGCCGGTGCGGCTGCTCGCCTTTCCCGCCGACGACTATTCCATCCACCAGTATTCGTTCGCGGTGCGCCAGCCGTCCGGCGCAGAGGTCCGTGCCTGGCTCAATCCGGCCACCGGCGAACTCGCCGCGCGCCTGCCCTCGGACTTCGCCGACTTCGTGCAGCGCCTGCATGCCGGTCTGTTCATGGGGCGGACCGGGCGCTGGATCGTCGGTGCCCTCGGCGTGCTGATGGCAGTGTCGCTGGTAAGCGGCGTGCTGTTCCACTGGCGCCGGCTGGGCCGCGACCTGTTCGCGCTGCGCCTCGCGGGCGACGTGCGCCGCGCATGGTCGGATGTGCACAAGCTGAGCGGCGTGTGGCTGCTCGTCTTTCATCTGCTGATCGCACTCACCGGCGCCTGGCTGGGGCTGGAGACCCTGCTGCGCGCGCCCGGCCCCGCGCCGCTGACCCGGCTCGGCGCCGGCCACGCCGAGCCGGCGTCGATCGCGCGCCTGACCGCGGCGGCGCGCGCCGCGCATGCGGATTTGACCCCCACCCACGTCAATTTCGCCGCCTTCGGTGCCGCCGGCTCCTCCGTGCGCGTGCAAGGCCGGCTGCCGGGCGGCGCGCTGGTCCAGCACGGCCAGACCATGGTCGTGCTCGATGCGGTCGAGGCCGTGCCGCTGGCGGTCGTCGACCGCCGCCGCGAGGGTTGGGGCGTGCGCCTGTTGGCGATGATGCGGCCGCTGCATTACGGCTACTTCGGCGGCGTCTGGAGCGGCGCACTCTATCTGCTGTTCGGCCTGGCGAGCACGGCGCTGGTGTGGTCGGGGCTGGCGGTGTGGACCGAGCGCGACCGCCGCCAGCGCCACCGCGGCGCGCCGCCGCCACGCGGCAGCGCGATGGAGCGCGCCAACGTCGCCGTCATCGGCGGCCTGATGCTGGTGCTGACTGCGTTTGCGCTCGCCACGGCGCTCGCGCAGGTGCCGGCCGCCGCCGGGTGGTTCGCCATGGTCGGCGGCTTTGCCTTCGCCGGTTCGCACGACCTGCTCGCCGGGCGCGCGCTCGCCCCCGAACTCGGACTGTTCTTCGCTGCCTGGCTCGGCGTCGGCGCTGCGCTGGGCGCCGCTCCCGTGCGCTCGGCCTGGCGGTGGACACTGCGCTTGCTTGCCACCGGGCTTGCACTGCTGCCGCTGGCCTCGGCACTCGCCGCCGGTGGCGTGCTCGCCGACTGGCGTCGCGGCGCGGGCGAAGCCGCTGGCGTCGCGGTGGTCGCGCTACTGCTCGCGGTGGCGTGCCTTGCTGCGCTGCGCCGCCAGTCGTCCGCACCTGGGCGCACAGCCCTTTCCCTTTCCCCAACGACGAGGACACCTCGATGAAACGACCTGCACCCTGGGCGCTGTGCGC
>JAEWVQ010000183.1 GCA_023459095.1 Pseudomonadota bacterium | reverse complement strand
GCGGAGTGGGCGCGCAAGGTGCCGGTGGCGGGCAACGTCAGCCTCCTGATCGACTTCAGCGTGTCGAGCTCGGCGCTCTGATGTCGCCTTTCACGCAGCGCCTCGAGCGTGAGCTCGGGCACGCCTTTGCTCGCCCCGAACTGCTCGAACAGGCCCTTACCCACCGCAGCTTCGGGCAGCCGAACAACGAGCGCCTGGAGTTTCTTGGCGACAGTGTGCTCAACTGCGTGACCTCGATCGCGCTCTATGGACGCTTCGAGGCGCTGCGCGAAGGCGAGCTGTCGCGCGTGCGCGCCTCGCTGGTGCGCCAGGAGGCCCTGCATCGCCTTGCCGTCGACCTGCGTCTGGGCGAATGCCTGCGGCTTGGCGAGGGCGAACTCAAGTCGGGCGGTTTCCGCCGTCCGTCCATCCTTGCCGATGCGCTCGAGGCGGTGTTTGCCGCGGTGTTTCTCGATGCCGGTTTCGCCGCCGCGAAGGCGGTGATCGACCGCCTCTACGTGCCGCTGATCGCCGAGATCGATCCCGCAGCGCCGACCAAGGACCCCAAGACCGCGCTGCAGGAGTGGCTGCAGGCGCGCAAGATCGACCTCCCCGGCTATTCCATGGTTCAGGTGCTGGGCGAAGCCCATGCGCAGGAATTCGAAGTCGCCTGCGAGGTCAAAAAACTCGGCGTGCGCACCATAGGGCGCGGCCCCAGCCGCCGCGCCGCCGAACAACAGTCGGCCGAACTCGCGCTCGCCCAGTTGAGGAAGAAATGAATCCAGCCGCCCCCCCCGCCGCCGAGCACAAGGCGTTCCGTACCGGTTTCGTCGCCATCGTCGGCCGCCCCAACGTGGGCAAATCGACGCTGCTCAATCGCCTCATCGGGCAGAAGATCAGCATCGTCTCGAGCAAGGCGCAGACCACCCGCCACCGCGTCACCGGTATCCTGACCAACGACGATGCGCAGTTCGTGTTCGTCGATACGCCGGGCTTCCAGACCCAGCACCGCAACGCCCTCAATCGCTCGATGAACCGCACCGTGTCGCAGGTGCTGAGCGATGTCGACCTGGTGTTCTTCGTGATCGAGGCCGGGCGTTTCGGCGACGACGACCGCAAGGTGCTCGAGGTGATGCCGGCGGACGCGCGCGTCGTGCTGGTGATCAACAAGGTCGATCAGCTCAAGGACAAGTCGCGTCTGCTGCCCTTCATTGCCGAGATCCAGGGCCTGCGCGACTTCCTCGAGGTGGTGCCGTTGTCCGCCGAGCGCGGCAGCAACGTCGATGCGCTGATGAAGGCGGCGACCGCGCTCCTTCCCGAAGGCGCGCCGATGTACGACGAGGACGAGATCACCGATCGCAGCGAGCGCTTCCTGGCTGCCGAGTTCCTGCGCGAGAAGCTGTTCCGCCTGCTCGGCGACGAACTGCCCTACGGTATTGCCGTGGAGATCGAGAAGTTCGAGACCGAAGGCAAGCTGCGCCGCATCCACGCCGCGGTGATCGTCGACAAGGCCGGCCACAAGGGCATCGTCATCGGCAAGGGCGGCGAAAAGTTGAAGCGCATCGCCTCCGAGGCGCGCGTCGAACTCGAGCGCCTGTTCGACGGCAAGGTGTTTCTCGAGGTCTGGGTCAAGGTCAAGAGCGGCTGGGCGGACGACGAGCGGGCGCTGAAGAGTCTGGGTTACGAGTGACCGGCTGACGCGGTGGCGCCCAAGCAGCGTGTCGAGCAGCAGCCCGCGTGGGTGCTGCATACCTTGCCCTGGCGCGAGACCAGCCTGATCGTCGAGATCTTCTCGCGTGACCACGGCCGCCTCGCGCTCGCCGCGAAAGGCGCGCGCCGTCCCCACTCCACGCTGCGCGGCGTGCTGATGGCGTTCCAGCCGCTGCTCATCGACTGGTCGGGCGGCGGCGAGGTCAAGACCCTGATCCGCGCCGAATGGCAGGGCGGCCAGCCGCTGCTCGGCGGGCGCGCTTTGCTGTGCGCCTATTACCTCAACGAATTGCTCGTGCGCCTCACCGCGCGCGAAGATCCGCACCCCGAACTGCTCGACGCCTACGCCACCGCGATTGCCGCACTCGGCCGCGGCGACAGCCAGCAGGTGGTGCTGCGCCGCTTCGAACTCGCGCTGCTGCAGGCGCTGGGCTACGGCGTCGGTCTCGATGCCGAGGCCGACAGCGGTGCGCCGGTCGCGGCCGCGCAACGCTACCTCTATATAATCGAGCGCGGCCCGCTGCCGGTCGACGCCGCCATGGCGCCGCCGGATCTGCCGGTGATCGACGGGCAGGTTCTCCTCGACATGGCCGCGGACGATTTCTCCCGGCCGGAAACCCTGGCGCAGTCCAAGACCTTGCTGCGCGCACTGATCAACCATTATCTCGGCGGACAGCCGCTGCAGTCCCGCCGGGTGCTTACGGAGTTGCAGGAACTGTGATCGAACTCGGCGTCAATATCGACCACGTCGCCACCTTGCGCCAGGCGCGCCGCACCTGGGAGCCCGATCCGGTGTGGGCGGCGGTGGAGGCGCATCTCGGTGGTGCGGACGGAATCACCGTGCATCTGCGCGAGGATCGCCGTCACATTCAAGACGAGGACGTCCGCCGCCTGCGCGAACTCACCCAGGTCAAGCTCAACCTGGAGATGGGTGCGACCGAGGAGATGGTCGGTATCGCCCGTGCGCTCAAGCCCGAGATGGCCATGCTGGTGCCCGAGGGGCGGCACGAGATCACCACCGAAGGCGGGCTCGACGTGTGCGCCCAGGAATCGCGCCTCAAAGACGTGATCGCCCGCCTCGCCGATGCGGGCATCGTCACCAGCGTGTTCATCGATGCCGAACTGGCCCAGGTCGAGGCCGCGGCGCGCATCGGCGCGCGCGTGTGCGAGATCCACACCGGCCCCTACGCGCACGCCTTTCACGCCGCCGGCCGCGACGCCGAGAGCCCCGCGGTGGTCGCCGAACTCGCCAAGGTTGCGGCCGCCGGCGAGGCCATCCGCGCGCTCGGCATGCGCTTCAATGCCGGCCACGCGCTCAACTATTACAACGTGCAGCCGATCGCGCGCCTGCCCGGGGTGCGCGAGCTGCACATCGGCCACGCCATCGTCAGTCGCGCGGTGTTCGGCGGGCTGCGCGCGGCCGTGGGCGAGATGAAGCGCCTGATGCGCGAAGCCGCCGCCCACGCCGAGGCTGCGCGCTGATCCGGGGACGCGCATGATCCACGGCATCGGCACCGACATCGTCCGCGTCGATCGCATGCGCGCTTCGCTCGAACGCCACGGCGAGCGCTTCGCGCTGCGCATCCTCGCCGAGACCGAGCGCGCCGAGTGGCGCGCGGCGCGCGATCCGGCGCGCTTTCTCGCCAAGCGCTTCGCCGCCAAGGAGGCCTTCGGCAAGGCCTTCGGCACCGGCGTGGCGGCGCCCGCCACGCTGCATGCGGTCGCGGTCGACCACGATGCGCTCGGCAAGCCGCTGTTCCGCTATGGCGAGGCGCTGGCCGCCCATATGCACGGGCAGGGCTGGCGCGCCCATCTGAGCATCACCGACGAGATCGAGTACGTCGTCGCCTTCGCCGTCATCGAGGTCCCATGAGCACCACGCCTGACTTCCTGCCCCGCGGCCCGCTGATGATCGACGTCGCCGGCTGCACGCTGAGCGACGAGGAACGCGCGCGCCTGCGCCACCCACTGGTCGGTGGCGTGATCCTGTTCGCGCGTAACTACAGCGGCTCCGAGCAGCTTGCCGCGCTCACCGCGGAGATTCGCGCGCTGCGCGATCCGGCGCTGGTGATCGCGGTCGATCACGAAGGCGGGCGCGTGCAGCGCTTCCGCAGCGACGGTTTCACCCGCCTGCCGGCGATGCGCACGCTCGGCCAGATGTGGGCGCGTGATCACCTCGTGGCGCTGGAGAGCGCGCGCTGCACCGGCTACGTGCTCGCCGCCGAGCTGCTGGCGCACGGCGTCGATCTCAGCTTCACGCCGGTGCTCGATCTCGACTACGGCGTCAGCCGCGCGATCGGCAACCGCGCCTTCCACCGCGATCCGCTGGTCGTGGCCAAGCTCGCGCAGGCCCTGATCGCGGGCATGGCGGAGGCCGGCATGGGCTGCGTGGGCAAGCACTTTCCCGGCCACGGCTACGTCGAGGCCGATTCGCATCACGCGCTGCCGGTCGACCCTCGCCCGTTCGAGGCGATCTGGGAAGAAGACATCGCGCCGTACCGCCACCGCCTCGGCCGCCAGCTCGCCGGCGTGATGCCGGCCCACGTCGTCTATCCGCAAGTCGATCCGCAGCCGGCGGGTTTTTCCGCGTTCTGGCTGAAGACCGTGCTGCGCGAGCGCCTCGGTTTTACGGGGGTGATCTTCAGCGACGACCTCAACATGGAAGGGGCGAGCGTTGCCGGCGACATCGTCGGTCGCGCGTGCGCGGCATCGGCCGCCGGCTGCGACATGCTGCTGGTGTGCAACCGCCCCGATCTCGCCGCCGAGCTGCTTGCGGGCTGGGCGCCGCAGCCCGATCCGGCGGTGCGTGCGCGGCTTGCGGCGCTGGGCGTGCCGGCGCCGCGGCCGGCCCATCTTGCCGATCCGTTCGCGCTCGAACTGCATGTGCCCTACCACCGGGCGCGCGAGGTGGTCGCCGGCATCATCGACGAAGCCGGCGGCGGTGACACCATGACCGCGGCGACCATCGGCGGCGAGCGCACCGAAGTGCTGCGCAAGGATGGCTGAGCGCCTATCGCGCCCCGTTCCGGGGAATTGCCGTGGTTGATGATGCGATGAGCCTGCCGCCGCCGTCCGCGCCGGTGTTCGATGCCAAGGCCTTTTTGCGCACCGTGCCCGAAGAGCCCGGGGTGTATCGCATGATCGGCATCGACGACAAGGTGCTCTACGTCGGCAAGGCGAAGAACCTCAAGCGCCGGGTGTCGAGCTATTTCCAGCGCACCCAGCCGAGTCCGCGCATCGCCATGATGGTGACGCAGATCGTGCGCGTGGACATCACGGCGACGCGTTCCGAGGCCGAGGCGCTGATCCTCGAGAACAACCTCATCAAGCGCCTGGCGCCGCGTTACAACATCCTGTTCCGCGACGACAAGACCTATCCCTACATCGAGCTCTCCGCCGACCCCTTTCCCCGCCTGGCCTACCATCGCGGCGCGTTTTCACGCGGTGCGCGCTACTTCGGACCGTTCCCGAACGCGGGCGCGGTGCGCGAGAGCCTGCACCTGCTGCAGAAGACCTTCCAGTTGCGCACTTGCGAGAACTCGGTGTTCCAGAACCGCTCGCGGCCCTGCCTGCTGCATCAGATCAAGCGTTGCACCGCGCCCTGCGTGGGCGACATCGAACGTGACGACTACGCTGCCGACGTGCGCCTGGCGACGCGTTTTCTCGATGGCCAGGCGAACGAGGTGATCGACGATCTCACCGCGCGCATGCAGGCCGCTGCCGAGCGTCTGGCGTTCGAGGAGGCCGCCGCCTGCCGCGATCAGGTGCGCGTGCTGCAGGCCGTGCTCCACCGCCAGTTCGTGGACAGTGGTCGCGACGAGGACGTTGACGTGATCGCCGCGGTGGAGGAGGGCGGGGTGACGTGCATCAACATCGCCATGGTGCGCGGCGGCCGCCATCTCGGCGATCGTCCGCAGTTTCCCTCCGGCGGCGCAAGCTGCGGCGCCGCCGACGGCCTGCTCGCCTTCGTCGAGCAGCACTACGGCGAGCACCCGGCGCCGCTGCGGCTGCTGGTCAATCTCGACCCCGCGCCGGTGCGCGAGGTGCTTGCCGAACTCGCCGAGCGTCCGCCCGCGGTGGTCGCGCCGCGGCTGGCCGCCGAGAAAGTGTGGATGGAGATGGCGGAGAAGAACGCGCGCCTCGCCATCCAGGCGCGCGCACGCGACACCGGACGCCTCGCGCAGCGCCTCGAGGCCCTGCGCGAGGCGCTCGACCTGCCCGAGGCGCCGCAGCGCATCGAATGCTTCGACATCAGTCACACCATGGGCGAAGCCACGGTGGCGTCGTGCGTGGTGTGCGAAGCGGGCGCGATGAAGAATTCGGAGTACCGCCGCTACAACATTGCCGGGATCACTCCGGGCGATGATTTCGCCGCGATGCGCCAGGCGCTCGAACGGCGCTACGGCAAGGTCGCCGCGGGTGAGGGCGTGTGCCCCGACCTGATCCTGATCGACGGCGGCAAGGGCCAAGTCAGTGCCGCGCGCGCGATCCTCGCCGAAGTCGGGCTCGACGCCGTGGCGATGGTCGGCGTGGCCAAGGGCGAGGGGCGCAAGGCCGGGCTGGAGACGCTGATCTTTCCCGACGGACGCGAAGGGCTGGCGCTCGGCGGTGAGTCGGCGGCGCTGCACCTCATCGTCGAGATCCGCGACGAGGCGCACCGCTTCGCCATCACCGGGCACCGCGCGCGCCGCGGCAAGGCGCGCGTGGGCTCCCGGCTCGAAGACATTCCAGGTGTCGGTCCGAGCCGTCGGCGCAACCTGCTCGCCACCTTCGGCGGACTCGACGGCGTGCGCGAAGCCACGGTCGAGGATCTGTGCCGGGTCGACGGCATCAGCCGCAAGCTTGCCGAACAGATATACTCTTCCTTGCACCCATAACACCGAGCGCCACCGACGGCTAACAATAGCCACCGCGCACGCGCAAAACCCAGATCTGGCGCGGCCTCCGCTGTTCTCCTTCCTACTTTTCGCCACCGATAGCCACTAACGGCGGGGCTACGCCTTGGCTATTTTGGCTATCATGCGGCTATGGAAGCCAGAAAATAGCCGAGGAGGGCTATTCGGGATGGAGAAGATCAAGCTGACCAAGGCCTCTATCGAAGCGCTCGATTTGCCGCCCGGGCGCGAGCACATCGTTCGTGATGCGGAGCTGCCGGGGTTCGGTGTGCGCGTGTCCGCGGCCGGGGCGAAGTCGTACATTGTGGAAAAGAAGGTCGCCGGGAAGACGAAGCGGATCACGCTGGCGCGGTGCGACTTGATGAGCGTGAAGGCGGCGAGAGAGGAAGCCATCAAGTCGCTGGCGATGATGGCCAAGGGGATCGTTCCGGTTGTGCGGGAGGTGCCGCCGGAAGAGAAGGAGAAGGCCGCAGCGACCACGCTGCAGCAGGTGCTCGATCACTACCTCGACGAGCGCTCGAGGCGGTCTCCGCCGATGAAACCGAAGACGGCGAAGAACTACCGGGCGCTGATCGAGCGCGAGCTATCGGACTGGATGCCGCGGACGCCGGCGTCGATCACGCAGGCTGAGGTGGTCGAGCGGTTCCTGAAGGTGACCGAGCGCGGGCCGATCCATGCGAACAACGTTTTCCGCACCGCGCGCGCGCTGTTCAACCACGTCATCGACAACGATTCGTTCACCGGTGAGGGCGGCGGCCCGGCGCTGATCGCAAATCCGATTGAGGTGATGAAGCGCCGCAGGCTGTGGAACAAGGATCGCCGTCGCACTCGGACGCTGACCGACGACACCCTGCCGGTGTGGTGGAAGATCGTGCAAGAGCTCGACCCGCTCGACTGGCCCGAGCGGGCGGAGGTGATCCGCGATCTCTGGACGCTGATGCTTCTGACTGGTATGCGCTACGAAGAGGCGGGCCGCATTGAGATCGAACACCTCGACCTTGAGAACGGGGTGATCCATGTCAAGGACTCGAAGAACCGCGAGGACATTCTGCTGCCGGTGGGCCGGTACGCGCACGACCTGATCAAGCGGCGCGCCGCGGCGTCGAAGGCGGCCGGCAGCCGGTGGCTATTCCCGGCGCCGAAGCGCGAGTACACCAGCGCCGGCCACGACATCCGCGAGATCCTGATCGCAAAGCACGGCCTCGACTGGTCGCCGCATGACCTGCGCCGGACGTTCTCCACCACCCTGGAGTCGTTCGACCTCTCCGACTCGACCATCAAGCGCCTGATGGGGCACAAGACGCAGGACGTGACGGCGGGGTACATCCAGCACAGCATCCCCCGGCTGCGGTCGGTCATGCAGCGTTACGAGGATCATGTACTTCAACTGGCCGGAGCGTCTGGCCATTCTCCATCCACTTGATGACGTCGGCCTTGCGGTAGTAGATCTTGCCGCCACGCTTGATGTGGGTCGGCCCGTCCTCTTTATTGCGCATGTTCTGGAGGGTGTTCGTCGACAGGCCGGTGACGGCCGAGACAACCTCAGGGCTGTGGAAGGACTTGTCGGGGGCGCTCCAGAAGACGATGCGATGCTCGGCGCTGTCGGACAGAGTGACAGCCGGCGGGATTATTTGCGGATGCGCTGCGCTGGTGGTGGGGTTCATGAGGTCTCCTTGAAACGAAAACCGCAGCTCATGGCTGCGGTTGGGGGGCTGGTCTGTGCTGGTTGGCGCATCCTGCGCACGGCGGGTCCGTGGATCGCTCGCTGTGTCCGCAGGGCTTGGGTAGCCATTTGCCGCGTCCGCGCGGGAGGTCGCCG
The DNA here is from genome assembly GCA_023459095.1 of Pseudomonadota bacterium. Lineage (GTDB taxonomy): Bacteria > Pseudomonadota > Gammaproteobacteria > Burkholderiales > Rhodocyclaceae > JAEWVQ01. The sequence goes on along the minus strand of JAEWVQ010000183.1, from coordinate 17,900 downwards.
ACCTTGGAGCTGTGGCAACCGTAGGTCCAGCCCGGGGCCGGCACGGTTTTGGGGTGCGGCATGTCGGCGTAGGGGTGGTTGGGATCAACGGGGGGCATGTCAGTACAGGTTCTCCGAATAGAGCGTGCCGCCGTCGGCGTTGTCACCGCCGACGCGGCGGATGATCTGGCCGGCAGCCGAGGCCACCCGCCAGGCCTCGGTGCGGGACATGAACACGCCGAACTGGTCGATGAAGCCCTGCTCGTGGTGGCCAGCGACCCACGGCTGGGAGTCAGCTTGGGCGTGCATGAAAGCGTCCCAATGCCGGACGCCGACAATGACGAGCCCGTCCCGGTCGCGGTTCGCCGCGCAGACGATGCGGCGCTGGCCTGTTTCACCTCGTTCGGCAAGCAGCGTCAGCGCCGAGCACTCCTGCGCCAACTGAAGCAGTGCTGTTCGTATCGCGGTCGGGTTGCGGCCGTTTTCACGGTGACGCTTCCAGTGCTCGCAAATGTCGGCCATCTCGTCGAGCTTTTCGGAGACGTAGTCGCGCACTGTTTTCAGGCTCGATGTGCTGTTCATCACGGAGCGCCGCCCACTCGGGTCAGTGCATCCAGAAAGCCGCGCGCAAACGCTTGGCGCTCACGTTCCTGAAGTCCAGCCTGTTGCCCCGGAAGAAATGCGCACTTCAACAGCAACGCGCTTTCCTCGTCGTTGGTGAAGAGCATCATGTGGGGGCGGTCACGGCGAATGAGCAGCTCCGCGAAGATCGTCACGACCCTTAAGGCGTGGTCCCATGGTTGGAGCGGCCCAGCGTCCAGGGCGGAAGTTGGTGGCGGAAGCATCACCGGCAGCTGAACCATTCCGTTCTTGCCCAGGAATCGCGCTGCCACTTCCGATAGTTCAATTACCGTTATCGGCTCCATGTCGTCTGCGTACAGAACAACTCGCATATCAACCTCGTCGTGAGACTTTGTGTTCGAGTGAGCGCGCCGAAAGAGGCTTGGCCTCCTGACGTCTATTCCGCGTTAGGCAGCAATGCCGTCCAGGTATCGTTGCAGCCATTCCTTCTGGCACTTCTTGCACACGATTCCCTTGTCGCACCGATACGGGTGCATAACCATCACCGTTGCGTAAATCTCGCTTGGGCCAACGTCTCGCCCGTCTCCACCGTTGATCGCTATACGAAGCTTCGTATCTTCCTGGCTACATGCGCTGCCGCACACGTCGCAAGTGCATTCCGTCACTGTTTTTGTCCGTATTCCCATTTCTCAACCTCCTTGCCTAACTGTGCCTTCAACTCGGACGCCTTCGGCGCCGGTTAAGGCGGCGTTAGCGGCGGTGAGTGCGAGAGCCTTACGCGCTATCGCCATCGCGCCGTTGCCATAGCCGTCGAACGCATTTTTCGCATACCACTCCAGCGCCTCGATCCACACCTTCTCCCGCGCCTGCGATGCGGCGAGTTTTTCGGCCAGATCCTTCTGCAGCAGGTCGGCGCTGGTCTGGCACACTTCGATCCAGCCGGCTTGCAACTGCCGGCGCGCATCTGCGAGTTCGGCACGCAATTGCTCGATCTCGGTGCGCTGCTCGTCGATTACTGATTTCTGATCGTCGATGATCGATTGCAGGTTCATTCGCACCATCTCGGCATTGTTCATCATTCCCCCTTTATCACCTCCGCCAGCCGGCGGTAGGCGATCTCTGTGTTGTGGCGCCCGCGCTGAGCGATCAGGTTGCGGGCGGCGGACTCGATGCGGCGCAGGCGGTCGACATCCGCGATCAGCTCCAGCACGGCGGCAGGGTTGGCGGTTGAGACAAAGGCGGCAACCGCTGACCCTCGGTCCGTAGCGCGGCCAGTAAGTACGTCATTGCCTTCCCCATCCCACACCTGCGCACAGAAGCCGCGCTCAGGTATCGCGACGTCAAACGTCCATTCGTCACCGCCGGCAGCCTCCGCCAGCCGCTTCAGTTCAGCGATGTCCATCACGCGCCCTCCGGCTTTCCGTCGCCGCAGTGCGGACACCACCAGCACCCCTGCGTCGGGTCGTCTGCGTCAGGGGTGAATCCAACGACCGGCGATGTGTCGAATTCGATCGCCTCCGGGGTGTGGATATGCGGCGCGAGCCCGTGCATCGGGAAGCACGGCTTGCCGTCAGGGTCGGTGCAGTATTCGCAGGACATCACGCGCCCTCCGGTTTCGCGGCGCTCTTGCCGCGGTAGTGCTCGCAACTGGCCCGGTGCGGAGTGCGCGGGAACGTGCCGCAGCAGGGGCGCTCGGCGGGGAGTGACGAGGCGGGGTTGATGAGATGCGGCGCTGCCGGCCTGGGCGACTCGTCCGCCACTCGACACGATCCGCGCGCGGTGCATGCGTCGCCGCAGGCGCCGCAGCTCTCCGGATTCGGCGCGGCGGCGAGAGAGGCATGCCAGACTTGCGCTGGCGTGCAGGACGCATAGTCCATGTTCACGCGGATAGCCGCTTCAATGTCCGGCGTCGGCTTCTTCGGCACCAGCTGCCACCCGTCCGGCACGCCCGCCGCCCCCTGCCGCGGCTGCGCACCATCGCGCACCGGATAGCGGCAGGCGGCCTCGACCTCATCCAGCTTGCCCCACGCCCGCAGCATGTCCTTGCTGACCAGGGCGTAGCCTTCAGGAACGCTTGGCGCGGCCGGCATGCCCTTCGTTTCGTTGGTATCCATCAGAAAAGCTCCATCTGCCCCTGCGGGGCGTTGATCTGTTTCGCGCAGGCCATTGCCTGGCGCCGCGCGTTCGCCGCCCACTGCAGCAGGGTGAAAGACCAGCCGCGGTGGCGTCGGGTGAAGTGGCGGGATTGGGCGAGCACGACCCGCGCGTAGTGGAGGTGGCTGGCGCGCTCGGTCATGCCGGCACGCTGACCAGGTTCAGATCGCCACCGCCGACGTGCCGCAAGACCTTCCGGTGCGCCGCGTCGAGTTCCAGGATAGTGGCGCAGCAGAACACGTCATCGGTCAGGCGAACGGCCTCGGCAATGGCCCGGCGCTGTTCTGCCGACATGGCATAGGTCGGGCCGCCACGGTCCTTCACCTTGCACAGGTGGATGATCCCTTCCTGAATCGCGCCGGCCGCGGCCGACTCGCCCATGTCGGTTGCCGCAACGAGGCCCACGTTCATGAACGCGGAGACGTTGTGCAGATCCTGGATGGTGGCTTTGCCGGCCCGCAGGGCGGCGAACGATGTGCGCGCAGGGATGATCAGGAGGTGCTGTTCCTCCTGAGTCGAAGTCCGCGAGAGCGCCTCGGCCCTGGCCGCGGCTCGGCCGCGGTGGATGAGCTTGGCGATTCCGACCAGCGCGCTCGATCGGTTGAAGCGGGCGCCGCGTTTTCTCATGCTGTAGCCCTCCATGCCCGTTCATGTTCAAAGTTGGCCGCGACCAGCGCGCGCGCAACCGGCGGGCAAACCGCGTTGCCGCACATGCGCACCTGAGCCGCTTTCGAGAGCGCGATGCGTTCGCCGTGCTCGTCGATGCCGTGATCAATCACGTAGTCCTCGGGGAAGCCCTGTGCTCTGAACAGCTCGCGAGGGGTGAGCATGCGCATGCCGATGTCGGTGATTGCGTACTGCTCGCCGGCGACTGTCACGAGGCCGAAGCGGTCCTTTGTCGTGACGGTGTGCAGCGGCTCATCGAGGCGCGGGTCTTGATCGCTGCCGTAGTACTTGACCAAGAAGGCCTGCACCGCGGCGTGATGGCCGCCTGTGGTAATCGTCGGCACCGGTGCGGACGCCGGGGCTCCTGCGTGCCCGGTCGTGTTCGTCATCAGGTGGCAAGTCACCAGGCTGTGGTGATCGACGCTGGTCACAGTTCCGATCGGATCGGGCAGGGCGCTGCCGACCACGCCGCCGTAGTGTTTGGCGAGGAAGGCGGCGACCAGCGCGTGCTTCTGGCCTCCTGCAACGACCGTCCCGAGCGGCTTGTCGAGCCCCGGAACGCGCGGCGATTGCCCGGGCCGCTCGCCGTAGCCCGTCTGCACCAGCGTGGGCACGCACAGGGCTGCGGTGTTCCCGCCTGCCAGCACGGTGTGCATGGGCTCGGCGATGCTGCGATGGCCTTTCCCCCAGCGCTTCACGCCGGACGGGGAAACCTCGCCGTGCGCAACCGAAACGATGAACGGATCGGCCGCATTGACCACGTACCGCATGATCCCCTTGGCGATCCGGCGCAGCGTGGCGTCGGCCAGCGGCCTCGTGCGATCGAAGATGCTGGGGCACGGGATCGACCAGTCGATGCACTCCGCCGCGGTGCGCCAAGGGTGCTTCCGGCCGGCGATCACGTCGGCGCTCTTCGGGTCTCCATGGGTCGGCTCGGGCCAGCGAATCGGAAGGCCGTCCATGCGGGCGATCATGAAGAGGCGCTTGCGGATGGTCGGCGCGCCGTAGTCGCAGGCGCGCAGCTCGCGCCACTCCACCGCGTAGCCCTGGCGGCGCAGGGCATTGACGAAGGCGTTGAACTCGCGCCCCTTGCGCTTCGGGCACGGACGCATGCCGCCGTCGGCGTGCTCGACCAGCGGCCCCCAGGTCACGAACTCCTCGACGTTCTCAAGCATGATCACGCGGGGGCGTTTTACCGCGGCCCAGCGCAGTGCAACCCAGGCGAGGCCACGGATGCGCTTCTCGACGGGCTTTCCGCCCTTGGCCTTGCTGAAGTGCTTGCAGTCCGGCGACAGCCAGACCAGCGCGAGCGGGCCGGCAACGGTTCGGGGATCGACATCCCACACCGATTCGATGTGGTGGACCGCGCGCGGAAAGTTGGCCCGGTGCATCGCCATGGCGATCGGATCATGGTTGATGGCGACATCGACCGGTCGGCCGAAGGCGTCCTCGATCCCCTGATCGGCGCCGCCGCCACCCGCGAAGTTCACCACGATCTTCTCGCCGGCGAGGAGCGGCAGGGTGAAGTCGTCGCGCCTCATTGCTCCACCACCTCCCACTGCAATGCCCGGTGCCCGCCGCTCGTCGTCGGTGTGCTCTTGATCAGACCCTCGTCTCGGAGCGCATACAGGTCACGGTTCGCAACCGATTGGGCGACTTCAAGCCACTCCGCCACCTCCACGGAGGTAGCCGGGCCGGTGTCGCGCAGCATGTCGATGATCTCTTTGCGCCGCGCGGCGATGCGCTCGGCGGCAGGGCGGTTGTCTTCGATCGGCGCCGTCTTGGCGACGATGCCGGGGCGGGCGCCGTCGATGGAGTGGGGCGGAACGATTCCGAGAATGAGCGCGAGCAGGGTCCGCTCCGCCGCGGGTGCGGCAAGCTGTTCGGTGGTCATGGTGGGGTTCCTTCTGGCCGGCGGGCGCCGGCGGGTTACGTCAGGTGCGGGCCTTGGCGCGCTTTGCGGCTTTCCGTGCGCGCTTGGCAGTGGCGGCGGCGATGCGCTCGGCGTCGGCCCGGCGGTTGCCCTCGGGCTCGCGCGGGGCGCGGCGGGGTTCCGGGTCGACCACGTGCGCCAGGGCGGGCGAAGTGGCGGCGAGCATGAGCGCGCAGGCGAGGATGGTGGTGGCGCGGCTCATCGGGCGGCCTCCACGCGCTTGAACTCGATCGCCCAGACCCACGGGTTCGCGTTCCAGTTGTTCGGATACTTGCCGTTGATCGAGTCCCAGAGCAGGACGAAACGTGCTTTCGGGAAGGGGAAAGTGCCGAGACCGCCGGCGAGGCCCTCGTGTGCCGATACCACTTGGTGCACCATCAGGTCATCCTCGCCGCGCATGCCTTGGGCAGGGTGGACGCCTTCCGCGATCGCATCCTCCTCGCTGATCTCGTGAAGGCGCTGCACGCGCACGCCGGTGATCTCGAGCGTGATGCGGCTGGCCCAGCGGGGCATGTGGATGGACGGGCGCCAGCGGCGGACAAGCTCATCGTCTTCCGTCATGAACTCCGGGGTCGGTCCGCCGTCGGCGGCGTATTGACAGAACTCCGGCTTTTCGTATTCATTTCTAGGAAGCTCGTCAGAGTCTAGATCGTCATCAATCAGCGGTCCTTGCCACGTCTCCCTTACCCACATGCGGTCGCCGGGCTGGCCGTACGGGCAGGCACGTCCAACTTGATCGAACAAGCGCATTAGAGCGGCGGCGTCGCCTTCCCACGTCGTGATGCTTTTATCTGTGACCATCTGTGGGATTGGCTTCACCACCCGCCGCGTCTGAGTCTTCCGGCCTTCGAGAATCGCCCGCACCATCGGCGCGCTGAACAGAATCGGTCTCTCTTTCATCGGTTGCCCTCCACGGAGGCGATGGCCTGCAGGAGCGTCGAGCGAGCCGGCGTGTAGTCGCAACGACGGATCTGGTCGGCTGCCGTGTGGGCAGCAACTAGCAGCGTATCCCGCATGCGCGCCGCGCTGTCGGCCTCGGCCTTGAGATCAGCGAGGCTTTTCCGAATCGGCCTGCCCATCTCAGCCCATTCCTTAAGCTGCTCCGTGCTGATCCCCGCGCACGCATTCCAGCAAGCCACGATGCGGCGGGCGTCCGACTCCTGCAGCGCCTGCGCCACGATCGCGCTGTCGCTCTTGATGACAACGCCGTCGTTCCGCAACGGCCCATTCGTGTTCCCACTCATTTCGCACCCTCCACGGCGGCGATGGCCGCCCGAACCTGCTCCATGGCCTCCCGGCAGATGAACCCGTCTCCGTCCTTGTCGACCTCGATCAGGTTGAGCGCCGCCAACAGCTGGTCGCGCTGCGCCAGCAAATCCTTTGCCGTCCGCTCATTGAATTCGCAAAGGCGGGCCATCTGATCACGCTGCTGCTCGATCTCCGCCATCTTTGCTGCAGTGTGAGCCGGAGCGAACGCTAGGTCAGGCGTCTCCAGAAAATCCGTCGTCAGCCCCTCGCAGGCATTCACGCAGGCCACGATGCGGCGGACATCTTCATGCCGAAGGTACGAATGACACAGCGTCACCACCCGGCCGTCGTCCACGAAAATATTTACCCGCCCATCCATGTCTGTGGAGTACTTCCACGGCTCCGGAGAGTGCCCGCTCATGCCGCCACCCCATCCCCGACCTTGCTGGTCACCAGCTTCACCAGCTTCACCAGGTTGCCGACCGTGTCCAGCTTCTCCGCTTCTTCGTCGGTGATCTCGATCTCGAATTCATCCTCGATGAACATCACGGTCTCGATGGCGTCGAGGCTGTCCATGCCGAGGCTGCCAAAGATGGTTTCGTCGAGCTTGATGGTCTCCGGGTTCGTCATGCCCATCTGCTCGGCGATGACCTTGATGACGCGCTGTTCGATGTTGGTGCTCATGCTGCAGCTCCTTGGGTTTCGGTTCTGGGCGCGCCGGCCTTCTTTGCGCCACAGATCGTGCAGCGGTAGAGGCCGGCTTGCTTGAAGGTGATGGCGGTGCCGTGCGGGCCGACATGGACCCGCTTGTCCGTGAAGTTTTTGACGTGGCCCCAGCGGTAGCGGCCGGTGTCGGATGTGCAGGGCTTCATCCGTCCAATCCTTCGCCCGGGTCAGGGATGTAGGTGCTGGCGGCAAACGTCTGGCACGAGGCCGGCGGAGAAGCTGGCCGCATCGGGATCACCGGACCATGGGACGCGGCCACCGCGCCGCATTGCTCGCAGGTCGGGGAGGGCGGAACGACGCCGCCCCACATATCGGGCACGGTCACGCGACCGCCGCAGACAGAGCAGGTGCCGATGGTGCGAGTCATTCCGCACCCCGCTCGCTGACGACGCGGTAGCGGACGATGTCGTAGGCTAGGCCGATGTGCCACCAGGTAAACGCCGAGGCGCGATCCGTAACGGATTCGCCGTAGCGAAGCACAACCTCCACGAGCGTGTCGCCCGCTACCGGGCACTCACCGCCGCTCCATTCGATCCAGCCGTCAGAGTCGGGCGCTGCTGATTCGGCCTCCGCAGAAGACTGTGCTGAAGATGCGCGTACGGCGAGCATGGCATCGGCATAACGAACGCGAAGGTCAGCATAGAAGCGCAACAATCCGTCGAGGTCTCGATCGGTGTCGAACGGCACTTCCAGGCCGTTCGCAATGTCCACCGCCTCCTTAATCGTGATCGGGCAGTTCGCCGCGAAGTAGTCCCGCACCGTCAGCCCACCATCGCTTAGCGCAGCATCCCCCACAACAGCCAGCGTCGGAAACGCCGGCCCGCCACTATTTTTCATGTCCATCTTCATTCCTCCGTCACAAGCCCCGCGAGCAGGACTTGCCGCTTGATTCGCTCGGTGAGCTTGCGCGACTTCCTGCGCTCGAACAGTTCGCGCCGCGCGCGATCCATCATCGATTGATGCCTGGATGCAAGCTCAGCATTCAGCCGCTCGAAGGCCCGCAACTCTTCATCGCTGAGCTTCGAGAAGTCGCGCGCAACGTGTTCGAGTTGTCTGGCCCCTTGGTCGAGAAGCATTACTTCTGCCGCCACTCCGCGCCGCGCACGGCACGGCCAACCGGCACCAGGGCGAAGACCTCGGCGCGCTTGGCGCCGGCGCGAACGGCGCGTGCGGCGGTGGCCTGCGCCTTCTCCGCGGTGGTGGACCTGCGCGGCGCGCGCTTCGGGGCCGTGGTGACGTAGCCGGCCGTGGCCGCGAAGCCCTTTTCGCGCAGCTCATCGACCTGCCGCATGGACGCGGTGAGTTCGGTGGTGAGCGTGCTGGCCTTCTCTTCGGCAGCGGCCAGCGCATCGGTCTTGATGCGCAGGGCGCCCTGCAGGTTGTTCATGCCGGCGACGAGCTGGTCGCGCTCGGCGACGAGGTCACGGACCATGCCGGCGAGGCTGGCCGGTTCGCTGGCTTCGCTGCCCAGCGCATCGCCGACGGCCGAGAGGAAGCCAGCCAGCGCGTTGCGCTCGCCGAGGAGTTCGGAGTAGTTCGCGGCGCGGATGCGGGCCGAGGCTTCGGCTCGGTCGGCGCGCTCGCGCTCTTGTTCGAGCTGGGCGGCGAGTCCGGAGGCAGCATCGGCTTCGTGGTTGGCGCGGTTGTGGTTGTGCACGGCCAGCTTGACCGCCTGGGTCTGCACATCGTCGCCGGGCTCGATCTTTGTGTCGTCGGAGCGCTGGAAGGCGACAGACCGGGGGTCGTACACCGGCGGCGGGATCGACTTCACCGGCTTCGCGATCAGCATGTAGCTGGCCTTTCGACGGCCGCGCGCTGCGATGCATTCGAGTTGGCCGAGGCTGGCAAGGCGCTTGAGGTCGGCGGTGACCGTCTTCTCGTCGATGCCAGCGCCCATGATGTCTTGGATCGTGAGGTGCGCAGTCGCGTTTTCGAGGACTTGTTGGGTGGTGATCTTGTCTCGGGCGGTCATGCTTGATCTCCTGCGTGAGCCGTGTTGGTCAATTCCCATTTGCCGGCGCGGTAGCGAATTTTTCCCGCCTTGCGCAGCGCCTGGAGGCGGCGATCGAAGACACGGTCCACGCCGGAACGCTCCGATGTGAAGGGCGTCGCTTTCGCTCGCACCGACGGTGCGCAGCAGAGTCCGGTGAAGTAGGTGATGCCGCAGCCGATCAGGCGCAGCAACTCGGCGTCGAAGGCGGTGTAGTCGGGCTTGGTCACGCTGCCACCTCGCCAGCCTTGGCACCGGTCGACCCGAAGCCGCTGGCGCCGCGCGCGGTGTCGGACAGCTCGTCGACCATCTCGAAGGTGACCCGCGGCGCTTGAACGATCAGCGCCTGGGCGATGCGGTCGCCGGCTTCGACTGCGAAAGGTGCGTCGCCGTCGTTGTGCATTCGCACCATCACCTCGCCCCGGTAGTCGGGGTCGATCAGGCCGACGCAGTTCGAGAGCCGGACGCCGTTCTTGAAACCGTGGCCGCTGCGGCTGAGGATCAGCATCGCGTGGCCTTCGGGGATCTCGAAGGCAAGGCCGGTGCGCAGCGTCGCGGCGAACATCGGCGGGATGTCGGCGCTGTCGAGCGCGACGAGGTCGAAGGCCGCGGCGCCGTGCGTTGCATAGCGCGGAGGCTGTGCGTCGGGGTGGAGGGATTTGGTCTTGATGTGCATGGGGCGTGCTCCATGAAAAACCCCGGCGCGCGGCCGGGGTTCGATGTGGGGTAGGGTGGCGGTCAGATCGCGCGCCAGGCGGCGCCGTGGCCGCAGGGCGCGAACGGGATGTCGTCGTCGAAGTCCCCGAACCCGCCGCTGCTCTGCTGCGGTTGCGGCCGCGGCGCGCTCTGCTGGGGCGGGCGCTGCGCCGGACGATCGTCCTGCCGCTGTTGCTGGCGGTCGCCAGCGTCGCGGCTGCCGAGCATCTTCATTTCGTCGGCGCGGATCTCGGTGGTGTAGCGGTCCTGGCCGTTCTGGTCCTGCCACTTGCGCGTGCGCAGGCTGCCCTCGATGTACACCTGGCTGCCCTTCTTCAGGTACTGGCCGGCGATCTCGGCGAGCTTCCCGTAGAACGTGACCCGGTGCCATTCGGTGGCCTCGCGGCGCTCGCCGGACTGCTTGTCCTTCCAGCTCTCGGTGGTCGCCAGGCGGATGTTGCAGATCGCGTCGCCCGAGGGCGCATAGCGGGTTTCAGGGTCGGCGCCGAGGTTGCCGACCAGGATCACTTTGTTGACGCTGGCCATCACGCAGCCTCCAGCTTCATCACTTTGTTGGGCGCGGACGAATACCCGCGCACTTCGCTCTGAGTGAACTTCCCCGCGTCGTTGATGTTGGTCGTGTAGCCCCGAAAGTTCGCGCAGTGGTAGGCCTTGTGTTCACCATGCCAGACGACGAACAGCTGCTCGCCGCGCGGGAAGATCAGGTCGCGCACGACTGCCGCGCGCTCGAAGTCCATGGCCTTGATCGCCTTCGACAGCTCGCCTTCCAGACGCTTGCGGCGCAGCTTGCTGTTGCGCTTGATCCGGAAGTTGTCGGGCAGGCGGGTGTAGAGATCGAAGCAGGCCATGTTTGTGTAGTCGTACCGGTCAGTGACTACCCACCACATATTGTTGATGTTGTAGAGCGCTTGACCTGTGCAGATCCGGCCCTTCCAGTCGAAGAAGTAGACGCGCTGGCCGTGTTCGAGCAGTGCGCGATCGGCGGATGTCCGGTTGCTGTTGAAACAATCACCCCAGCCAGGACGAGTCTCATGCTCTACATAGGCTGGCCAGTCGCCCTTGAAGTGACAGCTCTCGGCATAGTGCTGGTCGATGCACTCGATGGCGGTCCGTTCGAGCGGCTTGCGGTAGATACTGCAGTGCTTCGGGTTGAAGGTGTAACCGGCGAACACGCCGCACAGGTAGTCGCGGATGCGTCGGCGGGTGCGCTCCATTTCGAGTCGCAGCACGTAGGGCATCACCGCTTCCTTGTTCGACTCGTAGCGGCCGCCGTGGTCTGGGCGGGTAGGGCAGTTGATGGACTGCCACATCTTGAACTCGATGTGGCAGCCGCTTATTTCGAGCCAGCCCTTCAAGTCTCCCTTGTGGCAGCGGCGGTGGTTACGAGCGAACGATGCGCTGTACTGCTTGACGTAGTCCTGCGGTATCTCGCACGTCCAGCCCAGTCGGTTCAGTTGCTGGACGATGCGGGTAAAGGCTTCGCGCTTGAACTGACGCTCCCATGCGTCGGCGCCTTTGAATCCTGCTGCGGTGCGAGCTGCAGCAAGGCCGTCTTCCCACACGCTCATGCTGGCGTCGCCGAATAAGACGACTCCGGTTCGGTTGATCTGGGCCATCACGCAGCCTCCTTCGCCCGATCCACAAGATCCAGCTCGCGCTTCATCTCCCCGCCAAGAGCCTCGACCACCGCCGGCAGCAGACGCCCCAGCTCGGCGGTCATCAGCGCGAATTCGGCGTTGAACAGGGCTTCTGCGTCTTCCGCGGTGCCGTCGATCTGGTCGCGCACGACGTCGAGGAAGTCGACGCGCTTGATCTCCAGCTTCTCGGTCAGCACGAAGCTGATGCGATCATCGAACGTCAGTGCCAGCCGCGTCGGCAGCTTGCCGGTTTCGATGTGCTGGCGGATCTGCTCGTCGTCCAGGCCGCGTTTGTACGTGACCTCCTTGCGGTCTTCGGTCACCGAGCGCAGGTTGCAGTCCTGATCGACCGTGAACCCGGCCGGCGCCTCGTTGCCGGCCAGCCAGTCCGCCATCGCCGACACTGGCGAGCGCTCGGTGCGCAGCATCGCCACCGGGAAGGTGTCGAGGGCGTGGCGAAGCTGCTCGAGCACGTCCTCGGCGCGCGTGGGGCTGGAGGCGTCCACCACCAGCCAGCCGGCCACCGGGTCGATCCAGGCGAAGGTCTTGCGCTGGCGCGAGAACGCGCGCGGCAGCAGTTCCTGCGTGATCTGCTCGCGCAGTTCCTTCATCTGCTTGCGGCCGAGCTTGTAGCCGTGCTGCTCGGCGAGTTCCTCGGCGCGCTCGTTGGCGATCTGCTTGACGACGGAGGCGGGGAGGATCTTCGCCTCGGTCTGAAGGCAGATGAGCCACTGGCCGCCGACGGCGTGCACCAGATCGTTGTTGCACGGGCCGACCCATCCGCGTGATTCGAAGTCCTGGCTGCCGCAGGGGTGGAAGCGCTTCTTCGCCAGCTGCTCGGCGATGGTATCGGCGGTGATCGTCCACTCGGTGGAGATGCGGTAGGTCTGGAGGTTCTTGAAGAACATGGGTGCTCCTTACTTGATGTCGAGAGCCGTCATCCAGGCGACTCCGGATTCAGCGGCTGCCGCGATCTTCATGCGCGCTGCAATGTCGAGGTCTTTCCAGAGGCAGCAGTTGGCGGCCGCGTGATGGTCGTGATGCGAGTCGCCGCACACCGGGCATGTCGGATCGCTTGACGTCTCGTCTTGTGGGGGCAGGGCGCAGCAGTCCGCGGCGTCGCTTTCGCAGTAGTGAAGGTCGCCGCACTCGGGGCATTCCCAGCGAATAACCTCCCTCGGAGCCTTGGGCTTTGGTCTTGGCTCTGCCGTCATGCCGGCCCGGAACTTGATCTCTGAGATGGCGAATGGAGATAGCTGCATGACTGGCTCCATGAAGAAGCCCGCGTGCGGCGGGCTGTTTGGGGTGGGGCTACCGGATACGCGCTGCCCGCTTCTCGGGGCTTCGACCTATCGGCTGATTGTCAGCAGCGCCGGAACATCGCTACGGCTTTCGCCTGCCCATCGCCTTTCGGCTTCCGTCCGGTATTGCGCGCCCCGTTGATCGGTTACGCCGCTTTGCGAATCTCGCGCACCGCCGCGGCCGACACCGCCGACAGATGCCGGATCAGCGCCGCGCAGATCGCGTCGAGGTCGGAGGGTTGGTAGAGCACCGCGGCGCGCTCGCGCCCGGACGGCTGGATGCCGAGCTGAGCGAGTCCGGCGGCGGTGAGCTGGATCGGCGCCAGGCGCGCGTTGATCTGGCCGAGCGTGATGCGCTCTCCGGTGTCGGCCGGCGTCTGGGGGGCAGGGTCGGCCATCGCCTGCAGGTCGACGGCACGCTTGGCTGCGTCGGCCTGCATCGCCTTCTCGCGCGCCTCAGCCTCGGCGCGCAGCCTCGCGCGCTCCGCTTCGCGTTCAGCATTGGCCCGGGCCTCTTCCTCGGCGCGGATGCACTCGCCGGTGTCCGCCAGCTGTTCCTTGGCAACCGATGGAAATTCGCCGGAAAACGTCATGCGCCGATAGATCGAGCGGACGCGCTCAACGTCAGCGCAGCAGTACGTGGCAACGTTGGCGATCCTCCCGCAACGCACGAAGTCCCAGACCATTGACCCGTCGATCTCTTCGCCGCCAAGCTCGCTGCCCTTCGTTGCCGCGCCGATCGCACGGCAGAGCTTGTCCAGGCTGACACGGTTGCCGACCCCGGCCCACTCGACCATCGTGTCAAACACCGAGTCATCCCACGGGCGGGGGTTGCGCGGCAGGGCAGGTGGCGGACGAATGCCAAGGATTGCGGCGCGCTGGAAAAGGAAGCGAAGATCGAACGCGACTACGTTGTGGCCGATGAAGCGCGGCCGCGTGTTGCGTGACGGGTCGTAGCGCGAGCGGATGTAGTCGAATGCCGATCTCAGCACCAACGACTCCGCACCCGGCGACTGCCAGTCTTCCGCCCAGAACGAAACCGGAGGCTCGTCGTCGATCGCCAGCGAAATCACCGCGACCTGCCCCTGCGCGCCATCGAAGGAGGTTTTGCGCCAGTTCTGGTCGCCTACCTCTTCAGCCTTCTCAGATGCGAACCGCTCGGCCCAGCGGTCGAGCATCGCGTCCTTGCTGGTGAATTTGATCTCGCTGGCGTCGGTCAGGCCCAATTCCTTAGCCGCTTGTTCCTTGGTCATGCCGGACGGCGCTCGGAAGTTGTCGCGAGCCTCTGCGATGAACGCATCGCGCACCCCGGCGCGCTGGTCGGGGATCGTCTCGATGTCGAGATAGATGTTCATGATTGCCTCACGCGGATGCCATCGCGGCCTGTTCGTATCGCTGAACGGCAGCCGTGATTCTGTCGATGCTGTCTTGATCTTGGAGCTGCTCAAGCGCCTTCACCCCGCGTTGCTTGGCAACGTCAATTGACGGGGATTCGGCGATCCAGTCCTCCGCCTTTTCGATTCGCGTCTTCTCGGTGGGGGCCTCAGCCCCGGAGTTCAGCCAGCTCAGCAGCATCACGCCGGTTTCAACGGTGATCGGCTTGGGGTCGCCACGGAAAAGGCCGGTGCGGTCCTTTGACGGCGTGGCGAAATTCCCGTCATGCACGATGTCCAGCACGGTGGTGAACTCGTACTCGGCGCCGTCTCGCTGCTCCGCCTTCATCCCGAGCTTGACCACCTTCTTGCGCCCGTTTTCCTCCGTCTGCGCCGTCTCGGTCTTGCTGCGCATCGTGGCGATAATGTGCAGCGGGGATCTCAGGATGGTGTCGAGCACTGCACGGTGGCGCGGGGTTACGTCGTTCCATGCGCTCCAGGTGTTGCCCTTGTACTTGCTGCGAGCGATTTCATCGACCAGCTCTAGGCACCCGCCGACGCCGCTCCATTCATGCGTGAGGCTGTCGATGATCAGCACCTCATACCCTGCCTTCTCGGCCATCTTGATAGCCTGGATGAACCTCTCGGGCGAGTAGGGCGGGTCGAGGTCGAGCGCGTCAAACTCGTGGATGTGCGAGTACAGGCTGGCCGACCCGCGCTCGGTGTCGATCACCGCCGTCTTTCCGCCAATCCCCTTCGCAAGCAACAGGGCGCCGTAGGTTTTCCCGCTCCCGCTCGGGCCGGAAAGTGCCAGCCGTAGCTTGGCCTGCTTCCTCACTGCCTTCTTGAATTCCATGATTTCTCTCTTCGTTGAACGATTCCCACTGCTGGTACTGCTGCCAGAACATCAGGCCGCCATCGTCACTGCACATGGCTCAACTCCTGCGGCTTCAAGTGCCGCGTCAATTCGCTCCAGCACATCCGGCGGCGCCGGCCGCATCCAGTTGCGCGCCTCGGCGAGCACTGCGGCGACCGTGGCGAGATCTCCGGTGCCGCGGTCGTAGCCAGCCCGGTAGGCGTCGTTCTGGAGGTGTTCGAGGACGAGCCCGGCGCAGGTCTTGATCGCGTCCTGTGCATTCGCGTGCCGGGCGGCGATGGTGGGCATGTCGGCGGGGTGGATGGCGGTGGCGGTCATCTCCGCACCCCCGCAACGACGACGGGCGTGCCGCACTGAATGCCCGCGCTCTCGATCGCAACGGCAATCGCCTGCGCCGCGTCGGCGTCGATCTTGGCGATTCGCTCCTCGGTGTAGTTGTCGTGCCACTGAATGCCGATGAAACCGGCCAGCGCAAGCACGATTCCGACGAACGTCTGCGTGCTCATGTCAGTGCTCCATGCGGCGCATGGCCGCTTCAGCTTCCGCCTCTTGGCGCATCTGCTCGATCTCTTTCACGGCCTCTGCGCGGCAGCGCGCCTCAAGGCGCTCGCGGATTTGGGGCTCCAGCAGCATGCGCACCGCCAGCGGGCCGGTGACTGCGGCGCGAGCGGCGGCTTCGATCAGGGCGGTGTCGCCGCGCTCCTCTGCGTCATCGATCACCGCCTCGGCCTCGCTCTGCCAGTCGGCGGCGGCAAGGCGGGCGAATTTGCTCTCTGAGATCAACTTGATGGTGTCTTCGTCAGGATCGACGCCTTGAGCAGGGCCGCAGCTACGGCAGTCGAGGGCGCCGCACATGCAGGGGCCAAGCAGCCGGCTGCGCGCGATGGATGAGAGGTACATGGCTTTCTCCGGGCAAAAAGATGCCGGCGGCTGCGGGTGAGCGCAGCGCGGCCGGCATTGGAGGAGGGAGGCAGAACAGGGGTGGCGGCTTGGAAGCCGGCAATCCTGTTGCGCCTCGGCGTGGATTGCCCGGTTACGCTATCCGGGCCTGCGCATCAAAAGCCCCGCTCGTGGCAGAGGTGCGCCGTTCGTGTCGTCGTGGTGCCGTCATCTCCGCTCGCGGTGTTCTGCTGACGCACCGGTGGGTCGTCACGGATCGGGCAAGTTGGAGCCGGTTGCGCACTGTCGGGGCGCTCTGCCGGGCTTGCGCCTATCGCCCCATACATGACCCCTTGCCATGCGGTGACGGTGGCGGCGCAGTGCCGTCGGGGAGGGCGGGCACGGCCGCCTGGGCAGGCGGCGGCGTCGCAGGGGCAAGTTGCATCGCCGCCAACTGGATCAGCAGGAGAAACATGGGAACCTCGAAAGGGGCGCCAGCCGAACCCCGCCGCCCCTATGCAGGGCTGTAGCAGGGAGGGCACGGCCTTGGGCCGGCTGGCATTGATGGAGCGGGCAGTCGGGATCGAACCGACGACATGCAGCTTGGAAGGCTGATGCTCTACCGACTGAGCTATGCCCGCGTGGCAGAAGTAGGTGGGCGAATCGCTCTCTGCCATTCAGCTAGAAAGTGCTGCGCGTTGGCCTCAGCCCTCACCAGCTCTTGCTGGAGCGCAGCGCGCTCCGCGGTAACGTGGTCAAAAATTGCCCCTGCCTGCGCCATCGGGTCATCGGTTGTGAGCCCAGGATGCAAGCCAGCGAGGAACGCCAGCGCTTGGCGGTACTGCTCAAGTTCGGCCGATTCCATGTCATCTCCAGGGCGCTCACCCAATGCCGGCCGCGGGGTCTATCTGCAGGGTCTGTCGCCTGCGACCGGGGTTGTCATCGGGCGCTGCTGCGGTAATGGGGCTCGGTAGCGGAAGCGAACGTGATCCCTGCATCACTACTGCCCGGCTGCCTTCCGCAGCCACTGCCCGGGCGTCATGCCTTTACCGCCGGCGGACCTCACCGGCTTGGCCCCTCGTGTGGATTCGGTGCCGGACTTCCACCGGCCTGTCCCGGCTCTCCGCCAGGATCTGAGTGCGTCCGCTTCGCCTTCGCCGCGCGTTC
Source organism: Pseudomonadota bacterium (assembly GCA_023459095.1). Taxonomy (GTDB): domain Bacteria; phylum Pseudomonadota; class Gammaproteobacteria; order Burkholderiales; family Rhodocyclaceae; genus JAEWVQ01. Next base: position 671 of record JAEWVQ010000183.1, on the reverse strand, counting down.
CGGCGAGCGCTGCACCCTCGAAAATCCCCCACGAGCAGTGCGCGCGGTCGCTGCAGGGGATAGAACAGCAGAGCGGGCCGGGCGCCACTCCGGCTTGACACTGTCAGTACGTGCCTCAACTGTCAGCCGCATGGTTTCGGTAGCGGCCAAGCATCTTTCTTCCCCGGTTTAGAGTCCCGGCATATTTCCGACTTTGCGTGTTCCGCGTAACGACCTTCCACGCCGCCGCTCTGCTGTTCCCCCTGCTCTTACCCGGCAAGGGGTTTAGGGCCGGTCTATTCCGGCAGTCATAGCAGTTTCGTTGCACACGTCCCTTGGTAGCCATTTAAAGGGTCCGTCTTGAAGGGAGAAGCCATTCAGACCCGGCAAATTCACTTGTTGAATGAGCTTGCCGCGTCCCCCTGCTTGCTGCTCCCGGTAGGGGGTTCGGGTTGATGCCGGTTACGATTATCCGGCGCCTGTGTTGATGCCCACCGCACACTGGCGGACTTCGGCCCAGACCGATCTCGTTGTTGGTGGCCGGAGGTGAGTAACCCGGCTTAGCAATGGATCAATCCTACTTACAGGAACACCACCATGTTGGGTCCCGATATTTCGACATTGACCTCGCGCATCACCACTGCGCATTCACCAACACGGCTGGCGACTGTTAGCCCGGCTCCGTCCGCAGC
>JAEWVQ010000182.1 GCA_023459095.1 Pseudomonadota bacterium | reverse complement strand
TCACCCTGGGCGGCAGCGCCGCCACGCTCGAACGACTCGGCGACTGGCTCGCCAACAACGACAAGCTGGGATGGAAATATGACCTCGAAGAACAGCAAGCGCTTTGACGACGTGCGCCCCGGCGAGGCGCTGCCCGAACTGGCGGTCCCGATCACCGTGCTGCTGATCACCTCCGGCGCGATCGCCACCCGCGACTACTTCCCCGGCCACCATGACATGGAGGCCGCCCAGCAGCTCGGTTCGCCGCACGTGTTCATGAACATTCTCACCACCAGCGGTCTCGCCCAGCGCTTCGTCGAGGGTTGGGCCGGTCCGGCAGCGCGCTTCAAGGATCTCAAGATCAAGCTCGGCGCGCCCAACTACCCCGGCGACACCATGACCTTCAGCGGCGAAGTGGTGCGCGCCGACGCCGCCACCCGCGAGGTGGACGTCGCGCTCAAGGGCAGGAACTCGATGGGCAGCCACGTGACCGGCACGGCCACGCTGGTGCTGCCCTGACATGCGGAGAACAGCACACATGACGGACAAGTCTCTTTCCGGCCGCGCCGCCATCGTCGGCCTGGGCGCGACCGAATTCTCCAAGAACTCCGGCCGCACCGAGCTGCGCCTGGCGATGGAATCCACCCTGGCCGCGCTCGCCGATGCCGGCATCGACCCCGCCGAGGTCGAGGGCTTCTCGTCCTACACCATGGACAAGGTGCCCGACTACGAGATCGCCCGCCTGCTCGGCTGCAACAACGTCAAGTTCTTCTCGCAGATTCCGCACGGCGGCGGCGCCGCCTGCGCGCCGGTGGTGCATGCGGCGATGGCGGTGGCCACCGGTCTGGCCAAGGTGGTGGTGGTGTTCCGCGCGATGAACGAGCGCTCCTGGTACCGCTTCGGCACCGGCACCTATGGCTTCGGCGACACGCCGATCTTCGAGAACGTGAACTACGGCTGGTACATGCCCTACGGCTTCCACACTCCGGCGGCCTGGGTGGGCATGTTCGCGCGCCGCTACATGCACGCCTACGGCGCCACCAGCGAGGACTTCGGCCGCGTGTCGGTCGCGGTGCGCGACTTCGCCGCCACCAACCCGGCGGCCTTCTTCTACGGCAAGCCGATCACGCTCGAAGAACATCAGGCGTCGAAGTGGATCGCCGAGCCGCTGCGCCTGCTCGACTGCTGTCAGGAGTCCGACGGCGCGGTGGCGATGGTCATCACCTCGGCCGAGCGCGCCCGTGATCTGAAGCAAAAGCCGGTGATCATCAAGGCCGGTTCCCAGGGCATCGCCGAAGGCCAGCAGAGCATGACTTCCTACTACCGCGACGACATCACCGGCCTGCCGGAGATGGGCGTGGTGGCGAAGGAGCTCTACGCCCAGTCCGGCCTCGGCCCCGACGCCTTCCAGACCGCGGTGATCTACGACCACTTCACCCCTTTCGTGCTGCCCCAGCTGGAGGAATTCGGCTTCTGCAAGCGCGGCGAGGCCAAGGACTTCATCCGCGCCGGTCATCATGCCCGCGGCGGCAAGCTGCCGATCAATACCCACGGCGGCCAGCTCGGCGAGGCCTACATCCATGGCATGAACGGCGTCGCCGAAGCGGTGCGCCAGGTGCGCGGCAGCGCGGTCAACCAGGTGGCCGATGTCGAAAACGTGCTGGTGACCGCCGGAACCGGCGTGCCCACCAGCGGCCTCATCCTCGGCGTCTGAACAAGGGAGAGCGGACGATGTTCGTCGATCTGACACCCGAACAACACGCGCTGCGCCACCGCGTGCGCGATTACTTCCAGGGCCTGATGACGCCCGAGCTGCGCCGCGCGCTGCGCGGCAAGGAAGGCGGCACGCTGTACCGCGACACCATCCGCCGGATGGGCGCCGACGGCTGGCTCGCGGTGGGCTGGCCCAAGGAACACGGCGGCCAGGGTTATGCCGCCACCGAGCAGCTGATCTTCTTCGAAGAGGCCAACATCGCCGGGGCGCCGCTGCCCTTCGTGACCATCAGCACGGTCGGTCCGGCGCTCATGGAATACGGCACCGCGCTGCAGAAGAAGACCTTCCTGCCCGGCATCGCCGCCGGCGAGATCATGTTCGCCATCGGCTATTCCGAGCCGGAGGCCGGCAGCGATCTGGCCACGCTCAAGACCAGCGCGCGCCTCGACGGCGATCATTTCGTGGTCAACGGCAACAAGCTATGGACCTCGGGCGCCGAGGCCGCCGACTTCATCTGGCTGGCGGCGCGCACCGACCCGGCGCTGCCGCGTCACAAGGGCGTGTCCATCCTGATCCTCGACACGCGGGCCGAGGGCTTCTCGCACACGGTGATCCCGACCTGCTCCAACCCCACCGCCGCCACCTATTACGACAACGTCAAGGTGCCGCGCGAGATGCTGGTGGGCGAGCTCAACGGCGGCTGGAAGCTGATCACCGCCCAGCTCAACCATGAGCGCCTCGGTCTCGGCTCGTGGTCGGACAAGGTCGCGGGGCTATTCCGCCGCGTGCTGCTGTGGGCCAAGGCCGCCGACGAGTCCGGCCGCCGCGCGGTGGACGCGCCCTGGGTGCGCAGCCTGCTCGCCGAGTGCTACGCCAGGCTGGAGGCGATGCGGTTGATCAATTTCCGCATCGCCGCCGATCTGGAGCGCGGCCACATGGACGTCGCGCTCGCCTCGGCGACCAAGGTGTATGGCTCGGAGTCGGCCATCGACATCCTCAGGAAGCTCTCCGAGATCGTCGGCGCCAGCGCTCTGGTGCGCGACGGCTCGGCCGCCGCCGCGCTGCTCGGCGAGCTCGAATACGAAGTGCGCGCCTCGGTCACGTTGACCTTCGGCGGCGGCACCAACGAGATCCAGCGCGAGCTGATCGCCCAGTTCGGCCTCGGCATGCCGCGCTCGCGCTGACCCCCGCCCAAGGAACACACCATGAGCACGATCGAAGAATTCCGCCGCGAAACCCGCGCCTGGCTGGAGGCCAACTGCCCGGCCTCGATGCGCACGCCCATGCCCGAAGGCGAGGTGGTGTGGGGCGGGCGCGAGGTCGAGTTCAAGACCGCGGACCAGCGCCTGTGGTTCGAGCGCATGCGCGACCGCGGCTGGTTCTGCCCGGACTGGCCGGCGGAGTACGGCGGCGGCGGCCTCGGCCCCGAGCACAACGCGGTGCTCGAGAGCGAGCTGCGGCGCCTGCGCTGCCGGCCGCCGCAGATCAATCTGGGCATCTGGATGCTCGGTCCGGTGGTGCTGGAGTTCGGCAGCGAGGAACAGAAGCGCGAACTGCTGCCGCCGATGGCGCGCGGCGAGGTGCGCTGGTGCCAGGGCTTCTCCGAGCCCAACGCCGGTTCCGACCTCGCCAGCCTGAAGACCAGCGCGGTCGATGCCGGCGACCACTTCGTGGTCAATGGCACCAAGATCTGGACCTCCTACGGCGACAAATCGGACTGGATGTACATGCTGGTGCGCACCGACCCCGACGCGCCCAAGCAGCAGGGCATCAGCCTGCTCGTGGTGGACATGAAGTCGCCCGGCGTCGAGGCCCGGCCAATCGACCTGATCAGCGGCAAGTCCTCGTTCTGCCAGGTTTTCTTCGACAACGTGAAGGTGCCCAAGCGCCAGCTGATCGGCCCGCTCAATGGCGGCTGGACGCTGGCCAAGGCGCTGCTGCAGCACGAGCGGCGGGCGATGTCGAAGTTCGGCGAGACCAGCCTGCCCAACAACGTCGACCTGCTGGCGCTGCTGCGCCGCTACCTGCCGGCGGGGCCGGCGCCGTCGGCGGCCGACCTTGCGCTGCGTGGGCGCGCGCTCGCGGTGGCGATGGACGAGCACGCCTACGGCCTCACCGTGCAGCGCATGGGCGAGGAGATGCGCGCGCGCCAGAACGTCTCCGGGGTGATGTCGATCATGAAGCTGGTGCACAGCGAGCAGGACAAGGACAAGTTCGAGGTCGCGCTCGACCTCATGGGGCACCGCGCGCTCGGCTGGGAGGGCGACGCCTTCGACGCCGAGGAGCTCGCGGTGACGCGCGCCTGGCTGGGCAGCTTTGCCCAGACCATTGCCGGCGGTTCGTCCGAGGTTCAGCTCAACGTCATCGCCAAGCGGGTGCTGGAGCTGCCTGAAGTGAAGTCGCCCGAAAGCAAACAAGGAAAGTGAGGAGTCCGCTGCGATGAGTCTGGTGCAATCCGGTCTGGTGTATTCCGAAGAGCAGCGCTTGCTCGCCGACACCGCCAGCGAATTTCTCGCTGCGCGCAGCCCGGTGGCCGCGCAGCGCAGGCTGCGCGACGAGGGCGTGGCGCAGGGCTTCGACGGCGCGCTGTGGCGCGAAATGGTGGACCTCGGCTGGAGCGCGATTCCGTTCGCCGAGGCGCACGGCGGCCTCGCCTTCGGCTGCAAGGGCCTGGGCGCGGTGTTCGAGCAGCTCGGCCGCCACCTGTCGGCGTCGCCGCTGCTGTCCGCGGTGGTGCTCGGCGGCGGCGCCGTCGAGTGCGCCGGCAACGCGGCGCAGCAGGCCGAATGGCTGCCGGCGATCATCGCCGGCGAGCGCCGCCTCGCGCTCGCGGTCGATGAGACCCCGCGCCACGACCCCGCGGCGATCGCGCTGCGCGCGGTGCGCGAGGGCGAGGGCTACGTGCTCGACGGCGACAAGGCCTTCGTCGCCGACGGCATCGGCGCCGACGCCTATGTGGTGGCGGCGCGCACCGCCGGCGCCGCGGGCGAGGGCATCGGTCTCTTCGTCGTTGCCGCGGACGCCGCCGGGCTGGCGG
>JAEWVQ010000181.1 GCA_023459095.1 Pseudomonadota bacterium | reverse complement strand
GGCAGCGCGGTGTAGTGCAGGTGGTGCGGACCCGCCCACATGTAGGTGAAGATCAGCGCCCAGAAGTGCACCACCGACAGGCGGTAGGAGTACACCGGACGATCGGCCTGCTTCGGCACGTAGTAGTACATCATGCCGAGGAAGCCGGCGGTGAGGAAGAAGCCCACCGCGTTGTGGCCGTACCACCACTGGATCATGGCGTCCTGGACACCGGCGTAGGCCGAGTAGGACTTGGTCAGCGACACCGGAATCGCCGCGCTGTTGACGATGTGCAGCAGCGCCACGGTGATGATGAAAGCGCCGTAGAACCAGTTTGCCACGTAGATGTGCTTGACCTTGCGCTTCGCGATGGTGCCGAAGAACACGATGGCATAGGACACCCACACGACGGCGATCAGGATGTCGATCGGCCACTCGAGTTCGGCATACTCCTTGCCGGAGGTGAAGCCGAGCGGCAACGTCACCACCGCAGCCAGGATCACGGCCTGCCACCCCCAGAAGGTGAACGCCGCTAGAGCCGGCGAGAACAGCGTGGTATGGCAGGTGCGCTGCACCGCGTAGTACGACGTCGCGAACAGCGCACAGCCACCGAAGGCGAAGATCACCGCGTTGGTGTGAAGCGGACGTAACCTGCCGAAATGCAGGAACTCGTGAACGTTCAGTTCGGGCCACACGAGCTGTGCTGCGGCGATGACACCGACCAGCATGCCCACGATGCCCCACACCACCGTCATGATGGCGAACTGGCGCACGACTTTGTAGTTATAAGTCGCTTGCGATTGCATGTGAGTCACCTCTTTGATTAAAAACCCCTTTGTACAGCCTTCCGACCGCGAGGCAGGCCCCGGGATGGTCCGCGGCAAGGATACCCTCGGGTCGGCACCTCAATTTGATACAGATCAACATTGTATTGCACCGCGGGAAACCGGGAAAGCGCGCCGCTGCTGAGATTGCGGGAAGTGCGCAGAACGGCGGAAAACGGAGGAGCATGGCCCGGGGGAAGGCAGGGACGAAAAAAAAGGGTGCGTTTTTGACGCACCCCCAACCCCAACAGAGAGACAAAAAAACTGCACCGGCGACACTAGCGCGCTGCGTTACCGCGCCGGGAAAAACCATGGACGAATTATGCCCATCCCCACGACAGCGGGTTTGATCTAGGTCAAACACGAGTAATTCTCGACAACACCGACATCATGTCGTCCCGCCACGCGCTAGCGCCCCCCTTCCTCGGGTGCCCCGTCATTGCCGGACGGAGACGCCTTCCTGGGAGGCTCATCGCGATCGTCGAGCAGCAGGCGGTAGGCCGGCCCTTCAAGGTCGTCGTACTGGCCATTGCGCAGCGACCACCAGAACAGCGCACCGATCACGAACACGAGCACGATCGACAGCGGAATCAGCAGGTACAGACTTTCCACGTTCAGCCTCCTTTGCGCGCCCGCGGCTGACGCTGCAAGCGCATCGCGTTCAGCACCACCAGCAGGGAACTGCCCGCCATGCCGATGCCAGCCATCCACGGTGTAACCAGCCCCGCCATTGCGAGGGGCACCGACGTGAAGTTGTAGGCAAACGACCACCATAGGTTCTGGCGAATGATGCGCAGCGTGTGCCGCGCCAGGTCCACGCCCCGGCCGAGCGCCTCCAGATTTTCATTGAGCAGCACAATGTCGGCCTGATTGCGCGCCAGATCGGTCCCGCCGCCCATCGCCACCGAAACATGCGCCTGGGCCAGCACCGGCGCATCGTTGACGCCATCGCCGACCATCGCCACCACCGCTCCGGGCTGCGCCTGCACGCGCGCGATGAAGGCCCGCTTGCCGTCCGGCGTCATGCCGCCATGCGCTTCGCCGATGCCGAGCAGGGCCGCGACCCGCGCGGCTTCGGCCGGAGCATCGCCCGACAGCACCACGGTCGGAATGCGCTCCCCCGCCAGCCTGGCGCTCAGCACCGGAGCCTCGGCGCGCGGCATGTCGGCGAAGCGGAACAGCGCGAGCCAACCGCGGGCATCACCCAGACCGACCACGGTACCGCCCCGCGCCAGCAACTCGCCGACCACCTCCGGAACCGACGCATCGGCGTGCGCGGCAACGAACTCGGGACGGCCGATCCAGACCTCGCCATCGGCCATCCGTCCGGCTACGCCCTGCCCCGTGGTCGCGACCACACCAGCGACTGCCGGCAGCACCCCGCCCTGCACAGCCTCACGCATCGCCACCGCGACCGGATGCTCGGAGCCCTGCTCGAGCGCCGCGGCCAGTCTGCAGGACTCGTCGGCGGACAACCGTCCGAGCGCCACCACCTCCTCCAGCGTCATCCGCCCATGCGTGAGCGTCCCGGTCTTGTCGAAGACGAAATGGTTGGCGGTGGCGAGGGTCTCGATCGCATGGCCGCGGGTCACCAGTACGCCGAGGCGGGCGAGCGCGTCGGTCGCCACCGTGAGCGCGGTCGGCGTGGCCAGCGACAGGGCGCAGGGACAAGCCACCACGAGCACCGACACGAACACCCACAGCGCGCGCGACGGCTCGATCACATACCACACCACGCCGGTGACCGCGGCGAGCACGAGCAGGGTGACGATGAAGATCACCGCGACGCGGTCGGACTGGGTCGCGACCCTGGGCTTTTCGGTGGCCGCGCGCTCCATCAGCCGGCGGATCGCCGCCAGCCGGGTGCTCTCGCCGACCCCCTCGACGCGGAACACGAGCGGGCTGGAGATGTTGATGCTGCCCCCGGTCAGGGTCGCGCCGCGCGCCTTCGCCACCGGCCGGCTCTCGCCGGTGAGCAGCGCCTCGTTGGCCTCGCCGACGCCGTCGATGACCACGCCGTCGGCGGGAATCACTTCGCCCGGACGCACCCGCACCACGTCGCCGGGCGCCAGCTGCGCCACCGGCACGCGCTCGCCCTGCGGCGCCGGCCAGTCCGCCAGACGCTCGGCGAACGCGGGCAGCACCTTGCCCAGTTCCTCGACCCCGCGCACTGCCTTCTGCCGCGCCAGCATCTCCAGGTAGCGCCCGCCGAGGAGGAAGAACACGAACATCGTCACCGAGTCGAAATACACCTCCGGGCCATTGGTCAGCGTCGCCCACACGCTCGCGGCGAAGGCGCTGCCGACGCCGAGCGCGACCGGCACGTCCATGCCCAGGCGGCGCAGGCGCAGGTCGCGCAGCGCGCGCTGGAAGAACGGCGCCGCCGAATAGAACACCACCGGAATGGTCAGGATCAGGCTGGCGATCCGCATCATCAGTTCGATGTCCGGAGTCATGTCGCCGTCGCCGGCGAGATACACCGGCACCGCGTACATCATCACCTGCATCATCCCGAAGCCGGCGACGAACACCCGCCACAGCATGGAACGCCGTTCGCGGTGCGCGATCTGCTCGGAGCGCTCGGCGTCGTAGGGATAGGCGCGGTAGCCGATGGCCTGGATCGCCGCGAGAATGTCCGAGAGGCGCGCCTGGCGCTCGTCCCAGCGCACGCGGGCGCGCCGCGTCGCGTAGTTGATATCGACCGCGGAAACCCCCGGCTGGCGTGCCACGTGCTGCTCGTTGAGCCACACGCAGGCCGCACAGGTGATGCCCTCGAGGATCAGCGAAGCTTCGCGCTCGTGCTCGCCGACCGGCTGGACGAAGCTCTTCTGGAAGTCGGGGTGATCGAACAGGCCGAGATCCTGAAGCTCCTGCGGCATCGCCTCGCGTCGGCTCTCGGGCATCGCATCGCGGTGGCGATAGTAATCGGTAAGACCACTATCGACGATCGACTGCGCCACCGCCTCGCAACCGACGCAGCACATGCGGCGTTCGCGGTCGTCGATGCGCACGTAGTGGCGCGTTTCGGGAGGAATGGGCAGACCGCAGTGATAGCAGTCGGCGTCCTGCTCGACGGCAGGCGCGGGGAGTTCAGCTGTGTTCATCGGCGCGGGGAGCGCAGGCCGCGGGGCCGCTCCCCTGTGGGGAGGCCAAAGGGAAGCGCCGTTTTAGCACATTTGCCCTGCCCCGGCCATTGCGCTGCAGCAAGACCGGAGCAGGCGGCGGACGGCGCAGGCAGGTCGCCCGTGCCGGCCCTGGCCGTCTTACTTGGCCGCCATGCGGATGGCGCCGTCGAGGCGGATCACCTCGCCGTTCAGGTAGGCGTTCTCGACGATGTGGCGCACCAGCGCGGCATACTCGGCGGGACGCCCCAGACGCGACGGGAACGGCACCATCTTGCCCAGCGCATCCTGCACCTCCTGCGGCATCGCGGCGAGCATCGGCGTTTCCATGATGCCCGGCGCGATCGTCATCACGCGGATGCCGAAGCGCGACAGCTCGCGTGCCACCGGCAGGGTCAGGCCGACGATGCCCGCCTTGGAGGCGGCGTAGGCCGCCTGCCCGATCTGGCCGTCATAAGCGGCGACCGAGGCGGTGCTGACGATCACCCCGCGCTCGCCGCCGTCGTTGGGCGCGGCCTTGCTCATGACTTCGGCGGCGAGCCGGATCATGTTGAAGGTGCCGACGAGGTTGATGTTGACGGTGCGCACAAACGACTCCAGCCGATGCGGCGCCTCGCGACCCACCACCTTCTCCGCGGGCGCGACCCCCGCGCAATTGACCAGCCCGTGCAGCCCGCCGAAGCCGGACACGGCACGCTCGATCGCGGCCTTCGCGCTCGCCTCGTCGGTCACGTCGGTGGCCACGAAGGCAGCGGCCGTCCCCAGTTCAGCGGCCACCGCGCTGCCGGCGTCCTTGTTGACGTCGGCGAGCACGACCTTGCCGCCGGCTTCCACCAGCATGCGCGCGGTGGCCGCGCCCAGCCCCGACCCGCCGCCGGTGACCACGAATACGCTGTTTTCGATCTGCATTGTTCCGTTTCTCCTCAAGCCCCGGACGCGCCGGATTTCAGAGCGCGAACATAGTTCCAGTTTACGTAAACGTCAACACGCTGCCGGCATCCGCCCGCCCCTCAGCCCTCGCCGCGATACTCCGGCCGCCGCGCCAGCTCGGCGCGCAGATGGTCGACGAGCAACCGCACCTTGGGCGACAGATGGCGCTGCTGCGGGAACACCGCCCACACCGCGGTATGCGGCGGCTGATGGGCGGGGAGCAAGGCCTGCAGCGCGCCGCTGCGCAGATGTTCGAGCACGTAGTAATCGGGCAGCTGGCACAGGCCGAAGCCGCGCAGCGCCGCGTCGAGCACGGCCTGGCCGCTGTTGCATCGCCAGTTGCCGCTGACCCGCAGCTGCTGCTCGGCGCCCTCGGACTGGAACAGCCAGGTATCGGAGGTTCCCACCAGGCAGTCGTGGGCGGCGAGCGCCGCCAGGCTGTCGGGCACGCCGCGGCGCGCCAGATAGGCCGGCGACGCGCACAGGTACATCACCCGCGGCGCCAGGCGCGTCGCCACCAGCCGCGAGTCGGCGAGCCGCCCGAGGCGCACGGCGAGATCGTAGCCTTCCTGGACGATGTCCAGGGTGCGGTTGGTCAGTTCGATATCGACACGCACCTGCGGATGGCGGGCGATGAAGTCGTTCACCAGGGGCACGATGAAACGCTCGCCGTAGGTCAGCGCGCAGGTCATGCGCAGCAGGCCCTTGGGCTCGCCGCCGAGGTCCTGCACCGCGTGCATCGCCTCGTCGAGGCCGTCCTGCAGCCGCCGGCAATGCTGCAAGAAGGTGTGGCCGGTCTCGGTCAGGGTCACGCGCCGCGTGCTGCGGTAAAACAGCCGCGTCTGCAGGCGCTCCTCGAGCCGTGCCACCAGCCGGCTCACGTGCGAGGTCGACACGCCCAGGCGCGTCGCCGCGGCGGCGAAATGCCCGCTCTCGGCGACGGCGACGAAGGCATCGACACCTTCCCATCGGTTCATGATCGTTTATTGCCACTCAACAACAATGTTTTTCCTGAGCGGGGGATTATCCCCTGCGCAGCCTTTTCTACAATGCAGGGCTGAGTCCACCCGAAGGAAAACCGACCATGATCAAATCCCGCGCCGCCGTCGCCTGGGCTGCCAAGCAGCCGCTCGAGATCACCGAAGTCGACGTCGCCCCGCCCAAGGCGGGCGAAGTGCTGGTGCGCATCGTCGCCACCGGCGTCTGCCACACCGACGCCTACACGCTGTCGGGCGCCGATCCGGAAGGCCTCTTCCCCGCCATCCTCGGCCACGAGGGCGGCGGCATCGTCGAGGCGATCGGCGAAGGCGTGACTTCGGTCGCGGTCGGCGACCACGTCATTCCGCTATACACGCCGGAATGCGGCAAGTGCAAGTTCTGCCTGTCGGGCAAGACCAACCTCTGCCAGGCGATCCGCGCGACCCAGGGCAAGGGCCTGATGCCCGACGGCACCAGCCGCTTCTCCAAGGACGGCAAGCCCATCTACCACTACATGGGCACCTCCACCTTCTCCGAATACACCGTGCTGCCCGAAATCAGCGTGGCGAAAATCCAGAAGGATGCCCCCCTCGACAAGGTCTGCCTGCTCGGCTGCGGCGTCACCACCGGCATCGGCGCGGTGCTCAACACCGCCAAGGTCGAGCCGGGCGCCACCGTGGCGGTGTTCGGCCTGGGCGGCATCGGCCTGTCGGCGATCATCGGCGCGGTCATGGCCAAGGCCTCGCGCATCGTCGCGATCGACATCAACCCGGCCAAGTTCGAGATCGCCCGACAGCTCGGCGCCACCGACTGCATTAACCCCAACGACTACGACCGCCCGATCCAGGAGGTCATCGTCGACCTCACCGACGGCGGCGTCGATTACTCCTTCGAGTGCATCGGCAACACCCGGGTGATGCGCTCGGCGCTGGAGTGCTGCCACAAGGGCTGGGGCGAATCCATCATCATCGGCGTCGCCGGCGCCGGCGAGGAGATCTCCACCCGCCCGTTCCAGCTCGTCACCGGCCGCGTGTGGCGCGGCTCGGCCTTCGGCGGCGTGCGCGGCCGCACCGAGCTGCCCAGCTATGTGGCGAAGGCGCAGAGCGGCGAGATTCCGCTCGACACCTTCATCACCCACCGCATGGGGCTGGAGGACATCAACCGCGCCTTCGACCTGATGCACGAAGGCAAGAGCATCCGCTCGGTGATCCTGTTCTGATGGGCGCGCTCGAGCATCTCTCCGCCAGCCGCAGCTTCGGCGGCTGGCTGCGGCGCTTTCGCCACCGCTCGGCGGCGCTCGACTGTGACATGGTGTTCGCGGTCTATCTGCCGCCGCAGGCCGAGCACGGCCCGGTGCCGGTGCTGTACTGGCTGTCGGGGCTGACCTGCACCGACGAAAACTTCATGCACAAGGCCGGCGCGCAGCGCCTGGCTGCCGAACTCGGCATCGCCCTGGTCGCCCCGGACACCAGCCCGCGCGGCAGCGAGGTGCCCGGCGACCCCGACGGCAGCTGGGATTTCGGCCACGGCGCCGGCTTCTACGTGAATGCGACACAAGCGCCCTACGACCGCCACTACCGCATGTACGACTATGTGGTGAGCGAGCTGCCGGCGCTGGTCGAGGCCCGCCTGCCGGTGAGTTCGCGGCGCGCGATCAGCGGGCACTCCATGGGCGGGCACGGCGCGCTGGTGTGCGCACTGAAGAACCCGGGGCGCTACCGATCGGTGTCGGCATTCGCGCCGATCGCCCATCCGACGCGCTGTCCGTGGGGCGAGAAGGCATTCTCGCGCTATCTCGGCGATGATCGCGACGCCTGGCAGGCCTGGGATGCCTGCGAGCTGATCGCCCGCCTGCCGGACGGTGTCGAGCGCCTGCCGCTGCTCGTCGATCAGGGCGACACCGACGCCTTCCTCGCCGAGCAGCTGCGCCCCGCCGACCTGGAGGCCGCCTGCGCCGCCGCGGGTCATCCGCTGACCCTGCGTCTGCAGCCCGGCTACGACCACAGCTACTACTTCATCGCCAGCTTCATCGACGACCACCTGCGCCATCACGCCGCCGCCCTCGCCGACTGAACGCCGCGACGCCACCGCCAGCCCGGCCCTCCGCCGGAGCGTAAAAAAGCCCGCCGGGCATCCCCGGCGGGCTTTTTCTCGTGTTCTCGTGGTCGCGGTGCGACCGCGCCGGCGCTCAGGCCTTCAGCAGCCCGTCGAGCAGCTCGATCATCTGATCGATCTCGGCTTCGCTCACGGTCAGTGCGGGCATGAAGCGCAGCAGGTTGGGGCGCGGCGCATTCAGCAGCAGACCGGTGGGCGCGCCTTCGAGCGCGGCCTTGACGATCGCCGGCGCACGGTCGCTGTCGAGCACCAGCGCGCGCAGCAGGCCGGAACCGCGCTCGCCGGCGAGGCCGTGGCGCGCGATCAGCTCGCGCAGGCGCGCCGCGAGATACTCGCCGCGCGCCACCACGCCGTCGAGGAAGCCCGGCTCGATCAGGCGGCGCATCACCGCCACCCCGGCCGCGGTCATCAGCGGGTTGCCGTTGTAGGTGCCGCCCTGGTCGCCGGCCTCGAAGCAGCTCACCGCCTCGGTGGCAAGCAGCGCCGACAGCGGCACGCCGCCGCCGATACCCTTGCCCAGGGTCATGATGTCCGGATCGATGCCGGCATGCTGATGGGCGAACAGGCGGCCGGTACGGCCCATGCCCGACTGCACTTCGTCGACGATGAGCAGGATGCCGTGCTCGCGGGTGAGCGCGCGCAGCGCGCGCAGGAACTCGGGCGCGGCCGGGATCACCCCGCCCTCGCCCTGCACCGGCTCGAGCATCACCGCCACCGTGTCGGGGCCGATCAGCGCCTTCACCGAGTCGATGTCGTTGAGCCGCGCCTTCGGAAAGCCCGGCACCTGAGGCGCGAACAGGGTGTCCCAGCCCGCCTTGCCGGACGCCGACATGGTCGCCAGGGTGCGACCGTGGAAGGAATGTTCGAAGGTGATGATCTCGAACGCGCCGTCGCGGTGCAGCCGCCCCCACTTGCGCGCGAGCTTGATCGCGCCTTCGTTGGCCTCGGCGCCGCTGTTGGCGAAGAACACGCGATCCAGCCCGCAGTGCGCGGTGAGCAGGCCGGCGAGCTCGATCATCGGCCCGTTGTAGAACGCCGGGCTCGGATTGATCAGCTTGCCCGCCTGCGCCACCACCGCATCGCGGATCTCGGCCGGCGCATGACCGAGGCAGTTCACCGCCCAACCCTGGACGAAATCGAGATAGGCCTTGCCCTGCGCATCGAACAGCCAGGAACCCTCGCCGCGCTCGAACAGGATCTCGGGGCGGTTGGTGATGTACATCAGGGAGGCGGAATCGAATTCGCCGTACTTCATGTCGATACTCCGGAAACGGAAAACGGAAAAAAGGAACGCCGCGGCGCCAGGGCGCCATGATGCCACCGGCGCCCGCCGGCGGCGGGATCGCAGCGCGCCGCCGGCGCCCCTCAACGGGCGTCGCCGACGCGCTGCAGCAGTTCGCTGCGCACGCGCGCGACGATGCGCAGCGTCCAGCAAAAGAACAGCCCGAGCAGCAGGCCTTCGATCAGCATCGTCGCGCGCACGCCGATCTGCGCCGCGAGCAGGCCCGCGAGCAAGCCGCCGATGGCGTCGAAGCCGAACCGCGTGGAGCTGAAAAAAGCCACCACGCGCCCGCGCAACTGCTCCGGCGCAGTACTTTGCAGCAGCATGTTGACGCCGACGTTGCACACCGAGATGCCGAAGCCCACCGCCGCCATCGCCGCCAGCGCCACCGGCAGGTTGCGGTTGTAGGAAAACGCGAGCAGGCCGAACGCGCTCAGGCAGGCGCCGCCGACCACCACCTTCACCAGCCCGCCCAGGCCCTTGCGCGTGGCAAGGAAGATCGTGCCGGCAAAGGCGCCGGCACCGGCCGCGCCCCATAGCCAGCCGAGCATGCGCGCGTCGCCGCCGAGCACGTCCTTGGCGAACACCGGCAGCAGCACGGCGTAGCTCGACGCGGTGATGTTCACGGTGGCGAGAATCAGGATCAACGTGCGCACCGGGTACTCATGCCACACATAGGCGAGGCCCTCGCGGAACACGTCGCCCATCGAGCCGCGCGCGCGCGGCGACGCCGCCACCCGGATACGCGCAACGCCGATCGCGAGCGCCGCGAACGACAGCGCATTGAGCGCGAAACACACCGCCTCCGAAGTGAAGCCGAGCAGCAACCCGGCCAGCGGTGGCCCGATGAAGCGCCCGGAGTTGAACACCATGGCGTTGAGCGCGAGCGCATTGGGCAGATCGTCGCGATCGCCGACGAAGGAACCGATCTGCGACTGGCGCAGCGGCGCATCGAAAGCGTTGAGCACGCCGAGCACCACCGACATGGCGATGATCAGCGTCGGCCCGATCGCGTCGAGCGCGGTCAGCACCGCGAGCACGCCGGCCTGCAGCGCGAGCAGCCCCTGCACCACGATCAGCAGCAGACGCTTGTCGTGGCGGTCGATCCACGCCCCCGCCAGCGGCCCGACGAAGAGCATGGGCAGGAGCGCGGCGAAGGTGGTGACGCCGAGCAGCGCCACCGAGCCGGTGAGGCGGTAGATCAGCCACGACAGCGCCACCTGCTGGATCCACGAGCCGAGCACGGACACCGCCTGGCCGGTGAAATAGAAACGGAAATTGCGATGACGCAAGGCCCGCAGCGCAGCGGGCCAGGCACGCGACGCGGACGCGTCGGCAGAAGGGGAACTCAAGACGACTCCGGAATCAGCACACGACGGGCCGCCCCGGACGGGGCGGACGGCAGGCGTGCAAGGATACCGCAGAGTGGCGGGCGCGGCCTCACCGCGCCGGGCGCACCCCTCAACCGGGGGCGGCGAACGACTGCGCCAGCGCGGCCGCGGCGGTGCGCAGCAGCACGGTATCGCAGCCCACCGCGACGAAACGCGCACAGAGCGCGGCATAGCGGCGCGCCACCGCGGGATCTGAAGCGAACACGCCGGCGGCCTTGCCAGCGGCGGCAATGCGCGCGATCGCGCCCTCCACCGCAGCCTTCACTTCGGGATGCGCCGGCGCGCCCAGATGCCCCATCGACGCGGCGAGGTCCGACGGGCCGATGAACACGCCATCGACCCCGTCGACGGCGAGGATGTCGTCGAGCGCCGCCAGCCCGGCGAGCGACTCCACCTGCACGATCAGGCAGACCTCGGCGTCGGCCTGATGCACGTAGCCCGCGATGCCGTTCCAGCGCGCCGCCCGCGCCAGCGCGGTACCCACGCCGCGGATGCCCGCGGGCGGGTAGCGCGTGGCGCGCACCAGAGCGCAGGCGGCCTCGCCGGATTCGACCATGGGCACGAGCAGGCTGCCGACGCCGACGTCGAGCAGCTGCTTGATCCGCGCCGGATCGTGATCGAGCGTGCGCACCACCACCGGCACCGGATAGGCGGCGAGCGCCTGCAACTGGGCGAGGATGGTGCGCAGGTCGTTGGGTCCGTGCTCGCCGTCGATCAGCAACCAGTCGAAACCGGCGTCGGCGACGAGCTCGGCGCAGTACGGGTCGGCGAGGCCGAGGAACAGCCCGATCTGCGTGCGCCCCGAAGCGAGCGCGCGCTTGAAAGCGTTTTCATTCATCTGCATCGGTATCTTCCGTGCGCCACATCGGGTGCCACATTCGGCCCCCCATCGGGCGCCTCACCCCTGCAGCAGCGACGGCGCAAAGCCGACGCGGAAGCTGCCCCACTGCCGGCCATTGACCATGATCGGCATCGACAGATCGCACAGCACCTCACCGGTGTCGCGCACATAGGTCTGCAGCAGCGCCGGCGCGCGGCTGGCGAGGCCGCGGCGGCAGGTCACGTCGTCGTAGATGCGCTTTTGCCGGCTGAACTGCAGATCGTGCTGCGGATCGCCGTTGGGCTGCGCGGAGAAGCGCCGGTTATGCACCGGCATGTAGCAGTTCATGTCGAAGCCGCCGCAGAAACTGACCCCCGGCACCTCTTCCAGCATGCGCTCGTAGAGGTCCTGCAGATCCTTCTCCACCGCCTGGTCGTAGCTGGTGCGGTACTTCTGCGGGTGGGTGCCGGGAATGGGCTGGTAGCGGGTGTCGAACACGTCGAGCGCGCCGGCGCGCGCGGCGAGGTAGGCGGCGGTCTGGTCGCGGTAGCTCTCCGCCTTCTGCAGCAGGCGGTCGTAGGTCGATTCGCCGATGCGGAAGCGGCTCGACAGCGCGTGCAGGCCCTCGGTGTGGGTGCGCAACTCGCCCGCCGAGCGCCCCGACTCGGCCATCTGCGCCGACACCTGGTCAGACAGCGCGTTGATCTCGCCAACCCGGCCATGCACGTTCTGGTTGGTGTCGTGGATGTCGCGGATCGAATGGGTGATCGTGCGCAACTGCTCGCCCATGCGCCCGAACTCACCGACCAGGGTGCCGAAATTGGTCGACGCCTTGCTCACGACTTCGCTCGCCGCGCCCGAGTCTTCGGTGATGTGGCGGGTCTCGCTGTCGGTGCTGGCGACCAGGGCGAGCATGCGGTCGGCGTTCTGCGCGATCACCCCGGTGGCGGTCTTGACCCGCTCGGCGAGCTTGCGCACCTCGTCGGCGACCACCGCGAAGCCGCGCCCCGATTCGCCAGCACGCGCGGCCTCGATCGCGGCATTGAGGGCGAGCAGGTTGGTCTGGTCGGAAATCTCGTTGATCAGCAGGCCGATGTCGCGAATCTGCACGGAGTTGCGGTTCAGCTCGGCCACGGTCTCGGCAAAGGCCGACACCCGCGCGCTGATGCGGCCGATGCGCCCGGTGACGTCGAGCAGTTCGCCGTAGCTCGCCTGCACCGCGGCAAGGTTGGCCGAAGTCGCGGCGTCGATGTCCTCGGCGCTCGCCATCACGCGATCGACTGCCGCGCTCACGGTCTGGCTGGAGGCGAAGATCGAGGCCGCCAGTTCGCGCTGGCGCCCGGCGCTGGCCGCGGTCTGCTGGATGCGCAGATCGAGCTTGGCCGCCTCCACCGCGATCCCGGTGCCGCTGCTGCGCAGCTCGCCGATCACCGCGCGCACGCGACGAACGAAGGGGTTGCCGGCGGCAGCGGTCTGCGCGCCGATGTCCGGCCGCTCGCCGTCCAGGCCCGGCTCCTGCGCCGCGGCGCGGGCACCGCCACGCGCGCGTCCGGCAGACGCCGCGCAGGCCAGCATCAGCAC
>JAEWVQ010000180.1 GCA_023459095.1 Pseudomonadota bacterium | reverse complement strand
GCCGCAGGCGGCGGCACCACGGCGGGCGCGGCCTCGGCACTCACCGCAACCGGGGCCGGCGCGGCCGCGGCAGGCTCCGCGGGCTGGGCGACGGGGGCGGCGGGCGGCGTGTCGGCGACGGTGTCGTCGGACTTGCCGGACTTCTTCTTGAAGAAACCAAACATGGGGACTCGGGTCAGAGGGGTCGTTTCGGTGGAGGTGGCACGGCGCGCCGGCGCCACGCCCCGCAATTGCGTCAATCCAGGTGCCGATTAAGGCTAAGATGCGGCTCCGCGTCGATCCGGCTCGCGGCCGGAAGGCGCCGCGAATTCTACCAGATGCAGGACATCCCCATGTTTCGCCAGACCTTTCCCCGCAGGCTCGCCGTCACCTTCGCGCTCATCGCGAGCGTCATGACGACGGCACATGCCAACCCGTTCGAGACCACCCTCGCCAACGGCATGAAGGTGATCGTCAAGGAAGACCGCCGCGCGCCCTCCGCGGTGCACATGGTGTGGTACCGCACCGGCTCGATGGACGAACCCGAAGGTGTCTCCGGCGTCGCCCACGTGCTCGAGCACATGATGTTCAAGGGCACCAGGAAGGTCGGCCCCGGCGAGTTCAACAAGCGCGTCGCCGCCGTCGGTGGCCGCGACAACGCCTTCACCAGCAAGGACTACACCGCCTACTTCCAGCAGGTGCCGCCGCAGCGCCTGGGCGAGATGATGGCGCTCGAGGCCGACCGCATGGTCAATCTGCACATCACCGATGCCGAGTTCAAGCGCGAGCTCGAAGTGGTCAAGGAGGAGCGCCGGCTGCGCACCGACGACCAGCCGCGCGCGCTGGTCTATGAGCAGTTGATGGCGACCGCCTTCCAGGCCCACCCCTACCGCCGTCCGGTGATCGGCTGGATGACCGATCTCGACGCCATGCAGGCGCAGGACACCCGCGACTGGTACCGCAGCTGGTACGCGCCGAACAACGCCTATCTGGTCGTGGTCGGCGACGTCGACCACCAGGCCGTGTTCCGTCTCGCCCGCGCGCATTACGGCAAGCTGCCGGCGCGCGCATTGCCGGCGCGCCGCATCTCCGACGAACCGGCGCAGCGCGGCCCGCGCCACGCCGTGGTGAAGGCCCCCGCAGAGCTGCCCTACCTCGCGCTGGCGTGGCACGTGCCCGCGCTGCGCGACCCCGCCGCCGACCGCGACGCCTACGCGCTGCAGGTGCTCGCCTCGGTGCTCGACGGCTACGACGGCGCGCGCCTGACCCGCCGCCTGGTGCGCGACAGCCGCATCGCGGTGTCGGCCGGCGCCGGTTACGACGGCAGCGGACGCGGTCCGTCGCTGTTCTACCTCGACGGCGTGCCCGCCCCGGGGCAGAGCATCGATGCCCTGGAGGCGGCACTGCGTGCCGAACTGCAGCGCATCCGCGATGAAGGCATCAGCGATACCGAACTCGCCCGCGTCAAGGCCCAGGCCATCGCCGCCAAGGTCTACAAGCGCGATTCGCTGATGGGCCAGGCGATGGAGATCGGCTTCCTCGAAGCGGCCGGGCTCTCGTGGCGCGATAGCGAGCGCCTGCTCGACGGCCTGCGTGCGGTCACCGCCGACGACGTGCGCGCGGTCGCGCAGCGCTACTTCGCCGACGACCAGCTCAACATCGCCCGCCTCGACCCCCAGCCGCTCGGCGACCCGCCCGCGCGCGCCGCCACCACGCCGCTGCGCCACTGACCCCCGTTTTCGAGCCCGACGCCATGACCCTTGCTTCCTTCCGCCTGCCCGCCCCGGCCGCGCTGCTGTGCGCGGGGCTGCTCGCCCTTGCCACCTCCGCCCTCGCCGGCCCGCAGATCCAGCAATGGACCGCGCCCACCGGCGCCCGCGTCCAGTTCGTCGAAAGCCGCGCCCTGCCGATGGTCGACATCCAGATCGACTTCGCCGCCGGCAGCGCCGCCGAACCCATGGGTCAGGCCGGCCTCGCCGGCCTGACCCGCGCCCTGCTCGACAGCGGCGCCGGCGACCTCGACGAACAGGCGATTGCCGACCGCAGCGCCGACATCGGCGCGCAGATCGGCGGCGGCACCGACAACGACCGCAGCAGCCTGGCACTGCGCAGCCTGTCCTCCGCCGCCGAACTCGATGCCGCGGTCGACCTGGCCGCAACCCTGCTTGCGCGCCCGACTTTTCCCGCCGACATCCTCGCGCGCGAACGCGAACGCGCGATCGCCGGCCTGCGCGAAGCGCTCACCAAGCCGGCCACGCTCGCCGCGCGCCGCTTCGAGGAAGCCCTCTACGCCGGCCACCCTTATGGCCACGTCAGCACCGAAGCCTCGCTCGGCGCGATCGGCCGTGACGACGTCGTCGCCTTCCACCGCCGCCACTACACCGCGCACGGCGCCAGCGTGACCATCGTCGGCGACGTCGACCGCGCCACCGCCGAGCGCCTCGCCACCCGCCTCACCGAGCAGTTGCCCGCGGGCGAGGCCGCGCCGCCGCCGCCCGTGCCCGCGCTGCCCGAGGCCGAGACCATCCGCATCGCGCACCCCTCCGCCCAGGCCCACATCCTCGTCGGCCAACCCGGCATGGCGCGCGAGGACCCGGACTACTTCCCGCTGCTGGTCGGCAACTACGTGCTCGGCGGCGGCGGCTTCGTCTCGCGCCTGACCACCGAGGTGCGCGAAAAGCGCGGCTACGCCTACAGCGTCTATAGCTATTTTTCGCCGCAACGCGTCGCCGGGCCGTTCCAGATCGGCCTGCAGACCCGCGGCAGCCAGACCGAGGACGCGCTCAAGGTGGTGCGCGACACGCTCGCCGCGTTCATCGCCGAAGGCCCCACCGCCGCCGAGCTCAAGGGTGCCCGCGACAATCTGGTGAACGGCTTCGGCCTGCGCCTCGACTCGAACCGCAAGATCCTCGACCACGTCGCCATGATCGGCTTCTACCGCCTGCCGCTCGACTGGCTGGACAGCTATCCGCGCCACGTCGAGGCGGTGACCGCGGCGCAGGTGCGCGATGCCTTCGCCCGCCGCATCGATCCCGCCCACCTGGTGACCGTGATCGCCGGCGGCGACGGCGACCGCAACGGCGGCGCCAACGGTTCCCCGGCGGCGGCCGGCGCCAACACCAACGCGTCCTCCCAGGCCGCCCGGTGAGCCGGGTGCGCATCGTCGGCGGGCGCTGGCGCTCGCGCCTGCTCGACGTCGCCCACGTTCCCGGCCTGCGCCCCACGCCGGATCGCGTGCGCGAGACCCTGTTCAACTGGCTGGGGCAGGATCTGGACGGCCTGACCTGTCTCGACCTCTTCGCCGGCACCGGCATCCTCGGCTTCGAGGCGGCCTCGCGCGGCGCCGCCGAGGTCGTCATGGTCGAGCGCGATGCGCGCGCGCTCGGCGCGCTGCACAATGCGGCGAGCGCGCTGCAGGCCGCGCAGGTGGAGATCGTGCGCGGCGATGCGGTAAAATTCCTGCAGACCACCACGCGTCAGTTCGACGTGGTGTTTCTCGACCCGCCCTATAACCAGGGCTGGCTCGAACGCGTGGAGCCCTGGCTCGCCAGGGTTCTGCGACCGGCGGGCTGGCTCTATGCGGAGTCGGAAGCGCCGCTGTCGCAGCTTGGCGGATGGCAGGTCCATCGACAGGGGCAGGCCGGCCAGGTCCATTTCCATCTCTTGCAGGGGAACCAGGAATGAAGGATGGGGTGGCGATTTACCCCGGCACGTTCGACCCATTCACCCGCGGCCACGAGGATCTCGTGCGCCGCGCCGCGCTGCTGTTCGAGCGCGTGGTGGTGGCGGTGGCCGACAGCAAGGGCAAGGGTCCGATCTTCTCGCTCGACGAGCGCGTCGACATCGCACGCGACGTACTCAAGGACTTTGCCAACGTCGAGGTGGTGGGGTTCGGCGGCCTGCTGATGGACTTCGTGCGCGCCCGCCAGGCGCGCGTGATCATGCGCGGGCTGCGCGCGGTGTCCGATTTCGAGTACGAGTTCCAGATGGCCGGAATGAACCGCAAGCTGTTTCCGGACGTCGAAACGGTATTCCTCACCCCCGCCGAGGAGTACATGTTCATTTCCGCCACGATGGTGCGGGAAATCGCCCGCTTCGGCGGCGACGTGAGCAAGTTCGTGCAGCCGGCGGTGCTTGCACGACTGCAGCAGAAAGTGATTTCAAAGCGATAGCAAGGAAGCGACCACCATGTCCCTGATGATTACCGACGAATGCATCAATTGCGACGTCTGTGAACCCGAATGCCCCAACGGCGCGATCTCCCAAGGCGATGAAATCTACGAGATCGATCCGGACAAGTGCACCGAATGCGTCGGCCACTTCGACGAGCCGCAGTGCCAGCAGGTGTGCCCGGTCGACTGTATTCCGTTGAATCCGGACCACAGCGAGAGCAAGGACCAGCTGATGGCGAAATTCCTGAAGCTGACGGGCAAGGCCTGACGCCTGCGCCTTGCATGGCCGACAAAAAGGGCGAGCCGCACGGCTCGCCCGTTTTGTTTCTGCGCCGCGCCGACCGCGGCTCAGGCCGCGCGGCTGGCCTCGCCGGCTTCAGCGCCCGGGTGCGCGGCGGCGCCTTCGCAGGCAACCCCGAGCGCGGCGCGAATCCCGTCCTCGTGGGCCTGCAGTTCGGCGAGCAGGGCGCACACCCCGGCTTCGACCTGCTTGAGCTCATCGACGCGGTCTTCCAGCGTGTCGGTGGCCTGATAGATGCGCTTGACGCTTTCCAGGCGGCGCTTCAACTGCAGCTGATACTCGCGCACCTGGGTCTCCAGCGGCGACATCACCGCGCGCAGCCACTGCTCGACGTCGCGGTTGGCGACCTCGAAGGTGCGCCGGGCCTGCAGCGCCACGGTGTCGAAGAACTTCTGCGTGAGCGCGTGTTTTTCCGTGGTCACCAGGGTCAGCGTGTTGTTGATCTGGCGGTTGAAGGCCTTTTCGAGCTTGTCGAGCTCGCGCTCGTAACGCCGCGTCGAGAAGGTTTCCGGCGGCATCAGCTTGAGGCCGTGCTCGACGCTGAAGCGCTTGTGCATGGCGTCGAGCATGCGCGTGATCTCGCCAATCTCGGCCGAAGACTGCTTGAAGTTGTCACGCAGCCGCGTGAAGAACCCCTCCATCGCCTCGCTCAACCCCCTGGAAAAGGTCGATTCCTGCATCGCCTCGCGGGTGCGCCGAGTCTCGTCGCGCAGCGCATCGAGCCCGAGATGGGCGAGCAGATTGTTGGTGAGGTTGGTAAACACCGAGCGCACCGCGTAGTACTTCTGCAGCCCCTGCTCGAACTCGTCCTTCTCGGCGCGAATCTTGCGCATCATGTACTCGATGACGCTCTGGTTCTTGCCGCGCAGTTCGGCGATCTCGCCAAGCTGATCGCGCACCCCGGCGAGGCGCGCCTCGAGCAGGCCGCGGGTCTGACGCACGATGTCGCTGCTCTCGCCGAGCAGGGTATCGCGCACGATCTGCTGGCGCGTCGGCAGCAGATCCTCGGACAGCGCCCGCTCCAGCGCCGGCAGCCGGCTGCGCGCGAGCAGCGCGTCGTCACCGCCGATGCGCGCCACCAGCCCTTTCTGCGCCGACACCGGGAACACCGTCTCCGCCGCCACCTCGAGGGTTTCGGCGACGCTGCGCACCTGGCCTTCGATCTCGGCGTCGATGCGCGCGTCGTCGCGCAGGCCGTCCCACAGGCCGTCGATCTTGTTCAGCACCACCAGGCGCCCACGCCGCCGTGCCACGCCGCCGTCGACGTACTCGCGCCACACCGCCAGATCGCTCTGGGTGACCCCGGTATCGGCAGCGAGGATGTACAGGATGGCGTGCGCGTTGGGCAGCAGCGACAGGGTCAGCTCGGGCTCGGCGCCGATCGCGTTGAGCCCCGGGGTGTCGAGCACCACCAGCCCCTGTTCGAGCAGCGGATGCGGAAACTGGATCACCGCATGGCGCCAGCTCGGCACCTCCACCAGCCCGTCGGCGCCGGGTTTGAGCCCCTTCTCGCCGCGCGGATCGACCTTGAAACCGAGGCGCTCGGCCTCTTCGCCGCTCACGCGCTCGACCTCGCCGACGCGGGCGAGCGCGCCCTGCAGCTCACCCGCCGAATCGGCGCGCAGCGGCGTCACCTGCCACAGCGCCTCCTGCGCCTTGAGCTCGCTGACCTGGGCGGCCATCGCCCGCGTGCGGATCGGCAGCAGGCGCAGCTCCGGCGTGGCCCCCGCGGTCCACTGCAGTTCGGTCGGGCACATCGTGGTACGACCCGCGCTCGACGGCAGGATGCGGTCGC
The DNA here is from genome assembly GCA_023459095.1 of Pseudomonadota bacterium. Taxonomy (GTDB): domain Bacteria; phylum Pseudomonadota; class Gammaproteobacteria; order Burkholderiales; family Rhodocyclaceae; genus JAEWVQ01. The sequence continues at coordinate 9,290 of JAEWVQ010000180.1, read as the reverse complement.
CCAGATCGGCAAAGAACAGCGCGTTGATCAACTCCGACTTGCCGCGCGAGAACTCGGCGACGAAGGCCACCGTGAGCTTGTCGTCGCGCAGCAGGTCGAGCAGGTAATGCAGGCGCATGTCGGCCTGCGCATCGCCCACCTCGTTGCGGCTCAGCCAGGTCCGCAGCCGCGTCACCGCCTCGCCCGCGGTGCCGCGCCAGCGGCCATACGCGGAAAACTGATCGACCAGATTCATGTTCGCTCCATCCCATTCAGCAGCCGTCCGCCAAGCGGACGGGAAACACCGACAGCATAACCGCGTTCGCGCCCCCGGGCCATGCCGCCCCGGTTCACGTTCACCACCTCGTTCACCCGCCACGGCGCTGGCATTGCGGGCAGAAGTAGGTCGCGCGCTGGGCGCTGACGATGCGCCGCACCGGCGTACCGCACACGCGGCAGGGCTCGTCCTCGCGGCCATAAACGAAATACTGCTGCTGGAAGTAGCCGGGCTTGCCGTCGCCGCCGACGAAGTCGCGCAAGGTGCTGCCGCCGGCCTCGATCGCCGCGCTCAGCGTCGCGCGCACCGCTTCGGCAAGGCGCGCGTAACGCCGGGGGCCGATGTCGCCGGCCGCCTCCAGCGGGTGGATGCGGGCGCGGAACAGACTCTCCGAAGCATAGATGTTGCCGACCCCGACCACCCGCCGCCCATCCATCAGCACGTGCTTGACCGGCGCCCGCAAGCCGCGGCTGACGCGATGCAGCCAGGCGCCGTCGAAGGCCTCGCCGAGCGGCTCGGGCCCGAGGTGGGCGAGCAGCGGATGGCCGCCGACCTCGCCCTCCTGCCACAGCACGAGGCCGAAGCGGCGCGGATCGCGCAGGCGCAGCGCGCGGTCGCCGAACACGAAATCGACGTGATCGTGCACGCCGGCCGGCTCGTCGGGCGCGATCACGCGCAGGCTGCCCGACATCCCCAGATGGACGATGACGCTGCCGCCGCCGAAATCGAGCAGCAAGTATTTCGCCCGCCGCGCGACCCGCTGCAGGCGCAAGCCCGCGATCCGCTCGCGCAGATCCGTGGGCACCGGCTGGCGCAGACGCGGGTTGCGCACGATCAGGTCACTGAGGATGCGGCCTTCGACGTGCGGCTGCACGCCGCGGCGGGTAGTCTCGACTTCGGGCAGTTCGGGCATGGGATTCCAGAGCGATCGCCCGGCGCGCAGCGGCTTGCCCGGGCGGGGGCAAAGTGCCTACCATGAGGCGAACCGAATTCTAGACCAGCCCTCCAATTCACCGAAACGGCTGCCGCGCCCCAACGAAGCCCGCCGGACCCACGCCATGAAACGCACGCTTTCCCGCTACGCCCGCCTCGGCGCCGCCCTCGCCCTCGGCTTCTCGGTCAGCACCGCCACCCTCGCCGACGACGACGAAACCCGCGCCCCGCTGCCGCCCCAGGAGCTCAGCGCCCAGACGCTGTACCGCTTCCTGCTCGCGGAGATCGCCGGCGCGCGCGGCCAGTCCGACCTCGCGGCCCAACTCTATCTCGACCTCGCGCGCACCACGCGCGATCCGCGCATCGCGCGCCGCGCCACCGAGATCGCGCTCTATTCGCGCAACACCGAGATCGCCGCCGAGGCCGCGCGCCTGTGGACCGAGACCGACCCCGAGTCCGAGGCCGCCCGCCGCGTGCTCGCCGGGGTCGGCGCCGGCGGCAGCATGGAGAACGTGCAGATCCAGCTCGCCCGCGCCCTCGCCCTCGCTCCCGCCGCGCTGCCGCAAAAGCTGCTCGGGCTCAACCGCGCACTCGCCCGCATGCAGGACAAGCAGGCCGCGCAGACGATGATCATGCGCCTGACCGAGCCCTATCTCGAGCTCCCCGAGGCCCACTTCGCCCGCGCCCAGGCCGCCGCCATCGCCGAGGACATGATGGAGGCGCTCGCCGCGATCGAGGGCGCACTGCAGATCCAGCCCGACTGGGAGCCCGGCATCCTGTTCAAGAGCCAGCTTCTCGTCCAGGCCGGGGCCAGCGCCGAGGCGCTCAAGCTCATCGAGGACCGCCTCGCCACCCACCCCGACAGCCGCGAACTGCGCCTCGCCCATGCCCGCGTGCTGGTGTCCGACAAGCAGTTCGAACGCGCCCGCGTCGAATTCCGCCGCCTGCTCGACAGCGCCCCCGACGACCGCGACCTGCTCTACGCCGTCGCCCTGCTGTCGCTGCAGGCCGAGGACAACGCCGAGGCCGAGCGCCTGCTGCAGCGCGCCCTCGAAGCCGGCCACCCCGAAGCCGACGTCATCCGCCTGCACCTCGGCCAGCTCGCCGACAAGCGCGGCGACCACGACGCCGCACGCACCTGGTACGAAGCCGTCACTTCCGACCCGCACGTGTTCGAGGCCCGCCTGCGCGCCGCCCGCAGCCTGCTCCAGCAAGGTCGCCTCGACGACGCCCGCCGCCATCTCCAGCCCCCCGCCGGCGCCCCCGACGCGGAACGCTACCTGATGGCCGAAACCCAGCTGCTGCGCGAGGCCGGCCAGACCGAAGCCGCTTTCGACCTCATCGACAACGCCCTGCGCCAGCACCCCGACAGCAAGGACCTGCTCTACGAATCGGCGATGCTCGCCGAGCGCCTGAACCGCGTCGAGGTCATGGAAGGCCGCCTGCGCAAGCTGATCGCCCTAGACCCCGAACACGCCCACGCCCACAACGCGCTGGGCTATTCGCTTGCCGACCGCGGGCTGCGCCTCGACGAGGCGGAAACGCTGATCGCGCGCGCCCTCGAACTCGCCCCCGAAGATCCCTTCATCATCGACAGCATGGGCTGGGTGCGCTTCCGCCAGGGCGACAAGATCGGCGCTCTCGGCCACCTCGAACGCGCCTACAAGCTGCGCGCCGACCCCGAGATCGCCGCCCACCTCGGCGAAGTACTGTGGAGCCTCGAGCGCCGCGACGACGCCAACCGCCTGCTCGACGCGGCGCTCGCCGCCCACCCCGACAACACCATGCTGCGCGACACCGCCGCCCGCCTGCGCAAGCCGTGATCCGCCCCACCCTCGCCCTCGCCGCCACGCTCCTCGGCGGCTGCGCCATGCTGCCTTCGCTGGCGCCCACCGCCGTACCGCCGGCGGTGGCGCGCTTTGCCGCCCCCACCTTCGAACTCGCAGGCCGGCTATCGGCCTCCGACGGCACCCATGCCGCCAGCGGCAGCCTCGAATGGGAGCACAAGCGCGCCGCCGACCGGTGGACGGTCTACACCCCGCTCGGCCAGATCGCCGCCCGCCTCGACAGCACGCCGGACGGCGCCGAACTGCTCACCGCCAACGGCGAGCGCCGGCAGGCGGCGAGCGCGGACGCCATGCTCCCCGAGTTACTGGGCATCGAGGTCCCGATGACCCGTCTCGGTCGCTGGGTCCAGGGCGCCCCGGCCGCCGACGCCGAAATACGCGCCGTGGACGGTGCCGGACGCCCGGCCCTGGTCATCGACCAGGGCTGGCGCATCGACTACCTCGAATACCACGGCGACGGCGCCGACGCCCTGCCGCGCCGCCTCGAGGTTTCGCGCGGCGACGCCCGCCTGCGCCTCGTCATCGACCACTGGACGCTCGCCCCCTGACCCTCCGCTCCAAGTCCTTCGCGCCCATGTCCGCCCCCACCCGCCTCGCCGGCTGCCCCGCTCCAGCCAAACTCAATCTGTTCCTGCACGTCACCGGCCGCCGCGCCGACGGCTACCACCTGCTGCAGACCGCGTTCCGCCTGCTCGACTGGGGCGACACGCTCGATTTCGCGCTGCGCGACGACGGCGCCGTGCGCCGCCTCACCGACGTCCCCGGCGTGCCCGAAGCCGACGACCTCGTGGTACGCGCCGCGCGCCTGCTGCAGGACGCCACCGGCACCCGCCTCGGCGCCGACATCGCGCTCGCCAAGCGCCTGCCCATGGGGGGCGGCCTCGGCGGCGGCAGCTCCGACGCCGCGACTACGCTGATCGCCCTCAACCGCCTGTGGCGCACCGGTCTCGACCGCGCCGCGCTGCAGCGCCTCGGCCTCGCCCTCGGCGCCGACGTGCCGTTCTTCATCTACGGCCGCGACGCCTTCGCCGAAGGCGTGGGCGAGGAATTCCAGCCGCTGACGCTGGCACCGGCGCATTACGTGATCGTCTCGCCGCAGGTCAGCGTCCCCACCGCAGAAATTTTTTCGGCGAAAGAGTTGACACGAGACACCAAACCCATAAGAATGGCGGACTTCGCAGCAAGCACTACCCAGAACGACTTGCAAGCCATCGCCTGCAGCCGTTACCCGGAAGTGAATAATGCGATCCGCTGGCTGGAGCAGTACGCTCCGGCGCGAATGACCGGTTCAGGCGCCTGCGTGTTCGCCGAAACGGCATCGAAGGACGAGGCAGTGCGCATCGTCGAACGATGCCCGGCGCACTGGAAGGCATGGCAGGCAGCAAGCCTGGCGCGGCATCCGCTGTACGGCTGGATCGGATAAGCGAAAGAGTTTTTGGGGAGTCGCCAAGTCGGTTAAGGCACCGGATTTTGATTCCGGCATTCGAGGGTTCGAATCCTTCCTCCCCAGCCAGACAACGACGGGCAGACCACAGGTCTGCCCGAGTCGTTTTCGCAGACGCTTTTCATTCTATCCGCATCGGAGATTCGGTCATGCCCTACGGCAGCCTGATGGTCTTCACCGGCAACGCCAACCCCAAGCTCGCGGCCGATGTGGCCCGGCGTCTGGGCATTTCTCTCGGTTCGGCCACCGTTGGCCGCTTCTCCGACGGCGAGGTCAATGTCGAACTGCTCGAGAACGTCCGTGGCAAGGACGTCTTCATCCTGCAGCCGACCTGTGCCCCGACCAACGAAAACCTGATGGAACTGCTGATCCTGGTCGACGCGCTCAAGCGCGCCTCGGCCGGCCGTATCACCGCCGCCATCCCCTACTTCGGCTACGCCCGCCAGGACCGCCGTCCGCGCTCGGCGCGCGTGCCGATCACCGCCAAGGTGGTCGCCAACATGCTGCAGGCCGCCGGCGTGCAGCGCGTGCTGACCATGGACCTGCACGCCGACCAGATCCAGGGCTTCTTCGACATCCCGGTCGATAACGTCTATGCCGCACCGGTGCTGCTCGCCGACCTCGACAAGCAGAAGCACGACAACCTGATGGTGGTGTCGCCCGACGTCGGCGGCGTGGTGCGCGCGCGCGCCTTCGCCAAGCGCATGGAGTGCGACCTGGCGATCATCGACAAGCGCCGCCCGAAAGCCAACGTGTCCGAAGTGATGAACATCATCGGCGAGGTCGAAGGCCGCACCTGCGTGATCATGGACGACATCGTCGACACCGCCGGCACGCTGTGCAAGGCCGCCGGCGCGCTCAAGGAAAACGGCGCCAAGCGCGTGCTTGCCTACTGCACCCATGCCGTGCTGTCGGGCGCCGCAGTGTCGCGCATCAACGACTCCGAGCTCGACGAGCTGGTCGTCACCGACACCATTCCGCTGCGCGACGACGCCCGCGCCAGCGACCGCATCCGCCAGATCTCGGTGGCCTCGCTGCTCGCCGACACCGTGCTGCGCATCAGCAACGAGGAATCGGTGTCCTCGCTGTTCATGGAATAAGTCTTTCCCGCGCCGGCCTGCCGGCGCGGAACCTTCACCCCGTCTGGTCGCGGGCGGGGCTCTCAAACCAGGAGCAATACCATGCAAATCGAATTCAAGGCCACCCAGCGCGAAGGACAGGGATCGAGTGCGAGCCGCCGCCTGCGTCGCGCCGGCCAGCTGCCGGGCGTGATCTATGGCGCCGGCAAGGACGCCCAGGCGGTGTCGCTCGACCACAACGAGCTGTACCACCTGCTGCGCAAGGAGGCCTTCCACGCCTCCGTGCTGTCGATCGAGGTCGACGGCGCCAAGGAACTGGTCGTGCTGCGCGACACCCAGTGGCACCCCTACAAGCAGCAAGTGCTGCACATCGACTTCCAGCGCGTTGACGCCTCGCAGAAGATGCACCTGAAGGTGCCGCTGCACTTCGTCAATGCCGAAGTCAGCCCGGCGGTGAAGCTCGGCGGCAACATCATCGCCCACGTCATGAACGAACTCGACATCCAGTGCCTGCCGGCCGACCTGCCCGAGTTCCTCGAAGTCGATCTGTCCGCGCTCGAAGCCGGCCAGTCGGTGCACGCCTCCCAGGTCAAGCTGCCCAAGGGTGTCGAGCTGGCGCACGCCGATGCCGACCCGGTCGTGGCCAGCGCCACCACCACGCGCGGCAGCGTTGCCGCCGAGGGCGAAGGCGAAGCGGCCTGAGGCCGTCCGCCTGCCGTGATGCCGCAGACCGGTCACCGATGAGCGCCGCGCCCCCGCGTCCCCCTCGTCTCGTGGTCGGCCTCGGCAATCCCGGCGCCGAATACTCCGAAACCCGGCACAACGCCGGGTTTTGGTTTTGTGAGCGGCTCGCCGCTGAGCTCGGCGCGCGTTTCGCACACGAGTCGCGCTTCCACGGCCTCGTCGCCAACGCCCGCGCAGCGGGGGTCTGGCTGTTGATGCCACAGACCTACATGAACCGCTCCGGCCAGGCGATCGGCGCCCTGGCCCGCTTCTACCGCATCACGCCGGCGGAGATCCTCGTCGTGCACGACGAGCTCGACGTTCCCCCCGGGCAGTTGCGGCTGAAGTTCGGCGGCGGCCTCGGCGGCCACAACGGCCTCAAGGACACCTCCGCCCACCTCGGCACCAACGACTACTGGCGCCTGCGCATCGGCATCGGCCACCCCGGCGACCGCAACGAGGTCGTCAACTACGTGCTGAAGCCGGCCCGCCGCGAGGAACAGGCCCTGATCGACGAGTCGATCGACCGCGCCCTGCTCGCCTGGCCGACACTCGCGCGCGGCGAATGGACCGCCGCGACCACGCGCCTGAACACCCGGCCGGCCGCGCCCAAACCCACGAAAACGCCGAAGGCGCCCGCCTCAACCAAGGACGAACCCACGCCATGAGCCTCAAATGCGGAATCGTCGGCCTGCCCAACGTCGGCAAGTCGACCCTGTTCAACGCCCTGACCAAAGCGGGCATCGAAGCGGCCAACTACCCGTTCTGCACCATCGAGCCCAACGTCGGCATCGTCGAGGTGCCTGACCCCCGCCTCGCCCAGCTCTCCGAAATCGTCAAGCCGCAGAAGATCCAGCCCGCCATCGTCGAGTTCGTCGACATCGCCGGGCTGGTCGCGGGCGCCTCCAAGGGCGAAGGTCTGGGCAACCAATTCCTGGCCAACATCCGCGAAACCGACGCCATCGTGCACGTGGTGCGCTGCTTCGCCGACGACAACGTGGTGCACGTGTCGGGCAGCGTCGATCCGATCCGCGACATCGAGGTCATCGACACCGAACTCGCGCTCGCCGACATGGCGACGGTGGACAAGGCCATCAACCGCTACAAGCGCCCCGCCGCCTCCGGCGACAAGGAAGCCAAGGCACTCGTCGCCGTGCTCGAAAAATGCCTCGCCCAGCTCAACGAGGCCAAGCCGGTGCGCGCGCTCGACTTCAGCAAGGAAGAGCTCGCCCTGCTCAAGCCCTTCTGCCTGATCACCGCCAAGCCGGTGCTGTACGCCGCCAACGTCGCCGAGGACGGCTTCGACAACAATCCGCATCTCGACGCCGTGCGCGCCCATGCCGCCGCCGAAGGCGCCCAGGTGGTGTCGCTGTGCGCGGCAATCGAGGCCGAGATCGCCGACCTCGACGACGCCGACAAGAAGGATTTCCTCGAATCCATGGGCCTGGAAGAACCCGGCCTGGACCGCCTGATCCGCGCCGGCTACACGCTGCTCGGCCTGCAGACCTACTTCACCGCCGGGGTCAAGGAAGTGCGCGCGTGGACCATCCACGTCGGCGACACCGCGCCGCAGGCCGCGGGCGTGATCCACACCGACTTCGAACGCGGCTTCATCCGCGCCCAGACCATCGCCTTCGAGGACTTCATCCAGTACAAGGGCGAAGCCGGCGCCAAGGAAGCGGGCAAGATGCGCGCCGAAGGCAAGGAATACGTGGTCAAGGACGGCGACGTGCTGAACTTCCTGTTCAACGTCTGAGCCCGGGCGATGGGATCAGGGTATCCCGCAGCACTCCGATAAACCCCGTGAATCCTCGTGATTACGGGGTTTTTTGTTGGCGGCGGATTCATCACATCCCGTTGCCTTCCACAAAAAGGCGGATACCGAGCGGGGCCACGCGAAGGAGTTCCTCCAGGCTCACCGACGCGCAAGGCCGCGGCGCCAAATGCAAGAACAAGCCATATAAGCTGAGCATCAGCGGTGCCAACAGGCTGCACCTGGAGGTCAAGCCCAACGGTGTGAAGGCTTGGCGCTATCGCTTCAAATTCACCCACGCCGGTGAAACAAAGAAGCACGTGTTCGCCACCGGCGAGTACGCCGCCGCGCCGCCGGGCAAGACCGCTGAAGAGGCCAAGGCGCGACCTCTGGAGATGCGGCCGCGGGTCGTCTTCCCGAAGATCGGCAGCCCGATGGCCGCGGGCGAGTGCGCTTTCGCACCGTGTCGGCCAAGGAAGGATCGACAGCCATGCCCAGCTGATCGGCGACTGATAGTCCTGCCTCGAACAACGCGGGGTTCCTCCGCAGTTCCCGCCAACGACGTTCAATCTCAATCTCCTGTACATCCATCCGTTCCCCGATGGCAACGGCAAGGTCCCGCTCGGTTTCTGAGCTGCCTACACGGCAGTAAGCGCCGAGCTATGTAGGCGCACGTTGGCTCAGAATTTCTGAGCTGCCTACACGGCAGTGAGCGCTTTGGTCGCGGCGATCGCCGGCCAGCTGGGTTTCTGAGCTGCCTACACGGCAGTGAGCCTCGTCCAGCTCGGCCGCGACCTGATCGGCGATTTCTGAGCTGCCTACACGGCAGTGAGCGAGATCAGTGGGGCAGCCGCAGCGCTGGCCACTTTCTGAGCTGCCTACACGGCAGTGAGCTCATCGTTGAACGGCGCCTGCAGCATCTCCCATTTCTGAGCTGCCTACACGGCAGTGAGCTCGGCCACGGCGGCGTTGAGCGCTTCGGTGCTTTTCTGAGCTGCCTACACGGCAGTGAGCGAAATCCTCGCATGAATCGTGGCGCGCTGATCTTTCTGAGCTGCCTACACGGCAGTGAGCATAGCGAGTTCGACTTCATGGCGGACGACTTCTTTCTGAGCTGCCTACACGGCAGTGAGCGTCCGTGGCATCCAACCCGAGCGCCGCGCCCTTTTCTGAGCTGCCTACACGGCAGTGAGCCGGATCGAGTTGCGTTTCCATCATTCGGTGCTTTTCTGAGCTGCCTACACGGCAGTGAGCG
>JAEWVQ010000179.1 GCA_023459095.1 Pseudomonadota bacterium | reverse complement strand
TGTTGGCGCCGGCCGAAAACTGACCATCGAACGGGGTGAATTCCGGTTGAGAACTGACCAGGGTGTTTAACCTCTCTGCCTCATTTTGAGGCAGAGGACATGAGGTGATCACCATGGAACTGTTGGGGAAGGTCAGACGGATGCATTACCGGGACGGGCTGTCCCGTTCGGAGATTGCGCGGCGCACGGGGCTGTCGCGCAACACGGTGAAGAAGTGGCTGACGGCCCCTGAGGCCGTCGAGCCGCGTTATCGGCGCGTGCAAGCACCGGGCAAGTTGGCCGCCTTCCACGGTGCGCTGTTGCAGGCGCTGGAAGCCGATGCGCGGCGCCCGAAGCGCGACCGGCGTACGGCGAAGGCGCTTTACGCGGAACTGAAATCGCAGGGCTATGCCGGCGGTTACACGGTCCTGACCGATTTCATCCGCCACTGGCGTGAGCAGGCGGGCGCGAACGCGCCGACGCGCGCCTTTGTGCCGCTGAGGTTCGAGCTGGGCGAAGCGTTCCAGTTCGACTGGAGCGAAGAGCGGCTGGTGATCGGCGGGGTCTGGCGCAAGCTTCTGGTGGCACACCTGAAGTTGTGTGCGAGCCGAGCCTTCGTGCTGATCACCTACCCGAGCCAAAGTCACGAGATGCTGTTCGACGCCCACACGCGCAGTTTCCAGGCGCTGGGCGGGATTCCCCGGCGCGGCATCTACGACAACATGAAGACGGCGGTCGACAAGGTCAAGAAGGGTAAGGGCCGGGTGGTCAATGCCCGCTTCGCGGCGCTGTGCTCGCACTATCTGTTCGATCCGGACTTCTGCAACGTCGCCTCGGGGTGGGAGAAAGGCGTCGTCGAGAAGAACGTGCAGGACAGCCGGCGGCGGATCTGGCAGGAGGCCGGCACGTTGCGCTTTGGCAGCTTTGCTGACCTGAATGCCTGGCTGCTGGCCCGTTGCCAGGCCCTGTGGCAGGAAGTGCGTCATCCCGAGTACGCGTTGTCGGTGGCCGAGATGCTCGAACACGAGCAACCGCACCTGATGCCGATGGTGTCTGCCTTCGACGGGTATGTCGAAGAGCCGGGCCGCGTGTCGAGCACCTGTCTGGTGACGGCCGCCCGCAACCACTACTCGGTGCCGTGCGAGCTGGCGGGCAAGCTGATCAGCAAGCGGTTCTATCCGGAGCGCATCGAGATCGTGTTCGACGAGGTCGTGATGGCAAGTCACCCGCGCCTGTTCGAGCGGGGGCAAACCCGCTACGACTGGCGCCACTACCTGCCGCTGGTGGAGCGCAAGCCCGGGGTGTTGAGGAACGGAGCGCCGTTTGCCGAGATGCCCGAGCCGCTGGTGCGGCTGCAACGCCTGCTGCTGCGGCGCGAAGGCGGTGACCGGGTGATGAGCCAGATGCTTGCGGTGGTACCCAAGGCCGGGCTCGACACGGTGCTCGTCGCCGTCGAACTGGTGCTCGAATCGGGCGTGGTCAGTGTGGAGCATGTGCTCAATGTCATTGCCCGGCTCAACCAGGCGCCGTTGCCCGAATCGGTGCCGACCACGCTGCAGGTCAAGGAGGCGCCGGTGGCCGACACCGGTCGCTACGACCGCCTGCGTACCCAGGAGGCTGATCATGCGTGAGCTCGGCGCCGAACTGAAAGCCTTGCGTCTATATGGCATGGCCAGCACCTGGGCCGAGTTGAGCGCCAATGGCGGTGACGTCGGGCTCCAGAGCGCGCGCTGGCTCATCGAGCGCCTGTTGGAGGCCGAATCCACCGACCGCGCCATGCGCTCGGTCCGCTACCAGATGTCGGCCGCCCGCTTCCCCGTTCATCGGGATCTGGCGGGTTTCGACTTCGGGCAGTCGTGCATCGAGCGCAAGCTCATCACAGCACTGGCCGATCTGTCGTTTACCGACCAGGCGCACAACGTCGTCTTCATCGGCGGGCCGGGCACGGGCAAGACCCATCTGGCAACGGCGCTGGGCGTCTCAGGGATTACGCGTCATGGCCGGCGAGTGCGCTTTTACTCGACGGTTGATCTGGTCAATGCGCTCGAACAGGAGAAGGCCGCTGGCAAAGCCGGGCGGCTTGCGCTGTCGCTGCGCAGCATGGACCTGGTCATCCTCGACGAGTTGGGCTATCTCCCCTTCAGCCAAGCCGGCGGCGCCTTGCTCTTCCACCTGCTCTCCAAGCTCTACGAACACACCAGCGTGATGATCACGACCAACCTGACCTTCGGGGAATGGGCCAGCGTGTTCGGCGACGCCAAGATGACGACGGCGCTGCTGGACCGGCTGACGCATCACTGCCACATCGTGGAGACCGGTAACGAGTCTTGGCGCTTCCAGCACAGCAGCGCGGCCGCCAAGTCCCGCATCCAGTCGAGGGAGAAGAGCAAGCGGGCCGCAGCGTCTGAAAGCGACGGGGCTGACCCGTTCTGAGTCGGCGCGACGTAGGGGAATCTGCTTCGGGCTACGCCCTTCGCAGATTCCCCTACGTCGCCCCCTCGTGCTCGACGACAAGCGCACAGGCGGGCAAACAGGACCGCCAATCCGATACACTTATCCACAGCTGCAGCAATGACGAGCAGCTATCGCCCCTGGTCAAAATTCAACCGGTACACCTGGTCAATATTGGACCGGCGCCGACAGCTCACGCACTACATCGACGACGGCCGTGTCCCCATCGACAACAACTGGATCGAGAACCAGATTCGGCCGATCGCGCTCGGGCGCAAGAACTGGCTGTTCGCCGGCAGCCTGCGCGCGGGCCAGCGTGCTGCTGCGATCATGAGCCTGATTCAGTCCGCGCGGCTCAACGGCCACGAGCCCTTTGCGTACCTGAAGGATGTGCTCGAACGGCTGCCGACCCAGCCTTACAGCCGGGTCGGCGAGTTGCTGCCGCATCGCTGGCGGCCAAGCGACTGCGCCTGAGCGAAACGGCAAGACGGGTTCGCCGGGCGCTTACGAGTAAGCGCCCAAGGATCGCCAGTCCCGGCTTGTGCGGGGACGCGTGAAGCTGAAGGCGAAGGCGATGAAGAACAGCGAGTTGATGATGACCAGTGACCACAAGCCGTAACTCGACGTCTCATTCATTTCGATCTCTGTGGGATTGCGCATGACGACTGCCATCGTCCGCAGCCGCCGTTCGTTTTCCATTGTGGCCGTGACCGTGATGCATGAAGACGTGCATCAGGGGGCACGCAAGCAAGATGAGCCACGGTAGGTAGCCGAGCACATGGAGCCGGTGCTCGGCGATAAGGAGAACGGCAGCTAGTACGACGAAGACGAGAAATACGCGGCGAACCCTTGAACTTGATTCAGCCCGCTCCGGTGGTACCGGCTGGACTTCAGTCTCGCCTTTCATGAGGCAGTTCCTTGTGCGCAAACATCGGCATGCCAACGCCAGCATGCCTCCCAACGAACGACGAACCCGTCACGCAGTTCGTCTGCCCAGTTTTCGGGGCTGGCGAATTGAGGACAATCAGATCCTTTTCCGTCCGAGGCGCAATGCGTTGCCGACCACGGACGCCGAACTGAAGCTCATCGCCAGGGCGGCAATCAGGGGTGAAAGAAGCAGTCCGAACGCCGGATAGAGCACTCCGGCTGCGATCGGCACACCCGCTGCGTTGTATAGGAAGGCGAACACGAGGTTCTGGTGCATGTTGCGCACAGTGGCGACGGAGATGCTGCGTGCGGTGGCGATGCCCCGGAGATCACCCTTGACCAGAGTCAGATGGGCACTGTTCATCGCGACGTCGGTCCCGGTGCCCATCGCGATACCGACATTCGCGCGCGCGAGCGCCGGGGCGTCGTTGATGCCGTCGCCGGCCATGGCGACGATGTGCCCCTCGGCCTGCAGTTTGCCGACGAGCTCATTCTTGTCGGCGGGCTTCACTTCGCCATAGACCTCGTCGATGCCCAGGCGTGCACCGACCGCGCGCGCCGTGGTGAGACCGTCGCCCGTGGCCATGATGATCCTGAGCCCGCTCGCGCGCAGCGCATCGAGCGCTTCCGGGGTCGAAGCCTTGATCGGGTCGGCAACGGCGATGAGGCCGACGAGCACGCCGTCTGCGGCGAGGTACATCACGCTTGCGCCCTCCAAGCGCAAAGCCTCGGCGCGCTCCGCGAGCCCGCGCCAATCGATGCGCTCATCGTCCATCAGGGCGGTGTTCCCCAGAACCACACGTTGGCCGTCGACCGTGCCGCGCACGCCGATGCCGGAAGAGGATTCGAAGGTGTCCGGTGTGCTGAGCGCGAGACCGCGCTCGCGGGCCTCGCTCACGATGGCCTGTGCGAGTGGGTGCTCGCTGCCCTGATCGAGGCTGGCTGCGATGCGAAGCACGTCGGCCTCCGTCCCGCCCGGCGCCGCCACCACACGATGGAAGGCGGGGCGTCCTTCGGTCAGGGTGCCGGTCTTGTCCACGATCAGGGTGTCGACCTTGCGCAGCGACTCGATCGCCGCCGCATCACGGAACAGCACGCCCTGGGTGGCGGCCTTGCCGGTCGCGACCATCACCGACATCGGCGTGGCCAGGCCGAGCGCACAGGGGCAGGCGATGATCAGCACCGCCACCGCGTTGATGAGGCCGTAGGCCCAGCTCGGCTGGGGTCCGAAGAGTCCCCACACCACGAACGTGGTGAGGGCGATGAGCACGACGACGATGACGAACCAGCCCGCGACGACATCCGCCAGGCGTTGCATCGGCGCGCGCGAGCGCTGGGCCTGCGCGACCATCTGCACGATCTGAGAGAGCATGGTCTGTGCGCCGATCTTCTCTGCGACCATGACCAGCGCCCCGCTGGTGTTGAGCGTGGCGCCGATCACCTTGTCGCCGGGGCGCTTGGTCACGGGGATCGGCTCGCCGGTCAGCATCGATTCATCGACCGCGCTTTCGCCTTCGGCAACGGAACCGTCGACCGGCACCTTTTCGCCCGGACGAATACGCAGCCGGTCGCCAGGATGGACGTGGGTCAGCGGGATATCCTCTTCGGTGCCATCCGCGCGAATGCGCCGCGCGGTCTTGGGCGCGAGGCCGAGCAGCGCCTTGATCGCGGCGCCGGTCTCCGATCGCGCCTTCAGCTCCAGCACCTGGCCGAGCAGCGTCAGCGAGATGATCACCGCTGCTGCCTCGAAATACACCGCCACGTGTTCGCCCATGCGGAAAGAGGCCGGAAACACTTCGGGCGCAACCGTAGCGACGACGCTATATAGATAGGCCGCCCCAACTCCCAGTCCAATCAGCGTCCACATGTTCGGGCTGCGGTTGCCGATCGACTGCGCGCAGCGCACGAAGAACGGCCAACCGGACCAGAGCACGACCGGTGTCGCCAGGGCCAGCTCGACCCAGGGGCGCGCCGCACCCAGCATCGGATCGAAGACGCCACCGGACATGGCGATCGCGGTGACGATCACCGTCAGCGGCAGCGTCCACCAGAAGCGGCGGCGGAAATCGACGAGCTCGGGATTGTCCTCATCCTCAAGACCCGGCATCACCGGCTCGAGTGTCATACCGCATTTCGGGCAGGTGCCCGGTCCAATCTGGCGGATCTCCGGATGCATCGGGCAGGTGTACTCCGTGCCGGGCACCGGTGCGGGTTCCGTTGAAGGCTGACTTGTCTCCGGTGCCAGATACCGCGCCGGATCAGTCTCGAACTTGCCTTGGCACTTCGCACTGCAGAACCGGTATTCGTGTCCGGCGTGAATGACCCGATACGGAGAGTCGGGCTTTACCGTCATGCCGCAGACCGGATCGGTGTCATTGCCTGTCGATGCATGATCGTGGCGATGAGTGTGGCCGGAATGGCCACCCTGCGAATGTTCGTGGGTCATGATGCTTCTCCCCGGCGTTTGTTGTTATCGAATGCCGACCTTGCGCTGTTCACCACGGATGAATGCCGTGACATGAGCGACCTCGTCCGACGTCAGGCCGGGAACAGGTGCCATGTCGCCGAACTGCCAGTGGTGGGCGCGCACACCATTCGCTACCGCCAACTGAAAGGCGATATCGGCGTGATGACTGGGTTCGTAGACCTTATGGAGCATGGGCGGCCCCTTGTCCGAGCCCTTGAGGTCGGTCCCATGGCAAGCGGCACAGTGCTGTGCGTAGAGTCCCTTTCCTTGCGCCGGATTGGGCATCAGCCCCGGAGAGGGCTGCGGGATCTTCCAGCCTTGCGCCGCTGCGCTCGAAATCAAGACGCCCGAAAGCGCCGCGATGACGACGCCACGGCCAAGGCACGCCCCTGTCATCGACATCTCAGCGCTTCTCCGAATCGGTGTCGTTGCTGCGGTGCCCGCCGTGATGTCCTCCATGGCCAAACAGGTGCATCAGGGGACACAGCAACAGGATCAGATACACCCAGTTGCCCGACACATGCGCCCAGTGTTCGCGCAACAGGAAGAACAGTGCGATCGCCGCCAGCATCAGGCCGGCGATGACGCCGGGGGAGCGATACCAGGCGACAGATCGAGGGAGTCCAGGATCATGAGCAGGCTTTGTGTTCATGGCTTCATACCTTGCGGGTCGGCGAATGGCGAACGGCTGCGGGCGGCTTCGAGCAGCACGGCGAGAGCGGGGCATCCCGGTGGGCTCGCTCGTTCTCGCGACACCAATTCCTGAAGGATTGCCAGAGGGATTTCAGCCAGGCAAGCATCGCAATGCTCCTCGTCACGTTCAGGGGCGGCCTCGGGAACGGGGCCTTGGAAACAGGCTACGCCCCCGGTGCTGTCGCGGCGCTGACCGGTGCATTACAAATTCGACACCGTGACCAGTGCCTGCGCGGGTGCTGTCTTAGCGCTGCGGCGCAACTCCCACTGCTTGACCAGCGCGTACAGCGCCGGAATCACCGCCAGCGTCAGCACGGTCGAGGACACCATGCCGCCCACCATCGGCGCGGCGATGCGGCTCATCACCTCGGCGCCGGTACCGGTGCTCCACATGATCGGCAACAGGCCGGCCATGATCGCGACCACGGTCATCATCTTCGGCCGCACGCGCTCGACTGCGCCTTCCATGATCGCCTCGTACAGATCGGCGACCCCGGCCTCGCGGCCTTCGGCGTGCCTGCGCTCACGAACCTCCTTCCATGCATGATCGAGGTAGATCAGCATGATGACGCCCGTCTCCGCCGCCACCCCAGCCAAGGCGATGAAACCCACCGCAACGGCGACGCTCATCTGGTAGCCCAGCCACCACATCAGCCACACCCCACCGACCAGCGCGAAAGGCACCGACAGCATCACGATCAGCGTCTCGGTCAGCCGCCGGAAGTTGAGGTAGAGCAGCACGAAGATCAGCGCCAACGTGACCGGCACCACGATCTTCATCTTCTCCTTGGCACGCTCCATGTTCTCGAACTGGCCGCTCCAGGTGGCGTAGTAGCCCTGCGGGAATTCGACCTCTTCGGCCACCGCCTGCTGCGCGCGCTTGACGAAGGCGCCGAGGTCGGCCTCGCGCGTGTCGACATACACATAGGCCGCCAGCAGCGCGTTCTCGGTGCGGATGCCCGGGGCGCCGCGCGTCAGCTTCACCTCGGCGAGCTGGCCGAGCGGAATGGGCCCATTCATGGTCGGCACGAGGACGTCGGACGCGAGCCGCGCCGGATCGTCGCGCAGGCCGCGCGCGTAGCGCACCGACACGCCGTAGCGCTCCAGGCCCTCGACCGTGGTCGTCACCATCTCGCCGCCGAGCGCGGTGGCGATCACGTCCTGCACCATGCCGATGGTGAGCCCGTAGCGCGCGAGCTGGTCGCGGCGCGGCACGATGTCCACGTAGTAGCCGCCGGCCACGCGCTCGGCGTAGGCGCTGCTTGCGCCCGGCACCTTGCGCACCGCCGCCTCCACCGCCTGCGCCACCTTCTCCAGCGTCTCCAGATCCTTGCCGAAGACCTTGACCCCCACCGGCGTGCGGATGCCGGTGCTGAGCATGTCGATGCGGGCCTTGATCGGCATCGTCCACGAGTTGGCCAGGCCGGGGAACTTGAGCGCGGCGTCCATCTCGGCAATGAGCTTGTCGGTGGTCATGCCCGGCCGCCACTGGTCCTGCGGCTTCAGGTTGATGACGGTCTCGAACATCTCGAGCGGCGCCGGATCGGTGGCGGTGTTGGCGCGGCCGGCCTTGCCGTACACCGACTCGACCTCGGGGAAGGCCTTGATGATGCGGTTGGTGGTCGCAAGCAGGCGCCCGGCCTCGGTCACCGACATGCCCGGCAGCGCCGCCGGCATGTAGAACAGCGTGCCTTCGTTGAGCGTCGGCATGAACTCCGAGCCGATCTGGCGCGCGGGCACGATGGTGGCAGCCATCGCCAGCACGGCGAGCACGAGCGTGAGGACCTTGAAGCGCAGCACGCCCTTGATGATCGGCCGGTACAGCCAGATCAGCAGCCGGTTCACCGGGTTCTTCGCCTCGGGCAGGATGCGCCCGC
>JAEWVQ010000178.1 GCA_023459095.1 Pseudomonadota bacterium | reverse complement strand
ATCGTGCGCGAGCTGCGCCTGCCGCGCGCGCTCGCCACCTTCGCCTGCGGCGGCCTGCTCGCGCTCGCCGGCGGACTGATGCAGGTGCTGCTGCGCAATCCGCTCGCCGATCCGTACATTCTCGGCGTGTCGGGCGGCGCCGCGGTCGGCGCGCTCGCCGCGATCGGCGCCGGCGCGCTCAGCTTCTGGATCGACACCGCGGCTTTCGCCGGCGCCCTCGGCGCCATGCTGCTGGTGTTCGGCCTGGCCCACGGCGACGGCAGCTGGACGCAGACCCGGCTGCTGCTCACCGGCGTCATCGTCGCCGCCGGCTGCGGCGCCGCGGTGATGCTGATGCTGGCGCTCGCCCCCGATACCCGCGTGCAGTCCATGCTGTTCTGGCTGATGGGCGACGCCAGCGGCGCGGCGCGACCGTGGCCCGCGCTTGTCGTGCTCGGTCTGGGGCTCGTGCTGGTGGCGCCGCAGGCGCGCGATCTCAACGTGCTCGCGCGCGGCGAGCTGAGCGCGCGCGCGCTCGGCGTGCGCGTCGAGCACCTGCGCCGCGGGCTCTACGTGCTCGCGTCGCTGTTTACCGCGGTCGCGGTCACCCTGATCGGCTCGGTCGGCTTCGTCGGCCTGATCGTGCCCCACCTCGTGCGTCTGGTGATCGGCAACGACCAGCGCCTGCTGCTGCCGGCGGCGGCGCTGTCCGGCGGCATCCTGCTCACCGTCGCCGACACCGCGGCGCGCACGCTGCTGGCGCCGGTGCAGCTGCCGGTGGGCGTGCTCACCGCGCTCATCGGCGTGCCGGTGTTCCTCTTCCTGCTCGCCCGGCGGCCGCGCGGATGACCGCCCCGATGGCCACCCCACTGGCCGCTGCGCCCGCTGCCGCCGAGGTGCCGCTGCTCGAAGCCGAGCGGCTCGCGGTGCGCATCGGCGAGCGCTGGCTGTGCTGCGAGTTCAGTCTGCGCCTGGCCGCGGGCGAATGCCTGGTGCTGCTCGGCCCCAATGGCGCGGGCAAGACCACCCTGCTGCACACCCTGGCCGGCCTGCGCCCGCCCGCGGTCGGCGAGCTGCGCCTGGGCGGGCTGCCGGTGGCGGCGTGGTCGGCGCAGGCCGCGGCACGCTATCGCGGCCTGCTCGTGCAGCAGCAGCCCGACCACTTCGCCGCCAGCGTGCTCGATACCGTGCTCGTCGGCCGTCATCCGCATCTCGGGCGCTGGGGCTGGGAGGGGCCGGAGGACGAGGCGATCGCGCGTGCCGCGCTTGCCGACGTCGGCATGGCCGACATGACCGAGCGCGACATCCTCACCCTGTCCGGCGGCGAACGTCAGCGCGTGGCGCTGGCCGCGGTGCTGGCGCAGGCGCCGCAGCTGTTCCTGCTCGACGAACCGCTCAACCATCTCGACCTGCGCCATCAGATCGGCGTGCTCGAACTGCTGCGCACGCTCGCCGGCGCGGGGCGCGGCGTGGTCATGGTGCTGCACGACATCAATCTCGCCGCGCGCTTTGCCGACCAGGTGATCCTGCTCGACGGCCGCGGCGGCGTGCAGGCCGGCGACCGCGACACGGTGCTGCGCCCCGAGCTGCTGAGCCGCGCCTTCGGCCACCCCCTGCGCTGCATCGAGGCCGAAGGGCGCACCCTGTTCATTCCGGAGTAGAACGATGATCCGCCTTTTCCGCCGCGCGTGCGCCGCGCTGCTGCTGGCCCTGACGCTGCCGGCGCTGGCCGCGGGGAGCGCGCCACCGTGTCCGCGCATCGTCAGCCAGTCGCCCTATCTCACCGTGGCGCTCGACTGGCTCGGGCGCGGCCACTGCATCGTCGGCGTGTCGCGTTACGACCGCCGCACCGACCTGCCGCGCACCGGCGGGGTGATGGACCCCGATTTCGCCGCGGTGGCCGCGCTCAAGCCCGATCTGTTCGTGACCTCGAACTGGACCGATGCCGCCGCGCTCGAACTGGCGATGCCCGCCGGCGCCCGCGTGCTGCGTGTGGATGGCTTCCGCTCGCTCGCCGACGCCGAGGCGATGCTGCTCGAACTCGCCCGCGCCAGCGGGGTGAGCGGGGCGCAGGCGCGCATCGCCGCCTTCCATCGCGAGTGGCAGGCGCGCGCCCGCGCGGTCGGCGGCAAGGGGCGGCGCGCGCTGGTGCTGTCGGCCTGCGGGCGCTCGCCGTATTCTTTCGGGCGCGAACATTTCATCGCCGACGCGTTCGCGCAGGCGGGCTTCGAGATCGTCGAAAGCGCGCCGCGCATCCGCCACATGCGCGCCGGCGAGGAGCTGCCGACGATCCGCAGCGCGGTGGACCGGTTCAAGCCCGATGTGGTGTTCTCGCTCGATCGCGTCAATGCCGAGCAGTGCAACGCCGAACTGGGCCTGCTGCCGGTGCGTCTGGTGACGCTGACCGGCGAACATTTCTTTCACCCCGGCCCCGGCGTGCTCGACGGTTACGTCGAACTCGCGGCCAAGATGAAGATGGACAAGTGAATGCAAGACGACGCTCTGCACCA
This sequence comes from Pseudomonadota bacterium, assembly GCA_023459095.1. Classification (GTDB taxonomy): domain Bacteria; phylum Pseudomonadota; class Gammaproteobacteria; order Burkholderiales; family Rhodocyclaceae; genus JAEWVQ01. Next base: position 9,722 of record JAEWVQ010000178.1, on the reverse strand, counting down.
GGATGAAGGCGGCGCCTCCGCGGCCGCCGACCGCGACGGCCGCCACAACGCGCGCATGCAGCGCAAGAAGGCGGTGGTCGATGACAAGATCGCCGCGGCGCAGACCGAACGCGGCGTGCTGCTGGTCAATACCGGCAACGGCAAGGGCAAGTCGAGCGCGGCCTTCGGCCTGGTCGCGCGCGCGCTCGGCCACGGCATGAAGGTGGGCGTGGTGCAGTTCATCAAGGGGCGCAGCGGTACCGGCGAGGAGGCCTTCTTCAGCCGCGTGCCCGAGGTCGCCTGGCACGTCATGGGCGAAGGCTTCACCTGGGAGACGCAGGACCGTGCGCGCGACGTCGCCGCCGCCGAGGCGGCGTGGGCGCAGGCGCTCGCCTTCCTGCGCGATCCGGCGATCGGCCTGGTGGTGCTCGACGAACTCAACATCGCGCTCAAGTACCGCTATCTTGAGGTCGACACCGTGGTCGCCGACCTGCTGGCGCGCCCGGCGATGCAGCATGTGGTGGTCACCGGGCGCGCGGCGCCGCCCGAGCTGATCGCCGCCGCCGACACGGTGACCGAGGCGACCCCGGTCAAGCATGCCTTCGCCGCCGGCGTGAAGGCGATGCCGGGCATGGAGTGGTGAGGCGATGACGACCGGGGATGATGGCGTGCAGGGCGGAAAGGGCGAGGACTGGCCGGCCGATTTCTGCGCGCGCGCGTTCCGGCGCCCGGGGCCGCAGCCCGGCCGGGTCTATCTGGTCGGCGCGGGGCCGGGCGATCCGGAACTGCTCACCCTGCGCGGCGCCCGCCTGGTGATGGGCGCCGACGTCCTCGTTTATGACAATCTGGTGAGTCCGGCGATCGTCGCGCTGGCGCCCGCCGACGCCGAGCGCATCTACGTCGGCAAGAAGGCCGCCGACCACACCCTGCCGCAGGACGAGATCAACCGCCTGCTGCTGCGCCTGGCGCGCGCGGGCCGGCGCGTGGTGCGGCTCAAGGGCGGCGATCCTTTCATCTTCGGCCGCGGCGGCGAGGAGATGGAGGTGCTGGTCGAGGCCGGGGTCACCGTCGAAGTCGTGCCCGGGGTCACCGCTGCCGCCGGTGTCGCCGCCTATGCCGGCATTCCGCTCACCCACCGCGACCACGCGCAGTCGGTGGTGTTCACCACCGGCTTCCTGAAGGATGGCGCGCTCGATCTCGACTGGCCGATGCTCGCGCGTCCGGGGCAGACCCTGGTGATCTACATGGGCATTTCGCGGCTTGCCGAAATCTGTGCCCAGCTCGTCGCCCACGGCCTGCCGGCGGCGACGCCGGCGGGGGTGATCGAACGCGGCACCACCGCCGCGCAGCGCGTGGTCACCGCCGACCTCGAAACGCTCGCCGCGCGCGTGGCCGAGGCCGGCATCCGCCCGCCGGCGCTCACCGTGGTCGGCGGCGTGGTCGGGCTGTATCCGCGCCTGGCCTGGTTCGTGCCGGCCGGGGCAGAGGCGGCGCCGCATCCGCCGCACGCCGGTTGCACGGTGGTGAATCCGGTGCCGCGCGCGCAAGGAGTGGGCGATGACGACTGAGCGTCACTGTCCGGCGCTGCTCGTCGCCGCGCCGGCCTCGGGGCAGGGCAAGACCACGGTCACCGCGGCCCTGGCCCGCCTGCACACCCGGCTCGGCCGCCGCGTGCGTGTGTTCAAGTGCGGGCCGGATTTCCTCGACCCGCAGATCCATGCGGTGGCCAGCGGCGCGCCGGTGTACAACGTCGATCTCGGCATGTGCGGCGAGGCCGACGTCGCCCGCCGCCTGCACGCCGCCGCGGGCGAGACCGATCTGATTCTGGTCGAGGGCGTCATGGGGCTCTACGACGGTGCGCCGTCGGCCGCCGACATCGCGTGCCGCTTCGGCATTCCGGTGATGACGGTGATCGACGCGCGCGCGATGGCGCAGACCTTCGGCGCGGTCGCCCACGGCCTGGCGAGCTACCGCCCCGGCCTGCCGTTTGCCGGCGTGCTCGCCAACCACGTCGGCAGCGCCCACCACGCCGACCTGTTGCGCGCGGCCCTGCCCGCCGGCATGCGCTTTTTCGGCGCGGTGGCGCGCGACGCCGGTGCGGCGCTGCCCGAGCGCCATCTCGGCCTGCTGCAGGCGGCGGAGATCGACGATCTGGCCGAGCGCCTGGACCGCATCGCCGATCACCTCGCGCGCACCGGTGCCGCCGAGCTGCCGCCGGCGGTGCGCTTTCCGGCGCCGGAGGCCGAGTCCGTGCCGGCGCTGCTCGCCGGCCGCCGCATCGCGATCGCGCGCGATGCGGCTTACGGCTTCATCTATCCGGCGAACGTGGATACGTTGCGCGCACTCGGCGCCGAGCTGCGCTTCTTCTCGCCGCTCGCCGGCGAGGCGCTGCCGGCCTGCGATGCGGTGTGGCTGCCGGGCGGTTATCCCGAGTTGCACGGCGCCGCGCTCGCCGCCAATACCGCGTTCTGGGACGGCCTGCGCGCCCATGCCGCGGCCGGCGGCGCGGTGCTCGCCGAGTGCGGCGGGATGATGAGCCTGTTCGAGGCGGTGGTGGACAAGGCCGGCATCGAGCACCGTTTCGGCGGCCTGCTGCCGGGGCGCGCGCTGATGCAGCCGCGTCTGGCCGCGCTCGGCCTGCAGGCCGCCGCGCTGCCCGCGGGCCGCCTCGCCGGCCACACCTTCCACTACTCGAAGAGCGACACGCCGCTTGTGCCCGCGCTGCGTGCGACGCGCGCGGACGGCGGCGAGGGCGAGGCGATCTACCGCGTCGGCGCCATCACCGCGTCCTACGTGCATTTTTATTTCCCGTCCAATCCGCGCGCCGCGGCGGCGCTCTTCGGCGGCGGGGGCTGAGCGCGGGCGGGGGATTGGCCGGGCGGGCGGCGGCGGGCTGCCGCTATAATCCGCCGCTGCCCATTCATTGCCCCCGAGAGCCCACTGGTGTCCGATCGTCTCGCCGTATTGCCGCAATACCTGCTGCCCAAGCAGGCCCTCACCGAATTCATGGGCAAGCTTGCCGCCGCCCGCGCCGGCGCGCTCACCACCGCGGTGATCCGCTGGTTCATCGGCCGCTATGGCGTGAACATGGCCGAGGCGGCCAATCCCGACCCGGCGTCCTACGCCAGCTTCAACGATTTCTTCACCCGCCCGCTGAAGGCCGGCGCGCGCCCGCTGGCCGACGCCGCGTTCATCTGCCCGGTCGATGGCGCGATCAGCCAGTTCGGCGCGATCGAGCGTGACCAGATCTTCCAGGCCAAGGGCCACCGCTATTCGTCGGCGGCGCTGCTCGGCGGCGACCGCGAGCTCGCCGCGCGCTTCGATCACGGCAGCTTCGCCACCCTGTACCTGAGCCCGCGCGACTACCACCGCATCCACATGCCCTGCGCCGGCCGCCTGACGCGGATGATCCACGTGCCGGGGGAGCTGTTCTCGGTCAATCCGCTCACCGCGCGCGCGGTGCCCGGCCTGTTTGCGCGCAACGAGCGTGTGGTGTGCGTGTTCGAGTCGGAACACGGCCCCTTCGTGCTGGTGCTGGTCGGCGCGACCATCGTCGGCAGCATGGCGACGCCGTGGCACGGCGTGGTCAATCCGCCGCGTACCGGCCAGTTGCGCGAATGGCGCTACCCGGAAGGCCAGGTGGTGCTCGCCCGGGGCGAGGAGATGGGGCGCTTCCTGCTCGGCTCCACGGTGGTCATGCTGTTCCCGCGCGACACCCTGCAGTTCGCCGCGGACTGGGCGCCGGCGCGCCCGGTGCGGATGGGCGAGGCGATGGGGCAGCGCTGAAACGACGGGTTTTCCGTGCAAGAAGGGAGGTGCCCATGAAGCCGCTCCATCGTCTGTGCGTGGCAATGCTGGCCGGCCTGTGGCTTGGCGGCTGTGCGCTCCAGCCCGGAACCTCCGGCGCCGGCGAGGCCGGCCTGCCGCCGGGTTTCGTCCATCTGCCGGCGCGCCTGCCCGATGCGCAGTTCGACATCCGCTATTTCGGCAGCGACAACTTCGTCGGTCGGCCGGTGGCGGGCTATCTGGCGCCGACCTGCATCCTCAGCGCGCCCGCGGCCGATGCGCTCGCCGCGGTGCAGGCCGAGTTGCGCGCGCAGGGCATGGTGCTGAAGATCTTCGATTGCTACCGGCCGCAGACCGCGGTCAACGACTTCGTCGGCTGGGGGCGCGACCTCGCCGATCAGCGCACCAAACCGGCCTACTACCCCGAGGTGCCGAAAGGCGAACTGTTCGCGCGCGGCTACATCGCCGAGCAGTCCGGCCACAGCCGCGGCAGCACCGTCGACCTCACCGTGGTGGTGGTCGATCGTGCGCGCGCCAGGGACGTGCGTGGCGAGCCGCTTGCCAATGGCGAACTCGACATGGGGTCGGCGTTCGATTTCTTCGGCGTGCGCTCGCACACCGAAAACCCCGACGTGCCGTGGGCCGTGCGCCACAACCGGTTGTGGCTGCGCGCGCTGATGGAGCGCCACGGCTTCGGCAACCTGCCCGAGGAGTGGTGGCACTTCACCCTGCGCGACGAGCCGCATCCGGCGCGCTATTTCGATTTTCCGGTGCGCTGAGGGCCGCCGCGCGGTCAGGCGGAGCGTGCGCGCGGGGCTTCCAGTTCGAGCACGAGGGCGCCGGCCGGACTGTCGTGGAGGCGGCGAAAGCCGCGCTCCGCGGCCAGACGCAGGATCGCCGGGTTGAGCGTGTGGCACACCAGACGAGCCGCGCCGACCGCGCGCGCGAGCACGATCACGTGTCCGAACAGGGTGCGCCCCAGGCCGCGGCGGCGCCACGCCGGATCGACGCTGAGGCCGAAATCGACTTCGCGCTCGCGCATGCCGACGTGGACGATCGCAGCCAGACCGCCGTCAGGCCGTTCCAGCGCGAGGACGTCGTCACGCATGAAATCGATCGCCGCGACATAGCCCGCGATGCCTTCGTCGCGTATCGCGTGGCCGAAGCGCAGCAGGCGGTCGTCGCCGTCGAGCGCGAGCAGGTGGGCGAGGATGCGTGCCCTGTCCGCGGGGCGCAGGTGGCACACCGTGTTCATCGGCGCGCGCGTCCGACGGGCTGGTGGCGACGGGGATCGCCCCCGGTGGTGGATGCAAGGGCGGGCATGGCGGCGCTCCGGTGCGGGCGGGGCGGACCGCCGACGACCGGGCGCACGGCATCACCGCCGCGATCGTGTCGCGCGGTGTGGCCGCATCATCCGGTACGAAACGGGCAAGCGAAATGGTGGAGACCATGCCTCTTGTCAGGGACACCCCGCCCCAAGCTGTTAAGGGAAGCGTGCATGGCAGGTCTCCTGGCTCTCGGGTCACCGCTTCGCGCCCGCCTTCCCGGAATGCTCTCCAGTGGCATGGGGTGGCGCGAAACTCGCCGACTACAGTTGCGGGGGCAGCTCCGGATTGGGCGCGGACAGGCGCGACCGGATTCCCTTTTCATGCCCGCCGGTGGCGGGCAACCATGAACGCCGGCGATGATAACGCCTGCACGCGGCGCCGGCAAAGCGCACCCGCGTCGCGTGCAAGGGGGCGCTCAGGCGTCGAGTGCCGGCATCTGCGGCAGCGGCATGCCGACGTGGTAGCCCTGGCAGTAGTCCACGCCCATGTCCTTGAGGATGTCGAGGATGGCTTCGGACTCGACGAACTCGGCGATGGTGAGGATGCCGAGTTCCTTGCACAGGTTGGTGAGGTTGCGCACCAGCGCGCGGTCGACCGGCGACTGGACGATGCTGCGCACGAAGGCACCGTCGATCTTGACGAACTCGAAGTGCAGCTCGCGCAGGTAGTGGAAGGAGTTGTAGCCGCTGCCGAAGTCGTCGAGCGCGAAGGCGAAGCCCTTGTTGCGCAGCTTGGCGAGGAATTTGCGCATGTTGGTCATGTCGCCGATGGCGTCGCGTTCGAGGATTTCGAACACCACCTGACTGGGCGGAATGGCCAGTTCCTGGCACAGCTCCTCGGCGTAGCCGAGGATGCCGCGCCCCTGGATCTCCTGCGCCGACAGGTTGATGAACACGCGCAGCGGCGGCGCGCCGCTGGCCGTGCGTGCGGCGGCCGCGCGCAGGGCCTGGCCGATGATGGCGCGGTCGAGTTCGCGGCCGAGGCCGTACTTCTCGATGGTCTCGATGAAGGCGCCGGCGGCGATGGTGTCGCCGTTGGGCTCGCGGAGGCGGGCCACCGTCTCGCAGGCGAAGGGCACGCCGCTGCGGCAATCCACGATGGGCTGGAAGTAAGGCAGCATGCGCCCCTCGCGTAGCGCCTCGCGCAGCTTTTCGGCGTAGTCGCGGGTGAGCCGGGTGGCCTGCAGGCGGTCGGGGAGGGCGTCGAGGGCGCAGGCGCTGTCCTTGCCCAGTTCCTTGGCGCGGTACATCGCCAGATCGACGCCGGCGAGGAGGTCGGTTTCGGTGCGTGCGTCGCGCGGATAGACGACGATGCCGATCGACGCGGTGATGTGGAAGCGCTTGCCGCCGGCGCTGGCGAAGGTGTGGGCGCGCAGCGCGGTGCCGGGCTTCTCGGCGACCGCGCGCGCGCCGGCGAGGCCGGTCTCCATGAGCACGATGGCGAACTCGTCGCCGCCGATGCGGGTGGCGAGGTCGCCCTTGCGCACCTGGCCGCGCAGGATGTCGGCGACGTTGCACAGGGCCTGGTCGCCGGTGGGGTGGCCGTAGGAGTCGTTGACGTCCTTGAAGTTGTCGAGATCGATCAGCAACAGGGCGAATTCGTGGCGATGACGCTCGGAGCGGCCGATCTCGTACTCGAGCATGGCGTTGAAGTGGCGCCGGTTGTAGAGCCCGGTGAGCGGGTCGTGGATGGAGTGGTATTCGAGCTCGGCGAGGGTGCGCGACAGCACCTTGCTCGAGCCCACGACCATCACCATCACCGCGAGGATGGAGCGGATCACGCTCTCCTCGCGCGGATTGAGCGGCGACGACGACAGGAAGGTGACGCCGAGCAGGCCGGCGAGGTGCGAGGAGTGCTCGGGCACGCGCACGGTGATCATCTGGTCGGGGCGCACGGGCTGCATCAGCTTGCGGCGCTGGACCTGGAACTCCTCGTAGTCGAGCGCCGAGCCGGCGGGCAGGCCGAGGCTGTCGATCATGCGCTGGGCGAGCTGCTGGCGGATCGCGCGCCGGTAGTCTTCGTCGCACTCGCCGAAGTAATAGACGTTGAGCATCAGCCCGTTCTCCTCGGCGAAGGCGACGAAGAACAGGTCGAACGGGAAGATGGCGTGGAAGTCGCTCAGGATGGCCTGCACGAACTCCTTCCACTGGCCGATGCGCTCGTGCGACAGGATGATCTGCTCCAGCACCTGGCTCTGCCGTTCGAGCAGTTCGCGCTCCACCAGGGTGTTGGACAGCATGGTGAACATGTCGTCGATTTCGCCGATGATGCTGCGCAGATCGCTGCGGTTCGCGCTCCATTGGCGGGCGCGTTCGGCGATCAGGTGGTCGAGGGCGTCGCTCAGCCGGCCGCAGTTGTCGCGGGCCTCGCTCATTACCCCCGAGCGGTCGAGCTCGGGCAGCGTGCGCAGGGTTTCCTCAAGGTGGCCGATGGTGTCGGCGTGGCCGCCGCGGATGAGGTCGCCGAGCGCGGCGCTGAACGACTGGGCGCGGGTCTGGCCTTCGAGCAGCGCGGCCAGGCGCTCGATGACGCGCAGGCGCAGGGTCGGCAGTTCGGGGCCGGTGGGCGGAAAGCGTTCCATCGCGCTCATTCCTTGCGGAACCGGCCGCCCGCTTCGAGCAGGTCGATGCCGCAGCGCAGCTCGCGCAGCCAGTCGAGGAAGGCGCGCACCGCCGGGCCGCGGTAGATCGGGCCGTGCTGCGGCGCCAGCATGTCGATGTCGAGGTCGGCGATGGTGTCGAGCCAGCAGCGGATGGCGTGGTTCGAGCCCATGTAGCGGCGGTGGAAGCCGGCGATGAACGGGATGTGGGCGTCGAAGTCGTCGACGAAGGCGTCGTCGCGGTCGGGCGGCATCATCGCGGCGCCGATGTCGCCGGTGAACAGGATGCGCGACACCGGATCGTAGGTGTTGATCTGGCCTTCGGAGTGCAGGAAGTGGGCGGGCACGATGCGCAGCGCGAAATCGGGCGCGACCTTGAACATCATGCCGCTGTCGGGCACGCCGCTGAAGCGGCTCATGTCGCGCAAGCCATAGTGGGGCAGGAAGCGCAGCCAGATGCTCGACACCAGCACCTGCGCCGGGGTCAGCTCGAGCCAGGTGGCGAGGCCGCCGACGATGTCGGGGTCCTGGTGCGAGAGGACGATGTTGCGGATGCGGTCGGGCTTCACGTAGCGCAGCATCTCGGCGAGGACTTGCGGCATCACGCCGAAGCCGCCGGGGTCGAGCAGGACGCCGACGCCGTCGCGCACGATGAGGTACTGGTTGGAACGCACGCCGTCCTCGGCGCCGGGTTCGCTTTCGTTCAACAGCACGAATGTGTGGCGGGCATCTCCGTACAGCACGACGTTCTGCATCCAGGCTCTCCAGCGGCTGGCGTCGGCGCCGCGGTGGTCAAGCGCCGGGCGCCGGTCAAAAAAATGCGGCAACGCGCCGGCGCGGGTTGCCACGTAATCGTGCCATTCTGGGGCCAAAACCATTTCGATGGAATGGTATTGATAATACGAACGTGTTATCCGTCGCGCCCCCGGGGCTTCTGCGCTGCGCGCCGACGCGCTACACTCGCCGACCCCCGTCGTCGTGCCTGAGGGAAGGCTCATGCCGAACGCTTATTCTGCTGCCGAGATCGCGGTTGTTTACCGCGCCATCGCCGAGCGCCGCGACATGCGCCATTTCCGCCCTGATCCGGTGGCGCCGGAATTGCTGCGGCGCTTGCTGTGGGCCGCGCACCAGGCTCCGAGCGTGGGCTACATGCAGCCCTGGCGCTTCATCCGCATCACCTGCGCCGAGTTGCGCGCGAACCTGCATGCGCTCGTCGAAGAGGAGCGCATCGCCACCGCGCGTGCGCTCGGCGAGCGCGAGGATGCGTTCATGCGGCTCAAGGTCGAAGGGCTGCGCGAGGCGGGCGAGGTGCTGGTGGTGGCCCTCGCCGATGGGCGCGAGAAGCACATCTTCGGGCGGCGGACGTTGCCGGAGATGGATCTGGCCTCGGTGGCCTGCGCGATCCAGAACATGTGGCTGGCGGCGCGCGCCGAAGGGCTGGGGATGGGCTGGGTGTCGATCTTCGATCCGCAGCGGGTCGCCGATCTGCTCGCCATGCCGGCTGGTGCGCGCCCGATCGCGATCCTGTGCCTGGGCCACGTCGACGCCTTCTACCCGAAGCCGATGCTGGAACTGGAGCAGTGGGCCGAGCGCCTGCCGCTCGACGCGCTGCTCGGAGAGAACGGCTGGCCGGCAGAGCAATAATCCATATTTGAAAATATAAATATATTCTTATATTTTGTGTGGATCGCTCACCGGAGATCCACCCATGCTTCGCTTCGACATCGCCCCCGTCTGCGCCAACGCCTATCGCCTGCAGGCGCTGATGACCTTTCTGGTCAGCCTCGCCTATCTATTGACGCCCCACGGCTGGCTGGCCTTCGTCATCGTCGCCGGCGGTCTGTTGCGCGGTTTCGTGTCGCCGCACACATGCCCCTCCTACCGCCTGTTCGCGGCGCTCACAGCGAAGCTCGGGCTCACCAGGAAGGTCAATGCCGGCGCCAAGATGTTTGCCGACAAGATTGCCGCCACCGCCGCTGCGGTGATGGCGCTGAGCTGGGTGTTCGACTGGGGGATCGGCCACATTCCGG
>JAEWVQ010000177.1 GCA_023459095.1 Pseudomonadota bacterium | reverse complement strand
GGTCGGGGTGGCGACGCTGTCGCTGCGCGAGGCCCCGGCGGCGCGCCTGCTCGTCGACGCCGCGGCGGCGAGCCGGGGGCCGGTGGAGGCGGCACAGAGCGCGGCGGCCGCCACCCACACCGACGCCGAGCTGGCGCCGGCGGTGAGTGCGGCGCCGGTCGAGCCGCAGGCGCTCAGCTTTCACGAGCCGATGTACTTTCTCGTCGGCGGCGACGATCCGCGTTCGGCCCGCTTCCAGCTCAGCTTCCGCTACCGCCTGTTCGACACCCACGGGGTGGTCGCCGAGTCGCTGCCGGTGGTGCGTGGGCTCTACTTCGGGTTCACGCAAACCTCGCTGTGGGATCTGTCCGCGGAGTCGAAGCCGTTCCGCGATACCAGCTTCCGGCCGTCGCTGTTCTATCAGTGGCGGCTCAAGGACCCGGTCGGCGGCGGTTCGCTGGGGCTTTCCGGCGGCTACGAGCACGAATCCAACGGCCGCGACGGGCTCGAGTCGCGCAGCATCGACACCTTGTTCGTGCGCGCCGAGGCGCGGCATTACTTCGACGACGGCCGCACCTACCTCGGGGTTGCGCCCAAGCTGTGGACCTATCTCGACAAGGACGACAACCCCGACATCACGCGCTACCGCGGGTACGGCGAACTCGCGCTGCGCTTTGGCCGCGACGACGGCCTGATGCTGACCGCCCTGCTGCGGCGCGGCACCGCGGGCAAGGGCGGCACCCAGGTCGACCTGTCCTACCCGTTGCGGCGCAGTATCTTCTCAGGGGTCGGCGCCTTCCTCCATCTGCAGTACTTCAACGGCTATGGCGAGACCCTGCTCGACTACGACGAGCCGCGCGATCCGCAGTTTAGAATCGGCTTTTCGATCGTACGTTAGCGCCCCGGCGGGCGCGGCCACCCAGGAGAGCGCCATGCCCCATGCCATCCGATTCCACCGCACCGGCGGCCCAGAAGTGTTGCAGTGGGAGGCAGTCGAGCCGGCCGCGCCCGGCCCCGGCGAGGTTCGCGTGCGCCACCACGCCGTGGGGCTGAACTACATCGACACCTACCACCGCAGCGGCCTGTATCCGGTGCCGTTGCCGTCGGGGATCGGCCAGGAGGCCGCGGGGGTGGTCGAGGCAGTGGGCGAGGGGGTGACCGAAGTGGCGCCCGGCGACCGCGTCGCCTATGCCGGCGGGCCGCTCGGTGCCTATGCCGAGGTGCGCAACCTGCCCGCGAACGTGCTGGTGAAGCTGCCGGACACGATCTCCTTCGAGCAGGGCGCGGCGATGATGCTGCAGGGGCTGACCGCGCAGTACCTGCTGCGCCGCACCTATCGCGTGCAGCCGGGCGACACCGTTCTCATCCATGCCGCCGCCGGCGGCGTCGGCACCATCGCCTGCCAGTGGGCCAAGGCGCTCGGCGCCACCGTGATCGGCACCGTCGGCTCGGATGAGAAGGCGGCGATCGCACGCGCCCACGGCTGCGACCACGCCATCGTCTATACGCGCGAGAACTTCGTCGAGCGCGTGCGCGAGCTCACCGGCGGCGAAGGCGTGCCGGTGGTGTATGACTCGATCGGCGCCGACACCTTCATGGCGTCGCTCGCCTGCCTGCGCCCGCTCGGCATGATGGTGCTGTTCGGCGCCTCGTCCGGGCCCGTGCCGCCGTTCGACTGCACGCTGCTGGCGAAGATGGGCTCGCTCTTCCTCACCCGGCCGACGTTATTCACCTATGCGGCGAAGCGCGCCGACCTGCTGGCGATGGCGGCCGAGTTGTTCGAGGTCGTGGCCGCGGGAGCGGTGAAGGTCGAGATCAACCAGCGCTACGCGCTCGCCGATGCCGCCCAGGCGCATCGCGATCTGGAGGCGCGGCGCACCACCGGCTCCACCGTTCTGCTGCCATAGCGGGCTGGTACGCCTGTTTGCAGCAGCAATATTTGTTGCAAAGTAGTTTTCCCTGACATAAGTTCCGCCCTGCGCGTGTCATCGCCGCTGTGCCGGCGATGACACCCATTCGACGAAGAAACAGGGAGATCGGAACCATGGAACCCAATACGCTATCGGCCACGCTGCAGGCCACGATAGGCGGCAATCTGCCGGCCATACTGGCCGCGCTCGCGGTGCTCGCGCTCGGCTGGTTCGCCGCGGTCGCGTTGCGCGCGGGCAGCCGCCGCCTGCTGATGATCGCGCGCGTCAACCAGCGCCTGCGCGACAGCACCGGCCAGGCGCTCGACGTCGAAACCCCGGTGAGCCTGGGCTTGTTCGGCGTGGTGATGCTGGTCACCGTGGTCGCGGTGTTCAACATCCTCGATCTGCAGACGCTGTCGGCGCCGTTCGCCGCGCTGCTCGCGCAGATCACCCACTACCTGCCTCACCTCCTCGCCGGCGCCATCCTCACCGTGGTCGCGTGGCTGGTGGCTACCGTGCTGCGTGCGCTCACCGCCAAGGCGCTGGCCGCGACCTCGCTCGACGAGCGCCTGTCGGCCGAGGCCGGCATGGAGCCGATGAGCGGCAATCTGGCCAATGTCGCATTCTGGCTGGTGATGCTGCTGTTCCTGCCGGCAATCCTCGGGGCGTTCCAGCTCGACGGCCTGCTCGGGCCGGTGCAGGGCATGATCGACCGCGCGCTCGCCATGGTGCCGGACATCTTCGCCGCGGCGATGATCGGCTTCGTCGGCTGGCTGGTGGCGAGTGTGCTGCGCGGGCTGGTCGGCAACCTGCTCGCCGCGCTCGGCGCCGACCGCCTGGGCGGCTGCCTCGGCCTCGACGACTCGGTGAAGCTGTCGCGCGTGGCCGGCACCCTGGTGTTCATCCTGGTGTTCGTGCCCAGTCTGATCGCCGCGCTCGACGCGCTGCGCATCGAGGCGGTGTCGGGGCCGGCGATCGCCATGCTCGACCAGTTCTTCGCCGCGGTGCCCAACATCCTCGCTGCCGCGGTGATCCTGGCGGTGACCTGGTTCGTCGCGCGTTTTGCCGCCGGACTGATCGCACGCCTGCTCGCCAACCTCGGTTTCGACCTGCTGCCGTCCAAGCTCGGCCTCGGCCATGCCTTTGCGGAAGGCGCCGCCTCCGCGCTCGTCGGCCGCCTGGTGCAGTTTTTCGCGATGCTGTTCGCCACCGTGGAGGCGGCGAACCGGCTCGATTTCCACCAGGTCAGCGACATCGTGTCGATGTTCATCCAGTTCGGCGGCGATGTCGTGCTCGGTGGGGTGATCCTGGTCGCCGGCTTCTGGCTCGCCAACGTCGCCGCGGCGGCGATCGATCGCGCCAGCGGCGAGCACTCGAGCGGCCTCGCGCGCATCGCCCGCATCGCCATCCTCGGCCTGGTGATCGCGATGGGGCTGCGTGCGATGGGCATCGCCGACGACATCGTCAATCTCGCCTTCGGCCTGGGCTTTGGCGCGGTCGCGGTGGCGGTGGCACTGTCCTTCGGCCTCGGCGGACGCGAGGCGGCCGGACGCCAGATGGAGTACTGGCTGGCCAGGCTGCGCAAGGACGAGGCCGACAAGGACTGAACGCGGGCCGCCGCGGCCGGCACCGGCCGCGCGTGTTCGCCAGCTTCGGGGGCGGTGGTCGCGGGCAGACGCGGCCGCCGCCCTTTTGTTACCGGCGGGCGGGGGACGGAGGGGTCGGGTAAAATCCCGCCCCATGAGTTCCGCACATTCGCTTCCCCATCAGCCCCGTTTCGTCCACCTCCGGCTGCACTCCGAATACTCGATCACCGACGGCATCGTCCAGATCGACCAGGCCATTGCGCGTGCGGCCGCCGACGGCATGCCGGCGCTCGGCATCTCCGACCTCGCCAACCTGTTCGGCATGGTCAAGTTCTACAAGGGCGCGCGCGGCGCGGGGGTGAAGCCCGTGATCGGCGTCGACGCCTGGGTGCAGAACGAGGCCGAGCGCGACAAGCCGTACCGCGTGCTGCTGATCTGCAAGAACCGCGCGGGCTATGGTCAGCTGTGCGAGCTGCTGACCCGGGCCTATCTCGAGAACAAGCACCGCGGGCGCGCCGAACTGCGTCGCGAGTGGTTCGAAAACGGCGCCGCCAGCGAGCTGCTGTGCCTGTCGGGGGCGTTCTTCGGCGATGTCGGCCAGGCCATCGCCAATGGCAACGTCGACCTCGCCGAACGGCTCGCCGCCGACTGGGCGCGGCTGTTCCCTGGCGCGTTCTACATCGAACTGCAGCGCGCCGGGCATCCCGGCACCGAGACCTACATCCGCCACGCGCTGCACATCGCCAGCCGGCTCGATCTGCCGGTGGTGGCGACGCACCCGGTGCAGTTCCTCAAGCGCGAGGACTTCCAGGCCCACGAGGCGCGTGTGTGCATCGCCCAGGGCTATGTGTTGGCCGACAAGCGCCGGCCGCGCGACTTCACCGAGGAGCAGTACCTCAAGAGCCAGGACGAGATGTGTGCGCTGTTCGCCGACATCCCGGAAGCGCTCGACAACGCAGTGGAGATCGCCAGGCGCTGCTCGCTCACCGTGCAGCTCGGCAAGAACTTCCTGCCGCTGTTCCCGACGCCCGACGGCATGACGCTGGACGACTTCCTGGTGCAGGAGGCGAAGAAGGGCCTCGAGGAACGGCTGGTGCAGCTCTACCCGCACCCCGAGGAGCGCGAGCGGCAGCGGCCGCGCTACGAGGAGCGGCTCAAGTTCGAGACCGACACCATCATCCAGATGGGTTTCCCCGGCTACTTCCTGATCGTGGCCGACTTCATCCAGTGGGGGAAGAACAACGGCGTGCCGGTCGGCCCCGGGCGGGGTTCCGGCGCGGGCTCGCTGGTGGCCTATTCGCTGAAGATCACCGACCTCGATCCGCTCGAGTATGCGCTGCTGTTCGAGCGCTTCCTGAATCCGGAGCGGGTGTCCATGCCCGACTTCGACATCGACTTCTGCCAGGACAACCGCTACCGCGTCATCGAGTACGTGCGCGAGCGCTACGGCAAGGACGCGGTGAGCCAGATCGCGACCTTCGGCACGCTCGCCTCCAAGGCGGTGGTGCGCGACGTCGGCCGCGTGCTCGACATGCCCTACGGCCTGTGCGACCGCCTCTCCAAGCTGGTCCCGATCGAAGGCGCCAAGCCGGTGTCGCTGGCCCGCGCCTACGAGATGGAGCCGCAGATCGGCGAGATGATGAAGGACGGCAACGACGGCGAGGCGGTGCAGACCCTGTGGGATCTGGCCCAGCCGCTCGAAGGCCTGACCCGCGGCGTCGGCATGCACGCCGGCGGCGTGCTGATCGCGCCCGGCAAGCTCACCGATTTCTGCCCGCTCTACATCGCCGACGGCGACGACGCCACGCCGGTGTCGCAGTTCGACAAGGACGACGTCGAAGCGGTCGGCCTGGTGAAGTTCGACTTCCTCGGCCTGCGTAACCTGACGATTATCGAACTCGCGCTGGATTACGTGGAACGCCTGGCGGGCGAACGCATCGACCTGATGAGCCTGGGCTTCGAAGACCCTGCCGCCTACCAGATCCTGAAGGACGCCAACACCACGGCGATCTTCCAGGTCGAATCGGACGGCATGAAGAAGCTACTGAAGAAGCTCGCCCCCGACCGCTTCGAAGACATCATCGCGGTGCTCGCCCTCTACCGCCCCGGCCCGCTCGGCTCCGGGATGGTGGACGACTTCATCCTGCGCAAGAAGGGCCAGCAGGAGATCGACTACTTCCACCCCGACCTCAAAGCCTGCCTGGAGCCGACCTACGGCGTCATCGTGTACCAGGAACAGGTGATGCAGATCAGCCAGATCATCGGCGGCTACACCCTGGGCGGCGCCGACATGCTGCGCCGGGCGATGGGCAAGAAGAAAGCCGACGAGATGGCCAAGCACCGCGCCACCATCGCCGAGGGCGCCAAGCAGAAGGGCTACGATCCGGCGCTGGCCGAGCAGCTCTTCGACCTGATGACCAAGTTCGCGGAGTACGGCTTCAACAAGTCGCACACCGCCGCCTACGCGGTCGTCACTTATCACACCGCGTGGCTGAAGGCCCATCACTGCGCGGCCTTCATGGCGGCGACGATGTCGTCCGACCTGGACAACACCGACACCGTCAAGATCTTCTACGAGGACACCCTCGCCAACAAGATCGCGGTGCTGCCGCCGGACGTCAATGAATCCGACTACCGCTTCGTGCCGGTCGACCGCAAGACCATCCGCTACGGTCTGGGCGCGGTCAAGGGCGTGGGCGAGCCGGCGGTGCGCGCGATCATCGCCGCGCGCGACAAGGCCGGCAAGCCGTTCCGTGACCTGTTCGACTTCTGCGACAAGGTCGACCGCCGCCTGGTCAATCGCCGCGTGGTCGAGGCGCTGATCCGCTCTGGTGCGATGGACATGCTGGAGGGCCACAAAGGCGTGGACCGCGCACAGATGATGGCCACCGTGGCGCTGGCGATGGAAGCCGCCGATCAGGCCGCGGCCAATGCGCTGCAGGGCGGCCTCTTCGACCTCGTGCCGGAGGCTGCCGGCGCGGGGCTGGCGTTCGCCAAGGTCAGGCCATGGACCGAGCGCGAGCGCCTGAAGGAAGAGAAGATCGCGATCGGCTTCTTCCTCTCCGGCCATCCGTTCAACGCCTTCAAGGGCGAGGTGCGCCGCTTCGTGCGCCGCACCCTGGCCCAGCTCGAACCTTCGCGCGACCTGGTGATGATGGCCGGGGTGGTGATGGAGGCGCGCACCAAGATGGGCAACCGCGGCAAGATGGTGTTCGTGCAGCTCGACGATGGCACCACGCCGCGCGAGGTCGCGGTCTATTCCGAAGTGCTGGACGCGAACCGCGGCAAGATCGTCACCGACGAGGTGCTGGTGGTCGAAGGCAAGGTCAGCAATGACGAATTCTCAGGGGGCTTTCGCATCATCGCCGACAGGCTGCTGACCCTGGGCGAGGCGCGCAGCCGCTTTGCGCGCGCGCTCGAACTGCGGGTCAATGGCGAGGTGGCGGGGGCGGGCGGCGCAGTGGCCGCGGCCGACCGCCTGCAGCAGCTGCTCGCACCGTTCCGCGATGGCGCTTGCCCGGTGCGCGTGCGCTATCGCAATGCCGCCGCGGAGGCCGAACTGCCGTTCGGCGAAGGCTGGCGGGTGCGGCTGGAAGAGGCCTTGCTCGACAGTCTGCGCGAGTGGCTGAAGCCTGGCGCGGTGGAGATCGAATACCCGAACTGAGGCAGGGCAGGCGGGGTGCGGCCCCGCCATGGCCGCGCGCGGGGGCGGGCGGTGCTCAGGCCCAGTCGCGCGGGACGAGGAATTCGTCGTACAGCCGCGCTTCCGCCGAGCCCGCTTCGGGGTGCCAGTCGTAGCGCCACTTCACGATCGGCGGCAGCGACATCAGGATCGACTCGGTGCGCCCGCCCGACTGCAGACCGAACAGCGTGCCGCGGTCCCACACCAGGTTGAATTCGACGTAGCGGCCGCGGCGGTAGGCCTGGAAGTCGCGCTCGCGTTCGCCGTAGGGGGTGTCGCGGCGGCGTTCGGCGATCGGCAGATAGGCGTCGAGGAAGGCGTCGCCGACCGCGCGCGTGAGGCCGAAGGCGGTGTCGAAGTCGGTCTGGCCGTCGGCGCCCAGATCGTCGAAGAACAGGCCGCCGACGCCGCGCGCCTCGTTGCGGTGCTTGAGGAAGAAGTAGCGGTCGCACCAGTCCTTGAGCCGGCGGTACTCGGCCTCGCCGCCCCACGGCAGCACCGCCGCCTTGCAGGTGGCGTGGAAGTGGCGGACGTCGTCCTCGAAGCCGTAGTAAGGAGTCAGGTCCATGCCGCCGCCGAACCACCACACCGGCGCCTTGCCCTCGGCGAGGGCGACGAAGCAGCGCACGTTCATGTGCACCGTGGGGCAGTAGGGATTGCGCGGATGCAGCACCAGCGACACGCCCATGGCCTCGAAGCGGCGGCCGGCGAGTTCGGGGCGGTGGGCGGTGGCCGAAGCCGGCATCGCGGCGCCCATCACGTGGGAAAAATTGACGCCGCCGCGCTCGAAGAAGTGGCCTTCCTCGATCACGCGGGTGAGTCCGCCGCCGCCTTCCGGGCGCTCCCAGCCGTCGGCACGGAAGGTCTGCCCGTCGAAGGCTTCCAGGCGGGTGACGATGCGGCTCTGCAGCTCGGTGAACCAGGGTTTGACGGTGGCGGGATTCATCATGGGCGGATCAGCTCTTGTCGTCGACGGTGGCGTCGGCCGCCCCCGTCTTGGTTGCGGCGATCGCCGCGGCGCAGGCCGCAGCATCGGCGAACATCGGGCTGGTGCCGATGACCTGGCCGTTGGTTGCCGTGAGGTTGAAATAAGGACGGCCGTCGGAGGCGGTGAGTTGCGCGTAGCGCTTGTCCTCGGCGGAGTTGCGGCGCACCGACTCGATGCCGTTGGTGCAGCTCGCCTTGGCGTTGTAACCCTCGCTGCGCAGCAGGGTCTTGCCGTCGGTATTGAGCAGCTTGAAGAAGAATTCGCCGCCGTCGGACTTGGTGATCTCGAACTTCAGGGACATCGCACTCTCCTTGGTGTTCTTGACTGGGAACGGTGCGTGCGGCGCGCGGGCGCCACCGCCCGCCGAGCATAACCCGGTTCGGCGACGACTGTCCGCCCCGCGCGTACGCGGAGCGGTGCCGGGAGAGGCTCAGGCCTTGCGGTTGACGGCGCGGTGGCCGATGTCGCGGCGGAACTGGCGGCCGTCGAAGCGGATCGCCTCGGCGAGTTCGTAGGCACGCTTCTGCGCGGCGCGCACGTTGTCGCCGAGCGCGGTGACGCACAGCACGCGGCCACCAGCGGTGACCACGGCGCCATCCTGCTCGGCGGTGCCGGCATGGAAGACGTGGGTGTCGTCGTCGGCTGCTTGCGGCAGGCCTTCGATGCGGTCGCCCTTGCGCGGGCTGTCGGGATAGCCGGCGGCGGCGAGCACCACGCCGAGGGCGATGCGGCGATCCCATTCGGCTTCGATCTGGTCGAGCTTGCCGGCGATCGCGGCGTCGACGAGGTCGGCGAGGTCGGTCTTCAGGCGCATCATGATGGGCTGGGTTTCCGGGTCGCCCATGCGGCAGTTGAACTCGACCACGCGCGGCCGGCCGGCGTCGTCGATCATCAGCCCGGCGTAGAGGAAACCGGTGTAGGGCAGGCCGTCGGCGGCCATGCCGGCGAGCGTGGGCTGGATGATTTCGCGCATCACGCGGGCGTGTACGTCCGGCGTCACGACAGGCGCAGGCGAGTAGGCGCCCATGCCGCCGGTGTTGGGGCCGACGTCGCCGTCCTGCAGGCGCTTGTGGTCCTGGCTGGTGGCGAGCGCCAGCGCGTGCTTGCCGTCTGCCATGACGATGAAGCTCGCTTCCTCGCCCTGCATGAATTCCTCGATGACGACGCGGGCGCCCGCATCGCCCATCTTGTTGTCGAGCAGCATCATGTCGATCGCGGCGTGCGCTTCTTCCAGCGTCATCGCCACCACCACGCCCTTGCCGGCGGCCAGCCCGTCGGCCTTGATGACGATGGGCGCGCCTTCGGCGTCGATGTAGGCATGCGCTTGGGCGGCGTCGGCGAAGGTCTGGTACTTCGCGGTCGGGATGTGGTGGCGGACCAGGAAGCGCTTGGCGAAGTCCTTGGAGCTTTCGAGCTGGGCGGCGTTCTTCGTCGGCCCGAAGATGGGCAGGCCGGCGGCGCGGAAGGCATCGACCACGCCGGCGGCGAGCGGCGCCTCGGGGCCGACCACGGTGAACGCGACCTGCTCGGCGCGGGCGAGCGCGACCAGGTCGTCGTTGCGGGTGGCGGCGACGTTCTGCAGCTTGGGTTCGCGCGCGGTGCCGGGGTTGCCGGGGGCAACCAGCACGCGGGTGACCTTGGGCGACTGGGCCAGTTTCCAGGCCAGCGCGTGTTCGCGTCCGCCCGAGCCGATGACGAGGACTTTCATGTACTGCTCCGGATCAATCTATGACGGCTTGCTGACAGTGCGGCGTGCTCAGTGACGGAAGTGGCGGAAGCCGGTGAACACCATGGCGATGTTCTGCTCGTCGGCGGCGGCGATCACCTCGGCGTCGCGCATCGAGCCACCCGGCTGGATCACCGCGGTGGCGCCGGCTTGGGCGAGCACGTCGAGGCCGTCGCGGAACGGGAAGAAGGCATCGGAAGCAACCACGCAGCCGGGGATGGCGAGGCCGGCATTTTCGGCCTTGATCTTGGCGATGCGGGCGGAGTCCACGCGGCTCATCTGGCCGGCGCCGACGCCGATGGTCATGCCGTCCTTGCAGTAGACGATGGCGTTGGACTTGACGTACTTGGCCACGCGCCAGGCGAACAGCATGTCGCGCATTTCCGCTTCGGTGGGCGCGCGCTGGGTGACGATCTTGAGGTCGGCGAGCTGGATGCGGGCTTCGTCGGCGCTCTGCACCAGCAGGCCGCCGCCGACGCGCTTGTAGTCGAGCGCGCCGGACGGCTTGCCGAGCGGGCAGGTGAGCACGCGCACATTCTGCTTGGCGCGCAGCAGCTCCAGCGCGTCGGCGGTGTAGGAGGGCGCGATCAGCACTTCGAGGAACTGCGCCGACACGGCTTCGGCGGCGGCGCGGTCGACTTCACCGTTGAAGGCGATGATGCCGCCGAAGGCCGAGGTCGGGTCGGTGGAGAAGGCCTTCTTGTAGGCGTCCAGCGGGGTCGCGCCGAGCGCCACGCCACAGGGGTTGGCGTGCTTGACGATCACACACGCAGTGGTGTCGAAAGCCTTCACGCATTCCCACGCCGCGTCGGCGTCGGCGATGTTGTTGTACGACAGCTCCTTGCCCTGCAGCTGGGTGTAGCTGGCGAT
>JAEWVQ010000176.1 GCA_023459095.1 Pseudomonadota bacterium | reverse complement strand
TATCGTAGGACCGCCGGGTTCCGGCAAAACGACGGCTTTGATCAACTCCGGCCTGGAATTTCCATTGTCTGACCGTTTCGGCAAAAGCGCCATCCAAGGCGTCGGCGGCACGCGCAATTGCGACTGGTGGTTCACCGATCAGGCTGTGCTCCTCGATACCGCAGGCCGGTACACCACGCAGGACAGCGACGCCGCCGGCGACAAGGCGGAGTGGCTGGGGTTTCTCGGGCTGCTGAAGAAATATCGACCGCGCCAGCCGCTCAACGGTGCGATTCTGTCGATATCGCTGCAGACCCTGCTGGGGGGAGACGAAAGCGAGCGCAAGCGCCATGCCGCGCGTTTGCGTGCGCGCCTGGACGAACTGCAGGAGACCCTCGGTATCGGGTTGCCGGTGTACGTCCTGATCACGAAGTCGGATCTGTTGGGGGGCTTCAACGAGTATTTCGCCGCCCTCGACAAGCGCGAGTGCGCGCAGGTCTGGGGTTTCACGCTGCCGTACGTGGTGGACGGCGCCAGGCCGGAGAAATCCGATGCCGCCCGCATCCGTCATGAGCTCGATCTGCTGTCCCGGCGCCTGTTCGAGCGCCTGCCCGATGTCCTGCTCGAGGAGCACGACCTTTCCCGGCGCGCCCGGGCTTATGCGCTGCCGCAGCATTTTGCGCGGCTTGCGCCGCTCATCGACGAGATGCTTGGCCATGTGTTCGGCGATGGCCGCCACCTCGGCAGCGTGATCCTGCGCGGGGTCTACTTCACCAGTGGAACCCAGGAAGGCACCCCGTTCGACCGCGTGCTCAGCGCGCTTGGGCGCAGCCTCGGTATGGATGCCCAGATCGGCTTACAGGGGGTGCGCAACACCGGGAAGAGCTATTTCCTCGCCGATCTGCTGCGCAAGGTCGTGTTCGCCGAAGCACACCTGGCCGGGCGCAACCAGCGCGCCGAACGGCGGGAGCGGCTGCTGAGCGTGGCTGGCCATGGGGCGGTGGTGGCTGCGCTGGCTGTGGTGGTGTTGGGTTGGAGCGTGAGCTTTCGCAACAATGCCACATACATCGAACTGGTCGGCACGAAGACTGAACGTCTGGGCGCGACCGCCGGCGAACTCGCTTCTGCGGACCTGCTCTCGCTCATGCCACTGCTGAGCAATGTGCAGAATTTGGCGCAGGGCGAGGGTTTTACGGTGCCTTCTCCGCCGCTCGACCACACCTACGGTCTCTATCAGGGTTTCAAGCTTCAGGCCGCCGCCGAGACGAAGTACCGGAAGGCACTGGAAGGCGCGTTGCTGCCGCAGATCGTGAAGCGGCTCGAGTTCCAGTTACGCAACGTGCCGGCGAACGACCCCGAGCTCGGACACGAGGTGCTGAAAGCGTATCTGATGCTCCACGATGCGGAGCGTTACGACGGCGAAGCGCTCGAGACGTTCATGCGCCTCGACTGGGAGCGAAGCTTGCCGCTGTCGGTGTCGAAGGCCCAGCGCGACGAGTTGTTTGCACACCTGCACGCCTTGCTGCAGCAAGGCGTGGTGACGTCGCCCTTTCCTCCCGATCAGGCGCTGATCGCGGCACGGCGCGAGATGCTCGCGGCCCACCCGCCAGCGCAGCGCCTGTATGCGCGGCTCAAGCGGCGCCTGTCGGACGGCGCCATGGTCGATTTCAACGTCGCCGATGCCGGTGGGCCGCAAGCCGCACTGGTGTTCGCCCGTGCGAGTGGGAAACCGCTCAATCAAGGCATCCCGGGGCTATTCACGCATCGTGGTTACCACGAGGTCTTTCTGCCCGAGTCGAGGTCGTTGCTGTCGATGATGGAGGGCGAGGAGCGTTGGGTGGTCGGCGAACCGCCGAGGAGCGTCCGGGAGCAGGCCAGTCGCGTGTTGGGGGGGACGCTCGAGCACGACGTTCTCCGACTGTATCTGCATGAGTACGTGCGGGTGTGGGACGAGTACCTGAGCGATCTGCGGTTGCGCGAGAACTCGACCATGACCCAGAGCATCGAGGCGGCGCGCATCCTGTC
Source organism: Pseudomonadota bacterium (assembly GCA_023459095.1). Lineage (GTDB taxonomy): Bacteria > Pseudomonadota > Gammaproteobacteria > Burkholderiales > Rhodocyclaceae > JAEWVQ01. The sequence goes on along the minus strand of JAEWVQ010000176.1, from coordinate 12,331 downwards.
CGCGCCCGATTCGCCGATCGCGCAATTCCTGCGCGCCGTGGCGAGGGAAACCACGCTCCTGCGTCCGAGCGAGGAGCAGAATGCCTCGATGGTCGGGCGCGCGGCCTCCAAGGTGCGGACCGCGACGCGCGATCTCGAACGCGTCTTCGGTCCCTCCGATGTGCTGCGGCAGGATGCCGACGGCGTTCGCCTCGAGCGCATCGTCGATGATCGTTTCGAGCCCATCCGTCGTCTCGTCACCGGCAGCGGCGGTAGTGCGCCGATCGATGCGAGCCTGCGCCTGTTCAACGACCTGTACATGAGCCTGTCCACCGCCGATGTGGCGCTCCGCACCGGCGCCCTGTCGATGGCCCAGAGCGACGTCCTGATGCGGGTGCGTGCGGAGGCGGCGCGACTACCCATGCCGTTGCGTCCGCTGCTCGAAGGGCTTGCCGACACGGGTGGGGCGCAGGCGGCAGGAAGCATGCGGCGCTCCTTGGGCAGCACCCTCGAGAGCTCCCTGGGTGATTTCTGCCGGACCGCGACCTACAACCGCTATCCGTTTCTGCGCACTGCAGCGCAGGACGTCACGCTCGCCGATTTTGCCCGTCTGTTCGCGCCGGGCGGCATGTTCGATCAGTTCTTCAATGAACGCCTCGCCGCGATGACCGACGTGTCCGGACCGGTCTGGATGCTGCGCCAGAGTGATGCGCCGGCGCTCGCGCTGCGCTCCTTCCAGCAGGCGGCGCGCATCCGGGATGTGTTCTTCCCGTCGGGAGGACGCACGCCGGAGACCTCGTTCGGCATCCGGGTTCTCGAGATGGATGCCGACATCACCCATCTGGCGCTCGATGTGGACGGCCAGCTCGTCCGCTATGCCCACGGGCCGCAGGTGTCGCAGAACGTTGCGTGGCCGGGGCCGAAAGGCGCCAGCCATGTGCGGCTCGAGCTTGCCGGACCGGGCGGAAGCCGTTACATGGTGAAGACTGGCCCGTGGGCCTTGATGCGCTTTTTCGATGAAGGCAGCGGGCGTACTCGCGTCGGCGCGGAGCGCTTTTCGTTCGCGGTCGCAATCGAAGGCAAGCGGGTGGTTCTCGAAGTGACCGCCAACAGCGTGCTCAATCCGTTCGATTTTCAGGAGCTGAGCGCGTTCGCGTGCCCCTCTAAAATATGATCATGGGTTTCTACGGCAAGATGCCCGGGCTAGGCGATTTCGTCACCCGGGGCCTGCCGCGTCCGCTGGTGGCCGAACTCGATGCCTGGCTGGCATCCGGACTGATCGGCTTGCGCAGCGACCCCGCGTGGCTCGAGCACTATCTGGTGGCCCCGGTGTGGCGTTTCGTCGTGCCTCACGGGGTGTGGGGGGAGGCGATGGTCGGTGGGGCGTTGATGCCGAGCGTCGATGGTGTCGGACGTTACTTCCCGCTGATCGTGGCCGGCGCCTGGGGGGCTGGCGTCGGGCCCGATCTCGGCGCGGTGCACGCCTTGCTCGCCGAGTTGGGGGCACGGATGCCAGCGGTATTGCAGCACCGCATCGATGCCGATGCGTGGGGCGGCGAACTGGCGCGGCTCGGTGCCGGCGCACCGAGCCACACCGCCCCTTCGCCGTTCATGCCCGACGTGCTTTCCGCATTTACCCCATCGGGCGGCAGATCGGCGTGGTGGGCAGCACAACAGGCGGAGGCCCCCTTGCTGCAGGTGTCGCACCGCGGGCGCCCCGATGACGAGCTGTTCAGGCTCCTGTTTCGCGGCTATGCCGAGCGCTGAAAACGAAAAAAGGGTGGAGCCACCGCTGCGGCTCCACCCTTTGATGCGTGTCGATAGGTCAGCTGGCGAAGAAATCCTTCACCTTGTCCATCCACGACTTCGCCTTGGGGTTGTGGCGGTCGGCGTCGCTCTTCGACACTTCGTCGAACTCGCGCAGCAACTCCTTCTGGCGTTCGGTCAGATTGACCGGCGTTTCGACCACGACGTGGCACATCAGGTCACCGTGGGCGTGGCTGCGCACATTCTTGATGCCCTTGCTGCGCAGGCGGAAGACCTTGCCGCTTTGCGTCTCGGCCGGGATCTTGATGCGCGCCATGCCGTCGAGGGTGGGAATCTCGATCTCGCCGCCGAGCGCGGCGGTGGCGAAACTGATCGGCATCTCGCAGTGCAGGTCGTCGTGGTCGCGTTCGAACACGGCGTGCTTGCGGATGTGGATCTCGACGTAGAGGTCGCCGGGAGGGCCGCCATTGACGCCGGGTTCGCCGTGGCCGGCGTGACGCAGGCGCATGCCTTCGTCGATGCCGGCGGGAATCTTCACTTCCAGCGTCTTCTGTTTCTTCACCCGGCCGGCGCCGTTGCAGCTGGTGCAGGGGTCGGGAATGATGCGGCCGCTGCCGTGGCACTTCGGGCAGGTCTGCTGGATCGAGAAGAAGCCCTGCTGGATGCGCACCTGGCCGGCGCCGCCGCAGGTCGGGCAGGCCTTGGGCTGGGTGCCGGGCTTGGCGCCGCTGCCGTGGCAGGTTTCGCACTCCTCCACGGTGGGGATGCGAATGGTCTTTTCCGCGCCGCGCGCGGCTTCTTCGAGCGAAATTTCCAGGTTGTAGCGCAGGTCGGCGCCGCGATAGACGTTGGAGCGTCCGCCGCCGCCCCGGGCGCCGCCGAAGAGATCGCCGAAGATGTCGCCGAAGGCATCGGCGAAGCCGTCGAAGCCCTGGCCGCCGCCCCCGCCCATCGACTGGTCCACGCCGGCATGGCCGTAGCGGTCGTAGGCCGCCTTCTTCTGCGCGTCGGAGAGGATCTCGTAGGCCTCCTTGGCTTCCTTGAACTTCTCTTCGGCTTCCTTGTTGTCCGGATTGCGGTCCGGGTGGAACTTCATGGCCAGCTTGCGATAGGCCTTCTTGATTTCGTCGTCGCCGGCGTCGCGATTGACGCCGAGGATCTCGTAGTAATCCCTTTTGGACATTGTGTTCCGCTCAGGCTATGTCATGCAAAGGCCGAGCCGGCACCGGAGCAGGCTCCGGTGGGGGCTCGGCCACAAGGTTTGCCGTCCGCCGAGGCGCTTACTTCTTGTCCTTCACTTCGGTGAATTCGGCATCGACGACATCGGCATCGTCGGCCTTGCTGGCGCCGGCCGAAGCTCCGCCTTCGGGCTGGGCGCCGCCCTCGGCCTGCGCCTGGGCGTACATCGCTTCGCCGAGCTTCTGGCTGGCCATCGCCAGCGCCTGGCTCTTGGCCTCGATGCTGTCCTTGTCACCGCTCTTGATCGCCTCTTCGGCATCCTTCATCGCGGCTTCGATCTTGGCCTTGTCGTCGGCGCCGATCTTGTCGCCGTGCTCGGCGAGCGCCTTCTTGGTCGAGTGGATCAGCGCGTCGCACTGGTTGCGGGCGTCGACCAGCTCGTGCGCCTTCTTGTCTTCCTCGGCGTGAGCGGCGGCGTCGCGCACCATGCGCTCGACTTCCTCGTCCGACAGACCGGAGTTGGCCTGGATCTTGATCTTGTTTTCCTTGCCGGTGGCCTTGTCCTTGGCCGACACGTGCAGGATGCCGTTGGCGTCGATGTCGAAGGTGACCTCGATCTGCGGCATGCCGCGCGGCGCCGGCGGGATGTCGGAGAGGTTGAACTGGCCCAGGCTCTTGTTGCCGGCGGCCATTTCGCGCTCGCCCTGCAGCACGTGAATGGTCACCGCAGACTGGTTGTCGTCGGCGGTGGAGAACACCTGCGAGGCCTTGGTCGGGATCGTGGTGTTCTTCTGGATGAGCTTGGTCATCACGCCGCCCAGGGTCTCGATGCCCAGCGACAGCGGGGTGACGTCGAGCAGCAGCACGTCCTTGACTTCGCCCTGCAGCACGCCGCCCTGGATCGAGGCGCCGACGGCGACGGCTTCGTCCGGGTTCACGTCGCGGCGCGGTTCCTTGCCGAAGAACTCCTTGACCTTGTCGATGACCTTGGGCATGCGGGTCTGGCCGCCGACCAGGATCACGTCGTCGATGTCGGTGACCTTGAGGCCGGCGTCCTTCAGCGCGATGCGGCAGGGCTCGATCGAGCGCTCGATGAGGTCCTCGACCAGGGCTTCGAACTTGGCGCGGGTGATCTTGATCGCGAGGTGCTTCGGTCCGGTGGCGTCGGCGGTGATGTAGGGCAGGTTGACTTCGGTTTGCTGGCCCGAGGACAGCTCGATCTTGGCCTTTTCCGCGGCTTCCTTGAGGCGCTGCAGGGCGAGCACGTCGTTCTTCAGATCGACGCCTTGTTCCTTCTTGAACTCGGTGACGATGTAGTCGATCAGGCGCTGGTCGAAGTCTTCGCCGCCGAGGAAGGTGTCGCCGTTGGTGGCCAGCACTTCGAACTGGTGCTCGCCATCGAGGTCGGCGATCTCGATGATCGAGATGTCGAAGGTGCCGCCGCCGAGGTCATACACCGCGATCTTGGAGTCGCCCGGCTTCTTGTCCATGCCGAAGGCGAGCGCGGCGGCCGTCGGCTCGTTGATGATGCGCTTGACTTCCAGACCGGCGATGCGGCCGGCGTCCTTGGTGGCCTGGCGCTGGCTGTCGTTGAAGTACGCCGGCACGGTGATCACGGCCTCGGTGACTTCCTCGCCGAGGTAGTCTTCCGCGGTCTTCTTCATCTTGCGCAGCACTTCGGCGGAGACCTGCGGCGGCGCGATCTTCTTGCCGCGCACTTCCACCCAGGCGTCGCCGTTGTCGGCCTTGGCGATGGTGAAGGGCATCAGGTCGATGTCCTTCTGCACTTCCTTTTCCTCGAAGCGGCGGCCGATCAGGCGCTTGATCGCGAACAGGGTGTTCTTGGCGTTGGTCACCGCCTGGCGCTTGGCCGGCGCGCCGCACAGGATCTCGCCGTCTTCGGCGTAGGCCACCACCGACGGGGTGGTGCGCGCGCCTTCGGAGTTTTCGATGACCTTCGGCTTGCCGCCTTCCATCACGGAAACACAGCTGTTGGTGGTGCCGAGGTCGATGCCGATGATCTTGCCCATGTCAGTTCCTTTGAATGTCTGAAATCGTTTTGCGTCCGGCGTCGTCGCTGCGCAGAGCGGCGGACGCCGGTTCGAGCTGTATCGAATATGGGGTGGGGCGGTCGCGTTTCAAGCGGCCGGCGCGCCGGATTATTGCGCCTTGGCCTTCGCCACCATCACCAGGGCCGGCCGCACGACGCGCTCGTGCAGCAGGTAGCCCTTCTGCAGCACGGTGACCACGGTGTTGGGTTCGGCGTCGGACTCGACCGCGCTCATCGCCTGGTGCTTGTTCGGGTCGAACTTCTGGCCGAGCGGGTTCTCTTCGGTGAGGCCCGCGCCTTCGAAGGCGGCGGTCAACTGCTTGAGCGTCAGTTCGACCCCTTCGCGCAGGGCTTCGAGAGTCTGGTTGTCCACCGCGAGCGCAGCCTCGAGGCTGTCCTTGACCGGCACCATCGCGCCGGCGAATTTCTCGGCGGCGAATTTGGATGCCTTGGCGATGTCCTCCTGCGCGCGGCGGCGGATGTTCTCGCCTTCGGCCTTGGCGCGCAGCCAGGCATCGTAGTGCTCGGTGGCCTTGAGTTCGGCCTGGCGCAGGGTTTCCTCGAGGCTGGGCATCACATCAGGGGTGCCGGCACCCGTCTCCGGCGTGGCCGGAACCTCCGCGTGCTGCTCGAGTTCGGGGGCGGATTGCTTGATCTCGTTCGGGTCCTGCATGTGGAGTCACTCCCTGTGTATGCGTAACGCAGCCCTAGCTTGGGGCCCGGGCGGCGATTTCAAGTCCCCGGTGCGAATTTCCTGCGGGACTCGACTTTTGTGATAACAAGAATGATTCTTGATATCATTGTTTCGATACTTCGCCTCGCCGTCCTTCCCATGCCGCTCGCCGATACCCGTCAGGATGTCCAGACTCTCTACCAGGACCACCGCAACTGGCTGCATGGTTGGTTGCGGCGCAAGCTCGGCTGCGGCGAGCAGGCGGCCGACCTGGTGCATGATACTTTCGTGCGCATCCTCGTGCGGCGCGAGCCGGCGGCGATGCGCGCGCCGCGCGCCTATCTCGGCACGATTGCGCGTGGTCTGCTGATCGACCATTGGCGCCGGCAGGAAATCGAGCGCGCCTGGCTCGACGAGCTCGCCGCGCAGCCGCAAGCGCTGGCGCCGTCGGCGGAGGAGCGTCAGCTCGCCCTCGAACTGCTGTTGCAGATCGACACCATGCTCGCCGGGCTGCGCCCGGTGGTGCGTGCCGCCTTTTTGCTGTCGCGGCTCGACGGCGTCGGTTACGACGAAATCGCTGCGCGCCTGGGGGTAACCCGGCGCTCGGTCGAGCGCTACCTCGCCGAGGCGCTCTATCACTGCTACTGCCTGCGCCATGCGGTCTGAGGCCGGCGCGGCGGAGGTGCCGGCGATTCCGGGCGAGATCGTCAAGGAGGCGATCCGCTGGCATGTCCGCCTGCACGGCGGCAGCGATGCCGCGCTCGAACAGGCGGTCGGGCGCTGGCGTGCCGCCGACCCCCGCCATGACCTCGCCTGGCGTCGGCTGCAGCACATCGACGAGGGACTGTCCGCCGATCTCGCGGCGACTGCCGATCCGCCGCGCGCGGTGGCCGTGCTCGAACGCGCGGGGATGATGCATCGCCGCCAGGTGCTCAAGCTGCTGGCCCTGAGCGGTGCGCTCGCGCCGCCGGCGGTGCTCGCCTACCGCGTTGCGCCCTGGCCGCAGTGGATGGCCGACCTAGCTACCGCCAGCGGCGAACTGCGCGCGCTGCACCTGGCCGACGGCAACCTGCTGCAACTCGATACCGCGACCGCGGTCGATCTGCACTTCGATGCGACCGCCCGTCAGATCGCGCTCGTGCGCGGCGGTCTGCGCCTGAGCGCCGAGGCGCGCGCCGGGCTGCCGCCGCTGGCGGTGCGCACCCGGCACGCGCGGCTGACCCTGGAGGCGGCGCGGCTCGTGCTGCGTCAGGAGGGGACGGTCAGCCGCCTCGATGTCGAAGCCGGCACGGTGATGGTCGGCGGGCGCGGGCAAGGCGCGGCGATCGCGGTGCATGCCGGGCAGGGCGTGCTCATCGGCGACGCCGGCATGGCGCCGGCGCCGTGGACCGGTCTCGAACCCGGCGCCTGGGCCGAGGGCGTGATCGTCGCGCGCGACGCGCGCCTCGCCGACGTCGTCGCCGAAGTCGCGCGCTACCGCCGTGGCCATCTCGGCTGCACGCCGGCGGTCGGCGACCTGCGTTTGTCGGGGGTGTTCCAGCTCGCCGATACCGACCGCCTGCTTGCGATCCTCGCGCGCACGCTGCCGGTGGGCATTCGTTACCGCAGCCGCTGGTGGGTGACGGTTGCCGAGATCGCTTGAGCGCGCCGAGCTGTCGGGTTTTTTCGTTTCGTTCGGCAAGGAAGGTGGAACACCTCCACGCGTGTCCATTCCTTGTCCACGGAAGCCATCGATGATCCTTCATGCCCATCGTGCGCGCCTGCGCGCCGCCTCGTCCTTTCCCCGTCTCGCCGGTCTGTGCCGGGCGCTTGCCGTGTGTGGCGTGCTCGGTAGCGCGTTGCTCGCCTCGCCGCCGGCCGTCGCCCAGCAGCCCAGCGCCACGGGTCGCTACGACATTGCGCCGGGGGCGCTGGGCGAGGTGCTCAGTCAATTCGCCCGTCGTGCCGGCGTGACCGTGTCGTTCACCGCGGCCCAGGTTGGCGGGCTGCGTTCGGCGGGCTTGAGTGGCGAGTACTCGGTGCAAGGCGGACTGCACGCCGTGCTCGCCGGCACCGGTCTGCGCGCGCGCAACGAGGCCGGGGGCTTCGTGCTCGAGGCGGCGCCGTCGCCGGCGGCGGCGCGTGCGCTCGAACTCGGTGCGGTGACGGTGAGCGCCACCGCCGAGCGCTCGGCGATCACCGAGGGCACCGGCGCCTACACCACCGAAGTCACCGCGGCGGCGACGCGCCTGGACCTTTCCATCCGCGAGACCCCGCAGTCGGTCAGCGTGATCACCCGCCAGCGCATGGACGACCAGGGCCTGACCCAACTCGCCGACGTGGTCAAGCAGACCGCCGGGCTGTCGATCAATCAGTCGGGCGACCTCGGCTCGGATTCGAGCACGATCTACGCGCGCGGCTTCCCGGTCGACAACTACCAGGTCGACGGCGTCGGCAACGTCTACAGCAACTACGTCTCCATTTTCCAGACCAACGACATGGCGATCTACGACCGTGTCGAGGTGGTGCGCGGCGCCACCGGGCTGATGAACGGCATCGGCGCCCCGGGCGCGACCATCAACCTGGTGCGCAAGCGGCCCACCGCCGATTTCCAGGCCACGGCGAAGATGGAAACGGGGTCGTGGGACTACTACCGCGCCGAGGCCGACCTCGGTGGCGCGCTCAACGCGGCGGGCACGCTGCGCGGCAGACTGGTCGCCGCCTATCAGGACAACGACGCCCACATCGAGCGTGCGCACGAGCGCAAGCAGGTGCTCTACGGCATCGCCGAGGCCGATCTCAGCCCGCAGACCCTGCTCACCCTGGGGTTCGCCTGGCAGCAGCACGACGCCGACGCCCATGCGCGCTCCGGGCGGCCGCTGTTTTATGCCGATGGCACGCGGGTGAAGTGGTCGCGCTCGGCCTCCGCCGCCGCCGACTGGGCGTACTCCGAGCGTCGCAGCCTGGCGCTGTTCGGCGGCCTGGAGCACCGCTTCGGCAACGACTGGCGGCTCAAGGCCAACCTCAGCCACAGCGTCGCCGAGTACGACGAAGTCATCGGTTACGCCGCCGGCGGCAATCCCGACCGCGTCACCGGCGCCGGCATGCGGCTGTGGGCGGGGCGCTGGGCGGGCAAGCCGACGCAGGACAGCATCGACCTCAATGCCAGCGGCGCCTTCACCCTGTTCGGTCGCAGTCACGACCTGGTGCTCGGCCTGAGTTCGGTACGCAGCGAGGACGACACCAAGACCTATGGGCTGTGGTACTTCGACGACTGGAGCGGGGCGATTCCCAACATCTGGACCTGGGACGGCAAGACCCCCGCCGAGCCGGCCAACCCGGCCACCGGCGACATCAAGTTCGAGGAGCGCGTCGATAGCGCCTACGCCGCGGCGCGCTTCAAGCCGGTCGATGCGCTCGGCATCATCGTCGGCGCGCGCGTCACCGACTGGCGCAACACGCGCACCGAGCGCCCCTACGACACCGGCGTCGCCAGCGTGCTCAAGCGCAAGGAGTCGGGTGAATTCATTCCGTATGCCGGGGTGACCTACGACTTTGGCGCGCAGTGGACCGGCTACGCGAGCTATACCAGCATCTTCAAGCCGCAGAGTCGGCGCGATGTGAATGGCGACTTTCTCGATCCCGAGGTCGGCGACAGCTACGAGCTTGGCGTCAAGGCTGCACTCCTCGGCGGCCGCCTGAACTTCGCCGCGGCGGTGTATGAAGTCCAGCAGGATAACTTCGGGGTGTCCATCCCCGGCGTGTTCGCGCCCGATGGCAGCCTCGCCTACCGCGCGGTCGCCGGCACCCGCACCCGTGGCTACGAGCTGGAACTGGCTGGCGAGCTCGCCCCCGAGTGGCAGGCGATGATCGCGTTCGCCAGCAACCGCAGCGAGGACCGTAACGGCGACCTGCTCAACACCGGTGTTCCGCAGCGCACGCTGAAGCTGTTCTCCACCTATCGCATCGCCGGCATCGGCAATGGTCTCACCGTGGGCGGCGGGGTGCGCTGGCAGAACCGCAGCTGGACCGACAACCTGGGGCCGGCCAAGGTGCGCTTCGAGCAGGACGCCTACGCCGTCGTCGACCTGATGGCCACCTATCCGCTCACGCGCTCGGCGCGGGCGACGCTGAACCTCTACAACGTGTTCGACGAGAAGTACTACACCAGCACCACGTCCTCCTATTACGGCGCGCCGCGCAGTGTGCGTCTGGGGTTGGAGGTGCGCTTCTGAGCGTCGGGCAAGTTGTAACGTCATGTAAATTCGTGGCCGTTTTCGGGGGCTCGAACGACTTGTCTATTGAAGACGCGGCGAACCGGTCTGCCGGTTCCGCCGCGAACCCATCCTCCGTTTTCTCAGGTATGTCATGAACCCAGCCGCTTCCGGGGCGCAAGAGCTGCGCCCCGCCATCCTCTCCCGCACCCTGGCCGCCGTGCTCGGCGGCTATGCGCTCGCCTCGGCGAGTGCGGTGTTCCTCTCCTTCCTGTTTCCGGGCTCGGTTGCCGACGCGGTGCTGGCCGCCAGCCTGCCCAGCTTTGCGATCTATACCGCGGCGGTGATCTGGGCGTTTGCCGCGCGCAGCGCCGCGCGCGCCTGGCTGGGGCTGGGGCTACCCACGCTGCTGCTCGGCGTGGCCGCGGCGCTGTGCGGATGGTCGGGAGCGGGCGCATGAAGGCCACGTTCAGGCAGTCGATGGCGTGGCTGCACACCTGGAGCGGGCTGTGGCTGGTGTGGGTGCTGTTCGCCATCTTCTTCACCGGCACCCTCGGCGTGTTCGACGATGCGATCTCGACCTGGATGAAGGGCGGCCCGCAGCAGAGCCTGCCCTTGCCCGACGAAGGCGCGCGTCTGCGGGCGCTCGGCCACGCCCAGGATTTCGCCGTGCGTACCGCGCCGCGTGCCGAGTTCTGGAGCATTGGCCTGCCCAACGCGGAAGAGTCGGCGGTGACGGTGTTCTGGCGCGAAACGGAGGATAGCCCGCTCCGGCGCCAGCGCATCGACCCCGAAACCGGTGCGGCGCTCGGCGCTGGCGCCATACGCGAGACCGAAGGCGGGCACCATTTCGTGCACATGCATTTCGAGTTCCATGCCGGCGATGCCGGAATCTGGCTGGTGGGGGTGGCGGCGATGGCGATGCTGGTGGCGATGGTCTCGGGGATCGTCGTGCACAAGAAGATCTTCGTCGACTTCTTCACCTTCCGCCCGGGCAAGGGGCAGCGCTCGTGGCTCGATGCGCACAACGCGCTGGGGGTGCTGACGCTGCCCTTCCAGTTCATGATCGCCTACACCGGGCTGGTGGTGTTCTGGGCCTTCTACATGCCGGCGGGGGTCGCCGCGCGCTACGGCGGTGACGACGACGCGTTCTTCGCCGCGCTCAACGAAGGGCCCGCGGCGCGGCCGATGCGCGGCATCGACAAGCCAGTGCTGCCACTCGCCGGCCTGCTGCGCGAAGGCGAGGTGCTGATGGGCCGGGCGGGCCGTTTCGTGGTGGTCAGGCACCCCGGCGACGAAAGTGCCAGCGTGCGCGTGTTCGGCCGTGTGGATGAGGAGGCGGGCGCCCATCGCCTGCTCGGTGGCGGCAGCGGCAGGGTGCAGTTCGACGCCACCACCGGTGCGGTGCTCGACGTGCAGATGCCGGAGACGCGCCGCGGCGGCGGCGCGCTGGCGACCCAGCAGACCATGAACGCGCTGCATTTCGTGCAGTTCGGCGGTTATCCGATGAAGTGGCTGTATTTCATCTGCGGTCTCGCCGGCGCGGCGATGATCGCCAGCGGGGCGGTGCTGTACACGGCGAAGCGGCGCAACAAACCGGGCGCCGAGTTCGGTGCCGCAACCGTGCGCGTCCACCGTGCGATCGAGGCGCTCAACGTCGCCGCGATCGCCGGGCTGATGCTCGCCTGCATCGCCTATCTGTGGATCAACCGCTTGTTGCCGATGGGCGTCGAACAACGCGCCGAATGGGAGATCCGCCTGTTCTTCGCGGTATGGGCGGCGACCTTGGTCCATGCCCTGTGGCGCCCGCCCGCGGCGGCCTGGGCCGGGCAACTCGGCGCCACCGCGGCGCTGTGTCTCGCCTTGCCGCTGCTCAACCTGCTCACCACCGGCGATCATCTGGTCGCGGCGCTGCTGCGTGGCGACGGCGAGTGTGCCGGGGTTGAACTGGTCGCGCTGGCCTTCGGCGCCTGCTGCGCCGGCGTCGCGTATCGCATGCGCCGCGGGCGTGCGGTCGCGCGTCCGCCCGCTTTTGCCACGGCGGTGGGCAGGGAGGCCGCATGATGACTCCGAGTGCAGCGATCGTCGCCGCGTTCTGCCTTGCCTACGCTGGCCTGGGCGGGCTGTGCCTGGCCATGGGACGCCATCAGCGCCAGGTGCTGGGGCGCGAACTGGGGCGCTGGCCGGCGCGCGCGCTGCGCCTGGCCGGCTGGTGCGCGCTGACCGTGGCGATGGTGGCGTGCGTGCAGGGCTGGGGGGTGAGCGTCGGCGTGGTGGCGTGGTTCGGTTTCCTGTCGGCGGCCGGGCTCGCCCTCGTGTTCGTGCTGCCGTATCTGCCGCGTGCCGGTCTCGGTCTGGCCACGCCCGCGCTCCTGCTCGGCCTGTGGCTGAGCAGCTAGCGCGGCGCGTGCGGCAACCTGCAACCGCCATTCATCCACGGGGGACGGTCATGGCTGATCCTATTGCCGGCGCGCGCGACCCCGGGCGCGC
>JAEWVQ010000175.1 GCA_023459095.1 Pseudomonadota bacterium | reverse complement strand
CATGTCGAGGGCGAGCACGCCGTCGATTACCTGCTGCAGGCCGCTTGCCGGCAGCGCGCCGGCCTGGCGGAACACCATGATGTTGTCGCGGATCACCGCCAGGGTCGGGATCGAGCGGATCTGGAAGGCATTCGCCAGATCGGGCTGGGCTTCGGTGTCGATCTTGCCGAACACGAGCTCCGGGTGCTTTTCGGCGGCGGCTTCGAACACCGGCGCGAAGCCGCGGCACGGGCCGCACCACTCGGCCCAGAAATCGAGCACCACGATGGGGTTCTGCCCGACGACGTCGTTGAAGTTGTTCTCGGTGATTTCGATGCTGGCCATGGCGGCGCTCCGTGGGGTTGGCCGGCCATGCTACCGGAGCGCCGCGCGGCCGTCAGCCGCCGGGCTCCGCGCTCAGGCCGCGTCGCGGCGATCGAGCAGCGCCGCCATCGAGCTGAGGTTGAGGTCGCCGACGAGCACTCCGGACAACGTCCCGCCTTCGCGGATCGGCACCGCGATGGTGAGGCAGAAGTCCTCCGACGCGGTCGACAGGTAGATCGACGACACGAAGGGCGCGTCGCGCTCGACGACCTCGCGGAAATACGGCTGCTGGCTGCGGTTGCTGCCCGCGCCGCCGGCGCGGATGCGCCCGTACATGCCCGGATTGATCCAGTTCGGGTAGCGCTGGATGCCCTGCGCGTCGAGCTCGAACAGCATCTCGAAGAAGGGATAGGCCTTGAACGCGTGGTCCAGGGCGTGCGGGTCGCGGCTGCGCGGCTGCGCGACGAGGTGGGCGAGGGTCGCGAGCGCGTTTTCCTCCCAATCGTCCAGGCCCTGGATCGCGGCGTGGCCATGGACCGCGGGCGGTGCGCCCTCGACCACGACCACGCTGCCCCACTCCGCCTTGCCCAGCTTCTTGAGCTGCGCGGCGCGCTCGGCGGCGGCGACGCTGTCGCGCAGCGCGCCGGTGGAGCCGTTCACCCAGGCCACCGAGATGCTGGCGATGGGATGACGGGCGCCGTCCTCGGTGGCGAAATAGCCGCGATCGAGGTCGGCGGCGTCGTACAGGTGCGAAGCCAGCGCGTGGAACTGCGCGGTGACGCGCTGCAGTTGCTCGAGCAGCTGCGGTTCGCTGTGGTCGAGGATGAGGACGAAGTCGTCGCCGCCGATGTGGCCGAGCAGACGGTCCGGGCGACCGACGAAGACGTGGCGCAGGATCTCGGCCAGGGTGCGGATCATCGCGTCGCCGCGGATGAAGCCGTAGCGGTCGTTGAAGGCCTTGAAATGATCGAGGTCGATGTACACCAGGCCCGTGCCCGTGCCCGTGCCGCGGCCGCCGGCGATGCGGGCCTCGATCGCCTGGCGCAGCGTGGGGCCGGTGGGCAGCTGCGACAGCGGATGCAGGCTCGCGCCATGCTCCTGGCGGGTGAGGATGTGGGCGACCAGGGTCATCGGCTCGACCACGCCCAGATAGCGCCCCTCGCCGTCGATCACCGTCCACGGCTCGCTGTTGCCGCGATCGACGTACAGCGAGCGCGCCAGTACCGCCAGCGTGGTGCCGTGCGGCAAGGCACGACGCAGCGGCTGGCAGGCCGCCGCCAGGCTGCGCGTGGCGCGCGACAGCACGCGCCCGCGCGGCGCGAGACCGAGCGGGCTGCCGCCATCGACCACCACCACCCATTGCAGGGCGGGAATCTGGCGGAACTGCGCGCGCACCTCGTCGATCGGGGTGTGCAGCTCGAAGGCGATCCCCGGCTCGATCACGTCGGTGAGGCGGAAGCGTTCGCGCGGCTGCGTGCGCCAGGCGTAATCGGTCTCCGGCAACGGCAGCGCGGCGAGCACCGGCGCCGGCGCCGGGCGCGCGAACAGGTAGCCCTGGGCGAAGCGGATGCCCAGCCCCTGGCAGAAGGCGAGATCCTCGGGGCGCTCCAGCCCTTCGGCGATCACCGTCGCGCCCAGACGTTCGGCCATCGACACGATGGCTTCGAGCAGCACCGAGCGCACCCGGCTGCCCTGGGCCTCGTGCACCAGAGTGCGGTCGATCTTGATGAACTCGGCACGCACCATGGCGAGCGTGGTGAGGCCGTTGAAGCCCGCGCCCATGTCGTCGAGCGCGATGCGCAGGCCCTGCGCGCGCAGCGCGTCGCAACGCTCGGCGAGGTGGGCGGCATCGACGCGCTCGCTCTCCACCACCTCGATCACCAGATCGCGCCGGTCTACGCCGAACTCCCTCAGCCAGCCGAGCAGGCGCGGCAGCCAGTCCTCGTGCAGCAGCGTCGACGGCATCACGTTGAGGAACAGCGGCACCCCCGCGGGAATATGGCGCGCCTTGCGCGCGAGCGCGTGGTACTGGCTGGCGAGATCGAGTTCGTCCTGGCGGCCGAGGCGCGCGGCGAGCGAGAAGGCCTCGCCCCCCGACAGCAGCTGATCGGGCGCGCGCACCCGGCACAAGGCCTCGTGCGCGAACGGCTGACCACCGCCGGCGATGTCGATGATGGGCTGGAAGTGGGTCTCCACGCGCTGGTGGAGTTCGGCGGCGACCCACGGGTAACGCAGCTGCGCCACCAGCGCGTTGAACGGCATCGCCGCATCGAGCAGCGCAATCGAGGATGCGCCGCCCGCTGCCGACAGCGCCACCGCCTGGGTCTCGGCCAGGGTGGCGGCGTCGGTCGCGCGTTCGAGCGCGGTGAGCAGCGCCGCCAGCTCGGTTTCCGGCCGCCCGGCGAAACGCCAGATCTTGCTGCCGACACGCGCCCCGCCCAGGCGCTCCCAGGCCGGTGGCGGATAGTTGCCTTCGTACTTGAGCAGCAGTTCCATGGGGCTCGCGGTGCGGTGGTTGGAAGGTGAACAGCGCCGAGCAAGTTGCAGGCCACGCCGCACGCGACCGAAACCACGGGAGCGCTGCACCGTTTGCGCACCAACCTGGGGCGCCGGCGGTGCGGCGCGCACCGTGCCATGCTTCATCTATGACCAAAGCATTACCGCCGGATGTGGGGAATTCCATCACATCGGCATTGAACGGTCTGCTGCATAATCAAGGTCTCATATGCAGCTACAACGAACGACCGAATGATCACCCCCCGCGGCAAAGCGGAGGCGCTCCCGACCCCGACCCCGATTTCCCCGCCGGCCCCGCGCAGCGCCGCCTGGCTCCCGCTGGTGGCGCTGCTCGCCGTGGTCGCCGCATGCGCGCTGTACTGGGTACAGCTCATCGACGCGCAACGCGCCCAGCTCGCCTACGCCGAGGACCAGACCCGCCTGCGCGCCAGCCAGATGTCGAACGCGCTCGCGCTCCAGGTCGGCACCCTGGTGTCCGGCCTCGAGTACCTCGCCCACAGTCTCGCGATCAAGCTCGACGCCAACGACGACCGCAGCTTCCTGCTCGCGCTGCACGCGGCGCAGGAAGCCTTTCCGCGCGGCAGCCTCACTCAGATCGCGGTGACCGACGCCGACGGCGTCGTGCGCTACTCCAGCCTCGACCCGCAACCGCGCAGCGGCCAACCGCCGGTGTCGATCGCCGACCGCGAGCACTTCCGCGTGCACGCCGAGCGCGCGCAGGCGCAACTGTTCATCAGCCGGCCGGTGCTGGGCCGGGTGTCGGGCAAATGGACGATCCAGTTCTCCTACCCGGTGCGGCGGGCGCAGCGCTTTGCCGGCGTGGTCGTGCTGTCGGTGGCGCCGGACTACATTTCCGGCTACTTCCGCGAAGTGTTCACCGAGGGCAGCGACGTCGCCATGCTGTTGCGCGAGGACGGCAGCTACCTGGCGCGCTCCCACCTGCAGGAGGCGGTGCTCGACAAGCAGGTGCCGAGCGAGCGCGAATTCCTCAGCGCGCCGCTGGCGGCCAGCGGGGAATACCAGGTGCAGGCCCCGGTGGACGGTACCGCGCGCTACTACGCCTGGCACCGCGTCGCGCCCTATCCGCTGATCGTCAGCGTCGGCCTCGAGCGCGATCGCGCGCTGTCGTCCACGCTCGCCGTCATCCGCGACAGCCGCGCGCACAGCGCGCTCGGCACCGCCGCCATCCTGTCGGCGGCGCTGTGGATCACCGTTTTGTTCGCGCGCCAGCGCCGCCACCGCGCCGCGCTCGCCACCAGCGAGGCGCGCCTCAAGCTCGCCCTCGAAGGCGGCGGCCTCGGCTCGTGGACCTGGGACGCGGCCAGCCACGGTTTCAACTTCGACCACCGCTGGTGCGCCATGCTCGGCCTCGACCCGGCCACCACCCCGGCGCACTTCGACACCATCCGCAACCTCATCCACCCCGACGACTGGCCGCAGGTACGCTCCGCGCTCGACGCCCACTTCGAGGGCCGCCGTGACGTGTTCGAGTCCGAGCACCGCATGCACCACCGTGACGGACGCTGGCTGTGGATCAGCGCCCGCGGCCGCATCACCCACCGCGCCGCCGACGGCACGCCGCTGCGCCTCGCCGGCACCCATCTCGACATCACCGCGCGCCGCCACGCCGAAGACCAGCGCGCCGAGCTGCAGCAACGCCTGAGCAAGCTCGTCGCCCAGGTTCCGGGCTGTGTCTATCAATACCGCCTGCGCGCCGACGGCAGCTCCGCCTTCCCCTATGTCAGCGCGGGCATCCGCGACATCTACGAGATCGACGCCGAGGCCGTCGCCGTCGACGCCGCGCCGGTGTTCCGCGTCATCCACCCCGACGACCTCCCCCGGGTCGCCGACTCGATCGCCGCATCGGCGCGCGACCTCACCCCCTGGGATATCGAGTACCGCGTCATCCACCACGATGGCGAGGTGCGCTGGCTGTCGGGCCACGCCAAGCCCGAGCGCGAGGCCGACGGCGGCACGCTGTGGCACGGCTACATCCACGACATCACCGAACGCCACGCCGTGCACGAAGCCCTGCACCGCAGCGAGGAGCGCCTGCGCCTGACCGTGGCTGCGGTACGCGACGGCCTGTGGGAATGGGACACCGCCGCCAACGTGATCCGCTGGGATGCGCGCTGCGCCGAGATGCTCGACTTCCCCGCCCAGCCCATGCCCCTCGACATCGAGCGCTGGCGCACGCTCATCCACCCGCGCGACCGCGACGACGCGCTGCGCACGATCGAGCGCCACATCGACCTCGGCGAACCGTTCAGCGCCGAGTTCCGGGTGCGCACCGCGCATGGCGACTGGCGCTGGATCGAGCTGCGCGGCCAGGTGGTGGCAGCGCAGCCGGGACGCCCGGCGCGCATCATCGGCACCCAGACCGACATCAGCCAGCGCATTGCCGACACCCGCCTGCGCCGCGCGCTGCTCGACAACAACGCCGCCGAAATCATCCTCGTCGCCCCCGACCGCACGGTGCGGCTGACCAACCAGCGCGCCATCGACACCTTCTCGCCGGACGGGCGCCCTCTCACCGGCCGCAAACTGAACCTCATCCACCCCGACGACCAGGCCTTTTACGACTTCCAGTTCCACTACGCGACCCTGCGCACGACCGGCGAAGTCCGCACCGAACGGCAGCTGCGCAACGGCCGCGGCCAGCTGCGCTGGTTCGCGCTGCACGGCACCCTGCTCGACCCCGAGCTGCCCGACGGTGACGCGATCTGGACGCTGATCGACACCACCGACCGCCGCCGCGCCGAAGAGGCGTTGTCGGCCGCGCGCATGCGCCTCACCGAAGTCATCCAGCATTTCCCCGGCGGCGTGCTGGTGGAAGACGCGCACGGCCACATCCTGGTCGCCAATCAGACCCTGTGCAGCCTGCTCGGCCTCCCCGGCCCCGCCACCGCGCTGGTCGGCAAAACCCACGCCGCGCTGCGCGCCGCGGTCGGCGACGGCGTTTTCGACACCCTGCTCACCGACCCCGCCGCGGCCGACGACCGCGCCCACGAGCGCGAGGCCGACCTGCCCGACGGCCGCCAGCTCCGCAGCAGCCTGATCCCGGTCCGCCTCGACGACGACGACATCGGCCGGCTGTGGATCGTGCACGACGTCACCGAGCGCCGCCGCCACGAGCGCGCGCTCGAACGCCTGGCGAGCACCGACGCGCTCACCGGGCTGGCGAACCGCCGTGCCTTCATGGCGCAACTCGACGCCGAGCTCAACCGCGTCGTGCGCGGCGGCGAACCCGGCGTGCTGCTGATGCTCGACCTCGATCACTTCAAGCGCGTCAACGACACCTACGGCCACCCCGCCGGCGACGCCGTGCTTGTCGAACTCGCCCGCGTGCTGCGCACCGTGCTGCGCCGCGACGACCTCCCCGGCCGCCTCGGCGGCGAGGAGTTCGCCGTGCTGCTGCCGGCCACCGCCACCGCCGACGCCGCCGTGCTCGCCGAACGCCTGCGCGCCACCCTGGAACGCGACGAGATCGACAGCGCCAGCGGCCCCATCCGCATCACCGCCAGCATCGGCATCGCCCCGCTCGCCGGCGCCGACAGCAGCGCCGTACTGGCCAGCGCCGACACCGCGCTCTACCAAGCCAAGGGCCAGGGGCGCAACCGGGTGGTGGTGGCCGATGCCGCCGCCCGCGCCTGACCCACACCGCCCGCCTCAAGCGCGGGCGGCGACCTCCCCCGTGAGCGGTGCTGGCCAGGCCGCGCCGCCAGTCCTATCCTGAATTGCCGGCCCTGCCGCCGCGGACGCGGCCAGGCCGCCGGCGCCGCCGAAACGGGCGGAAGGAGCGCACATGCTGGCCCATGCAAGCGTTACCACGATGCTGCCGGTGATCGACATGGCCCGCGCCCGGGCCTTCTACGAAACGCGCCTCGGCCTGATTCCGGGCGGCTTCCGCGCCGATGGCAAGTTCGTCTATCAGGTCGGCGGCAGCACCCTCGCCCTGTTCCCCAAGCCCGAAGGCACCAAGGCCGAGCACACCGCGATCAGCTTCCAGGTCGCCAACATCGCCGCCACCCTCGCCGCGCTCGAACGGGCCGGCGTGGTGTTCGAAGACTACGATTTGCCCGGCTTCAAGACCGAAGGCCACGTCTGCGTGCTCGGCGCAGAAAAGGCCGCCTGGTTCAAGGACAGCGAAGGCAACTACCTGTGCATACACGAGGACATCGCCGAGGGCTGAAGGCGACGCCCGGCGTTCCGGCGGCGCCCACCCAGACAGCCGGGCGCGCCGCCCGCCGCTCGCTTATCGACTGGATCGCACGGGGCCACCACGCTGCAGGTGGAAGCGCACGAGAAAGAGGGCGAGCACGCAACACGGCAGCGTAAAACCGACGCCCATTGCCAAGGCATGCAGCGCATCCGCGAGCTCAAAGCGCTCGATCGCCGGATTGGCGACCGGCCACAACACCAACCCCAGAATGCCCGCCAGGGCGCCCCAGCGCGGCACCCACCGCCCCACCGGGCGGTCGAGCACCCAGTTCATGCTCATCATGGCGTGACAGATCCAGGCAAAAAGGATCAGCCCGCCGACCGACATCCCCGCCAGTGACGTAACGCCCGACATCCCGACCAGCATCAAGGACAGCACGATGCCGTACGAAGAAAGCAGGTAGCACAAGACGACGATGGAAATGCGGTAAGTAAATTTCATCTCTGTTCGATCCGGAACCGGGAATGCGCAGCGGCGCGAAAGCCATTACAACGACCGCACCTGCGCGCGGCACGACAAAACCGTACATATCCATTCAGCGCCGGAAGAATCAGGATTGAACGCATCGGCGATGATGTGTCGCAGAGTGCGGAGGATTACTAATCAGTGCATTCCTAACGCCTGCATTCAGGCGCGCTGTTACTAACTTTTTAATAAGTAGTGTCTCAGCTCAATCCGAAACTAAGCGCTTGTTTCTATAGCGCTAAGCGCACCTTAATTTCATGACATTACAAACAGGGAAGTTAGTAAGCGTCGCCTGCAATGCCTGGTTCGGCCCAATTATGCTCCTCGATCTTTCAACGACAGCACCTTCTTCAGCCCTGAGTGGACGACCATCTGCGAAGTGAAGTTCGGGCGCAGAAGGCGATCCTCATATCGAAATTGGAACTTTGTTCCGCCAGTCCTGCCGCCAGCCTTTGGAACGCCGACAACCGAAAATTCGAAGAGAACTCCGAGCGCCGACTTTGCATCGGTTTCGCTTGAATGCGGAAATCTGCGTGCGTAAGCCTCGATCCAGTCCCTCTCCTTGAAACGCTGAGCTTCGACCTCCCTTAGCACCTCCATTACATCTCGTGCGCTAGGCACCTGCTTGTGCATTTCGTCGATAAGCTCGTCGAACATTTCCTGAGAATATCTAATTTCCCCGTCATATACATCCGCTGTTTCAACGACTTGATGATTCGCAGCTGTCGCCTTCTCTTGGCAGCACAAGGCGAAACGAATCATGTCCCTCGGACGATACATCGTACGCCGGGTCATATAAGAACGTATCGTTGCCCGCTGTCTCATTGAACTGCCCGAGAACGCCGCCGACCATGCCTTTGTCTTTGCGACACCAAGTGACGACGCAATTCTGGCCTCAAGAATCTCGCAGAGTGAGTCCTCACCCCAGTCCAGATACTCAATGTCTTGAGCCATCTTCATCTTGTCGTTAAAGAGAAGGAGATCAAAAATGTCGGTCCGTAGAAACACAAGAACGGCTGGCGCCTTGCCTTTTTGCGCCAAGGCGATGTTGATTTCGCGCGCTGCTTTGAGTGCACCGACAAGCATGGCCTTTGAGTCATCCGATGCATCCCACGCGTCATCAAGTCGATCTAGGAATAGTGAAACTGGGCATGCGGAAAAGTGCTTTGCAACAAACGTGAGGAGATTTTGCGACCAACGGGAAAGACCCGTTGCGAGTACGGCATCGCTGTTAGTCTCTTCGAACTCAATCCCGCCGAGTCCGCCCATTCCCTCGATTTCGGGCAGGTCCAATCGACGCAACCGGCGGAACTTGTCGAACAGCAACTCCTTCCAGGTTGGCCTCTCACGTCCGTACAATTTAGTCTGAATCTCGCTCGCAGCCTTCTTGGTTGGTGCATCACCATTTTCCGCGAGGTGATCGACGATAATCATGAGGAGGGTAAATCTCCATGAGCCTTGGAATGCAGCCTCTCCAAATACCCCTTCTTCGCGCAGCTTGCGGTGCGCATCCCACGAGTAGTTTCCAAAATCGAGACGTCGAATCGGGCAGCCAAGCTTGCGCTCATCCGTGTGCGCAAACAATGCTGTCTTCCCAGACCCTTTGCGGCCGATGACGAGATACCGTTGCCCGACGGCAATTCTTTTCAGGACTCCAGTATCCACAAAGTAGTCTGCCAAGTCTCTGTCCGATTCAGCATCGAGTCGTCCAAAGTTGACCCGTTGTATCGCCATTTCTTCTCCTTAGTGATTTAGCCGAACGTGTTTTAGCCCGCAGATCTGCGGACTCATTCCGGACCCTGCGGTATATCCGGGCAAACCCTGCAGGACGAAACTATTGATGACAATGACGTTTCATGAATATACTGTATTTATGAACAGCCATAACTCCCCGGACAAACCCCGCAGACCTCGGAGCGAGCCGCCTGCTCCACCGTTAACGGCGGTCCGACTGCTCGACCAGGTTCGGGAACGCATTCGGTATAAGCACTACAGCTTACGAACCGAGCAGCAGTATGTCTATTGGGTTCGCGCCTTCGTGCGTTTCCACGGCGTGCGCCATCCTCGCGAGATGGGAGCGATCGAGGTCGAGCAGTTCTTGAGCTGGCTTGCGACCGAACGGAAGGTTGCAGTCGCCACCCACAAGCAGGCCGGATGGGATGCCCGGTGTGGAGATGTCG
>JAEWVQ010000174.1 GCA_023459095.1 Pseudomonadota bacterium | reverse complement strand
GGCCTCGTCGGCCGGGACCCCGAGCAGCGCGCGGCGCGCGGCGGCTTCGCGGCTGCGCTGTGTGGCGATCTCGTCGGCACGGGCGTCGACCGCGGCGAGCGCGGCCTGTGCCGCCTGCTGTTCGGCGAACTGGGCGGCGAGCATGCGGCCTTGCTGCAATGCGGCTTGTGCGGCGCTGTCGGCGCCGCGGGCGGCGGCTTCCTCGGCGGCAAGGCGCGCGAGCTCGGCGGCGAGACCGTCGGCGCGGGTGCGCAGGGCATCGGCCGATTCGGCCTGGGCCTGGTGCAGCAGGGTGTCGCGCTGCAGGCAGGCCTGTTCGGCCGCCTTCTGCAGCGCGGCGGCTTCGTGCTTGAGTGCTTCCTGCACGCGTTTGTAGGCGGCGGTGCCGAACAGCGTTTCCAGAATCTTCTCGCGCTCGCCGGAGCTGGCGGTGAGCAGCTTGCGGAACTGGCCCTGCGGCAGCACCACCACCTGGCGGAACTGTTCGGCCTCGCAGCCGAGCAGGGCGGTGACTTCCCGGGTGACCTCGGTGGTCTTGTGCGCCAGCGGCTGCCAGGTAATGCCGTCGTCGTCGAGGCGGTACAGCTCGGCGCGGGCGGCGACCTTGACCGTGCCGTCGCCCGACTTGGTGGCGCGCTGCGCGGCGCGCTCCTGCTCGGGCACGCGCCTGACGCGGTAGCGGCGGGGGCCGAGCGCGAACTCGAACTCCACCTCGGTGAGCAGCGTCGGGTCGGCGTGATGGCTGCGCATTTCGCGCGCGCTGCGTTCGCCGCCTGAGGTGTCGCCGTAGAGCGCGTAGGTGATGCCGTCGAGAATCGAGGTCTTGCCCGCGCCGGTGGGGCCGGAGATCAGGAACAGCGCGCCGTCCGGCAGCTGGGTGAAGTCGATGGCCTCGCGGCCGGCGAAGGGGCCGAAGGCCTGCAGGGTGAGCGATCGCGGCTTCATGCGTGGCGGGCGTCCTGTTCGATGGCACCGACGATGCGGTGCACGGTGGCGAGCGCCTCGGCGTCGAGCGGGCGGCCGGCGACCTCGGCGTAGAAGCCGGCGAACAGGTCCTCGATGCGGATGCGGCGGTGGTCGCCGGCGGCGCGGCCGGGGCCGTCGGCGGCGTGCTGGGGGCGCTCGATGGCGAGGGCGTTGGGATAGGCCGTGCGCAGCTTGCCCATGGCGTCGAGCAGCGCGCCGCGGTCGGTGAGGCGGGCGAGCACGTAGTCGTCGCGCCCGGGGTCGGCGGCCGCGGCGGCGACGAGGTCGGCGAGCTCGCCTTCGATGACGCGCAGGTCGCGGCGCGGCACGAGCGGCACGCGCTCCACCGTGCACTGGCCGGCGGCGTCCATGTCCACCAGGTTCACCGACTTGAGGTGGGCGGCCTCGGCGAAGCTGTACTTGAGCAGCGAGCCGGCGTAGTGGATGTGCGCGCTGCCGGCCTGCTGCGCGCGGTGCAGATGGCCGAGGGCGACGTAGTCGAAGCCGTCGAACAGCTCGGCGCCGACCGCACCGCTGCCGCCCACCGACAGCGGCCGCTCCGATTCCGACTCGCTGCCGCCGAGCACGAAGGCGTGCGCCACCACCACCGCGCGCAGGCCCGCGGGGTGGGCGGCACGGATCGCCTGGAGCTGCGCGCCGAGCGCGGCGTGGTGGTCGGCGATCGCGTCGGCGCCGAGCGCACGCTTCACCAGCGCGGGTTCGGCATAAGGCAGCGGATAGATCGCGACCTCGCCGTGGGCGTCGCGCAGGCGCAGTGGCGTGACGGGGGCTTCCACCGGCCCGCGCACGGTGAGGCCGGCACGGCCGAGGAGGCCGGCGCCGAAGGCGAGACGGTCGGGGCCGTCGTGGTTGCCGGCGATCAGCACCACCGGAATGCGCAGTCCGAGCACCAGTTCGCTGAGCACTTCGTCGAGCAGGCGCACGGCGTCCGCCGGCGGCACCGAGCGGTCGTACACGTCGCCGGCGACGAGGATGGCGTCGGGGCGCAGCTCTGCGGCCAGGCGCACGAATTCGCGCAGCACATGGGCCTGGTCGTCGAGCAGGGAGACGCCGTGATAGACGCGGCCGAGGTGCCAGTCGGCGGTGTGGAGGAAACGCATCGCGGACGATCTCCTGCGCAAAACGAAAAAGGCCAGTCCGCAATGGCTGGCCTCGATGCTGTGCTGGGTGGAGCGGGCGATGGGAATCGAACCCACGGCTCTAGCTTGGGAAGCTAGGGTATTACCATTATACGACGCCCGCTCGGCTGGGCAGCCGGGCCGGCTGCCGCGCAACAGGCCGCCATTCTACTTGCGGCGGGCGTGCCGATGCAATGCGCAATCGCGTGTGCTGATTCGCGGCCGGCGTTCAGCCGGCGAGGCGTTCCACCGCCTCGCGCACCCGGGCCTGTTCGTCGAGCTTGAGGATGCGCTGCACGCGCGGCGCCAGCTCGCCGAGATCGGCGCGCAGTACCTGCTGCTTGATCTCGAGGATGTGCGCGGGGTGCATGGAGAAGTTGCGCAGGCCCATGCCGAGCAGCAGCAGGGTGTAGGCGGGGTCGCCGGCCATCTCGCCGCACACCGATACCGGCAGGCCGAAGCGCGCGCCGGCCTGGATGGTGCCGCCGATCAGCTTGAGCACCGCGGGGTGCAGCGGATCGTAGAGATGCACCACGGCCTCGTCGGAGCGGTCGATGGCGAGCGTGTACTGGATCAGGTCGTTGGTGCCGATCGACAGGAAGGACAGGCGGCGGATGAACATGCCGAGCGACAGCGCGGCGGCGGGCACCTCGATCATGCCGCCGATGGGCACGTTCTCGTCGAAGCGGATCTTCTCGGCGCGCAGTTCGTCCTTGGCCTTTTCGAGCAGGGCCAGGCTCTGGTCGATCTCCTGGGCGTGGGCGAGCATCGGGATCATGATCTGCAGGCGGCCGTGTACCGAGGCGCGCAGCAGCGCGCGCAACTGGGTCAGGAACATCTGCGGTTCGGACAGCGAATAGCGCACCGCGCGCAGCCCGAGCGCGGGGTTGGGCTCGACGCGGGCATGGGCGCCGTTGAGCGCCTTGTCGGCGCCGACATCGAAGGTGCGGATGGTCACCGGCTTGCCCGCCATCGTCTTGAGCACGGCGCGATAGGCCTCGTACTGTTCGTCCTCCTCGGGCAGCGCGTCGCGGCCGATGAAGAGGAACTCGGTGCGGTACAGACCGACGCCGTCGGCATTGACTGCCTTGGCCTGGGCGACGTCCTTGGGGCCTTCGATGTTGGCGAGGAGGTTGATGGTTTCGCCGTCGAGGGTGGCGGCGCGGGTGTCCTTGAGGCGCTTGAGCTTGGAGCGCTCCAGCTCCAGCTCGGCACGGCGCAGGCGGTATTCCTCGACGATGGCGTCGTCGGGGGCGACGATGACCACCCCGCGCGTGCCGTCGACGATCAGCAGTTCGTTGTCCTCGACCAGGTCGCGGATGTGGTGCA
This sequence comes from Pseudomonadota bacterium, assembly GCA_023459095.1. Classification (GTDB taxonomy): domain Bacteria; phylum Pseudomonadota; class Gammaproteobacteria; order Burkholderiales; family Rhodocyclaceae; genus JAEWVQ01. The sequence continues at coordinate 6,468 of JAEWVQ010000174.1, read as the reverse complement.
GGCCGACGGTGGCCGGAATCGCCAGGCTGCGCGCGACGATCGCGGTGTGGCTGGTGGGGCCGCCGACGTCGGTGACGAAGCCGGCGATGTTGTGGTCGCGAAAGCCGATGGTGTCGGCGGGCGACAGGTCGTGGGCGACGATGATCGTGCCCAGGCCGTCGCGGCGGCGCGGCGGCAGGTGGCCGGGGTGGCCGAGCAAGGCCTTGATCAGGCGCTCCACGACCTGCACGACGTCGGCCTGGCGTTCGCGCAGATAGGGGTCCTCGATCTGGCGGAACTGCTCGACGACGAGTTCCATCTGCTGCACCAGCGCCCATTCGGCGTTGCAGCGGCGGGTTTCGATGAGGCCGCGCGCGGCATCGACCAGCATCGGGTCGGCGAGCATCATCAGCTGCAGATCGACGAAGGCGCCGACCTCGCTATGGCTCTGGCCGGTGGTGGCGACCGCCTTCAGTCCGATCAGTTCGCCCTGCACCGTGGCCACTGCGTCGTCCAGGCGGGCGAGTTCGTCGGGCAGATGCTTGGGCGCGACGTGGTAGTGGTTGACCTCGAGCAGCGCGTGCGACACCAGGTGGGCGTAGCCGATCGCGATGCCCTGGGAGACCGGCAGGCCGTGCAGGGTGAAGGGCATCCCTCACTCTCCTTCGCCGAAGCGGTCGGCGATCAGGTCGAGGAGGGCCTGCAGCGCGGCGTCGGCATCCTCGCCCTCGGTGTCGACGGTGATCGTCGTGCCGCGTGCGGCAGCCAGCATCATCACCCCCATGATGCTCTTGGCGTTGACGCGGCGGCCGTTGCGCTCCAGCCAGATCTCGGCGGTGAAGCGGCTGGCGAGTTGGGTGAGCTTGGCCGAGGCGCGGGCGTGGAGGCCGAGTTTGTTGATGATTTCCGCTTCAGCTCTGGGCATGGGTGGGTCTCGCAGGGGGCTTCATTTGATGTGCAGGACGCCGTCGCAGCCGCCGGAGACGGCGCGCTGCAGCAGGGTGGGCATGTCCTTGTCGCGGTAGGTCAGGATGCGCAGCAGCATCGGCAGGTTCACCCCGGCCAGGCCCTCGATGCGCCCGGGCTCGAGCAGCTTGGTGGCGATGTTCGACGGCGTCGCGCCGTAGATGTCGGTGAGCACCACGACGCCGGCGCCGGCGTCGGTCCACGCCAGCATCTCGCGGGCGCTGGGCAGCAGGTCGAGGGGGTCGTCCTGCGCCGACACGCCGAGCTGGGCGATGCGCGGCGGACGCTTGTTGAGCACGTGACAGGCGCACTGGATCAGCGACTCGCCCAGCGTGCCGTGGGTGATGAGGAATATCCCGATCATGTTGCGGTCCGAAGAGTTCGGCCGATTGTAGCCGAACGCGGGCGGCTGGCTGCGGCCGGCGACCGGCCGCGGAAGTGGGGTTGCAGGCGGGGGTTGCAGGCGGGGGCTTCAGGCCGCGTCGAGGATCTCGCGCAGGCTGTGGAGCAGGCTGTCGGCTTCGTCGCGGCCTTTGCGCGAGCCGCGCATCTCCATGTGCCAGCGTGCGCTCACCGCGAGCAGGGCGGCGCGGTCGGCGGCGGCGTCGATCGCATCCTGCAGTGGCTTGCCGAACACGCCCAGGTGGCGCGCCGCGCTTTCGCGCATCAGGGTGCGTGCGCGGAACAGGATGGACGGGCAGAGCGCTTGCGGCGCGGGCGCGCGCAGCGTGGCCGAGGCCGCCGTGCCGCGCACGGCGATGAGCCCGGCGGCGGCAAGTTCGGCGAGTAGCGGCTCGATGTCAGGTTCGCCGAGCAGGGCGGCCAGCTGTTCGCGGTCACGCTCGCCGTCGATCAGGATCAGCAGACGCCGTTGCAGCGCGGGCAGGCGCCGCTCGCGGCTGGTGATTTCCAGGAAGCCGGCGGCTGTCTTGACGTGAATACCGGGAGCGGCGGACATGATGGGCGACCGCAGGACGATGATGACGTCAGCGTAGCGTCGCCGTGTTACAGGAGTTTTGCGCTGCAGCATTCCGGCCCGCCGCAGGCAAGGCCGCCCCCTGCGGGGGCGGCATGGAACGTGCGGCTTATTCCAGGCCCTGCGAGGAGAGGTATTCCTCGTAGGTGCCGCGGTAGTCGACGATGCTGCCGTCGAGCTAGATCTCGATGATGCGCGTGGCCAGCGAGCTGACGAATTCGCGGTCGTGCGACACGAACACCAGGGTGCCGGCGAACTTGTCCAGCCCGGTGTTGAGCGACTCGATCGATTCCATGTCGAGGTGGTTGGTCGGCTCGTCCATCAGCAGCACGTTGGGGCGCGACAGCATCAGCTTGCCGAACAGCATGCGGCCCTGTTCGCCGCCGGAGATCACCTTGACCGACTTCTTGACCTCGTCGCCGGAGAACAGCAGGCGGCCGAGGGTGCCGCGCAGCAGGGTCTCGTTGTCCTCGCCGGTGGCTGCGGCGGTGATGCGGGCGTAGGGCGCGATCCAGTCGGTGAGGCTGACGTCGTCGGCGAAGTCGGCGGAGTGGTCCTGGGCGTAGTAGCCGGGCTTGGCCTTCTCGGCCCACTTCACCGCGCCTTTCTGCGGCGCGAGCTCGCCGACCAGCAGCTTCAGCAAGGTGGTCTTGCCGACGCCGTTCTCGCCGATGATCGCGAGCTTCTCGCCAGCCTCGATGGCGATCGAGAACTTGCTGATCAGCGGCTTTTCCATGCCTTCATAGGCGAAGGAAATGTTGTCCACCTCGCAGGCAAGGCGGTGCAGCTTGTCCTTCTCGTCGTAGTCGAAGCGGATCCACGGGTACTGGCGCGACGACGGCTTGACGTCTTCGGGCTTCAGCTTGTCGATCAGCTTGAGGCGGCTGGTGGCCTGCTTGGCCTTGGACTTGTTGGCCGAGAAGCGGCGCACGAAGTCCTGCAGATCCTGGATCTTTTCCTTGGCGCGGGCGTTGGCGGCGGACTGGCGCTCACGCGCCATGGTCGACGCTTCCATGTAGTCGTCGTAGTTGCCGGGGTAGATCGTGATCGTGCCGTAATCCAGGTCGGCCATGTGGGTACAGACCTGGTTCAGGAAGTGGCGGTCGTGCGAGATGATCACCATCGTGCAGTCGCGGTTGTTGAGCACGTCCTCGAGCCAGCGGATGGTGTTGATGTCGAGGTTGTTGGTGGGCTCGTCGAGGAGCAGGATCTCCGGGTTGGCGAACAGCGCCTGGCACAGCAGCACGCGCAGCTTCCAGCCCGGTGCGACGTTCTGCATCGGGCCGTTGTGCAGTTCGGTGCCGATGCCCACGCCGAGCAGCAGTTCGCCCGCGCGCGCTTCGGCAGTGTAGCCGTCGTATTCGCCGACCTTGCCTTCGAGCTCGGCGGCGTGCATGTAGTCGTCTTCGGTGGCGTCCGGGTTGGCGTAGATCGCGTCGCGCTCCTTGATCGCCGCCCACAGCTCCTCGTGACCCATCATGACGACGTCGAGCACGCGCATGTCTTCATAGGCGAACTGGTCCTGGCGCAGGTAGGCCATGCGCTCGTGGGGGTCCTTGGAGACGTTGCCGGCGGAGGACTCCAGGATGCCGCACAGGATCTTCATGAAGGTCGACTTGCCCGCGCCGTTGGCGCCGATCAGGCCGTAGCGGTTGCCGTCGCCGAACTTGACGGAGACGTTCTCGAACAGGGGCTTGGCCCCGAACTGCATGGTGATGTTGGCGGCGACGAGCACGACGGATCCTGTTTTCCAGATAAAACAAAGCGTTGGATTATATCGCAGAAGGCCCTGGGGCAAGCGGCGATCGGCGCCGGGGGGCCGCGAGCGTGCGCTCGCGGCTCACAGCCATTTCTGCAGGAACAGCGCCTGTCCGGCGGCGGGGTCGAGCTCGTACGGGCGGAAGCCGGCGTGCGTGTACGCGCGCAGTGCGGCGGTGTTGTTCGACAGCACTTCGAGGGTGAGCTTGCAGCAGCCGCGTGCGCGCGCCGCGTCCTCGGCGGCGGCGAGCAGCGCGCGGGCGATGCCGCGGCCGCGATGGGCGGCATGGACGACGATGTCGTGCACGTTGAGCAGGGGTTGCGCGGCGAAGGTCGAGAAACCTTCGAAGGCGTTGAGCAGGCCGAGCGCGCGCGTGGCGCCGCCGCCTTCGTCGTCGCTGCCGTTGTGGTCGCGCTCGAAGGCGAGAAAGGAGACGAAGCCGGGGCGGGCGCGCAGCCGCTCGACCAGCACGGCGCGGGTCGCCGCGGGCAGCGGCGCGCCGCCGCCCATGGGATCGCGCGCGTAGTGGTCGAGGAGTTCGAGGACAGCCTGCGCGTGGGCGGGATGGTTGAGGTCGGTGGCGACGATGCGCGGGGGCGTGACAGACGCGGGCGCGGCGTCATTCATCGGCGAACACCCAGCGGTTGCGGCCTTCGCTCTTCGCCCGGTAGAGGGCGGCGTCGGCGCTGTTGATCAGGCGCTGGTAGTCCGGATGGCCGTCGTGCACGGCGATGCCGAGGCTCGCGCTCAGGCGCAGCGTGGTGTCGTTGGGCAGCAGGAAGGGCTCCTGCTCGACGCGGGCGCGAATCTTCTCGGCGATGCGGGCGGCGTGCTGGCGGTCGACCTCGACCAGCAGCACGAGAAACTCCTCGCCGCCGTAGCGGAACACGAAGTCGCTCGAGCGCACCGAGTTCAGCAGCAGGCTGGCCATCTGCTGCAGCACGCGGTCGCCGGCCTCGTGGCCATGGACGTCGTTGATGTTCTTGAAATGGTCGATGTCGATCAGCTGCAGCGCGAACGACTTGCCGTTGCCGCGCGCGAGTTCGGTTTCGCGGCTGAGGATGGCGGGCAGGAAACGACGGTTGAGGAGCTGGGTGAGCGCGTCCTTGCCCGATTCGAGCTGGACGAAACGCTCGAACATCGCACCGAGCAGGAACTTGATCTCGGCGATGCCGTTCTGCACCGCGGTGATCAGGCGGCGCAGTTCGGCGTCGCGCATGCCGTCGGCCGCGGCCAGCTGCGCAGCACACAGCGGCAGCAGGCTGTTGTCGAGGTGGGCCATCGCAGTGCGGATCGCGGGCAGCTCGGCGGAGCCGTCGAAGATCGCCGAGGCCTTGTGCTGCAGCCACAGCCCGAACGCCGATTCGCGCAGCTGGGGCAGGGTGTCGCCGGGCTGGGCGCCCATCACCGCCTGCAGGAAGCGGTTTTCCCAGTCGAGCAGGGCGGAGCGCTGGCGCTCGCGTTCGAGCGACATGTTCTGGCCGTAGGAGAACACCCGGTAAGCCTCGTCCACGCGGGCCGCGCGCGTGTGCGCGGCGACGTAGGCCGAACTCATGACCTCGAAGGCGAGGTCGATCAGGGTGTCCACGTAGAGCACGGCGTCGACCAGGTCGTCGCGCTCGAGTCCGCTGTCGGCGAGCTTGTGGGCGATCTCGCCCTTGAGCACGCGGGCGCCGCGCGCCACCAGGTTCACCGGCAGGTCGATGCGCGCATGCACGTCGCCGATGTGGCGCTGCATCGCCATCACCGCGGCGAACTGGTCGTGATTGGCGCACGAGAACAGCGCCTCCTGCCATTGCCGCATGGAGTGGCTCAGGCGCGTATGCACCGCGTCGTGGGTGAGGAAGGGGCGGGCGTCGGCGTCGCCGAGCATGCGCTCGTAGAACACCGCGGTCACTGCCGCGCTGTGGCCGACGACGATGTCGCGGATGGCTTCGCGGACCGAGGGGGTGATGCTGTCGAACAGCTTCAGCCAGTCGGCTTCGACGGTGGCGACCGAGTGGGCCAGATTCTGGGGCATGGGAAAGTGCGGGCGTGCCCTGAGGATGGAGCGGCCCCCATTCTGCCATTGCCGCGCCCGCCCCGCACGGCGCCGGCAGCGGCGCTCAGGCTTGCAGGTAGCGGGCGATGAAGCCGGGCTGCGCCGGATCGGCGCCCGGCGGCAGCGGCAGCCAGACGCGGCGCCCGCTGCCCGGCACGAGATCGAGCGCGCTGCCGTCGGCGGCTTCGATGCGGGTCAGCTGCAGGTCGTGGTTGCCGTGGGGCTGGACGAACTCGAGGCGGTCGCCGACCGCGAAACGGTTCTTGACCTCGACCTCGGCCAGGCCGCGCGCGGCGTCGAAGCCGCACAGCTCGCCGACGAGCAGGCTGCGCCCCGATTCGGAGTGGCCGCGCAGGTAGTTCTGGTGATCCGGGGTGTGATGGCGCTGGTAGAAGCCGTCGGTATAGCCGCGGCTGGCGAGGCCTTCGAGCTCGCCGAGCAGGCGCGGATCGAAGGCGCGCCCGGCGACGGCGTCGTCGATCGCGCGGCGATAGCCCTGACAGGTGCGGGCGACGTAGTAGGGACTCTTCGTGCGGCCCTCGATCTTCAGCGAATCGACGCCGATCTCGGCGAGCCGCTGGACGTGCTCGATCGCGCGCAGGTCGCGCGAGTTGAGGATGTAAGTGCCGTGCTCGTCCTCCTCGATCGGCATCAGCTCGCCCGGGCGCGTGCCTTCCTCGAGCAGCCACACCTTGCTGCCGCCGATGTGGCGTGGGCCGCCGCCGAGCGCACTGCCCAGGGTGTGGC
>JAEWVQ010000173.1 GCA_023459095.1 Pseudomonadota bacterium | reverse complement strand
CGGTCGGTTGTCGGTATGCTCGCCATGCTTTCCATCGCTTTCCCGCCGCTCGAGGCATTCGCCAATCCACAGCACGAGCGGATGAAGCAGTGCAACCAGGACGCGCGCGAGAAGGCCTTGAAGGGTGAGGAGCGCAAGAAGTTCATGAGCACCTGCCTGTCCGGCAAGCATACGGCTGCTGCGGCGCCGAAGCCGGACGCTGCCAAGGCCCCGGCGGCGGCCAAGGCGGAGCCCGCGAAAGCGCCCGCGGCAGCCAAGCCGGCCACGGTCGCCGCCACTCCGGCACCCACCGCGACCGATGCCGCATCGCGCGAGCGCATGAAGACGTGCAACCAGAACGCCACCGACAAGGCGTTGAAGGGCGACGAGCGCAAGGCATTCGTTGCCGCCTGCCTGAAGGGTTGAGCCATCGGGGCCGCGGTCGGGCAGCCCGCCTGCCGCGGCATTCAGACGATGTCGAAGAACACCAGATCGCGTTCGATCTCGTTGGCGGAAAAGCCGCAGCCGATGCGCCCCGGGCCGACCAGGGGCAGTTCCTCGTGCTTGAGGCAGCGCTCCGGCTCGCCATCGACCGACACGTAGGTGCCGTTCGAACTCTGGTCGATGAGGATGAAGCCGTCACGCCGGCGCTCGATGCGGGCATGCTGGCGGGAGGCGCGCGGGTCGATGATCACCAGGTCGTTGCCGAGTTCGCGGCCGAACAGCACCACCGGCCGGTGCTCCTCGATCAGGATCACGTCCTGCTGGTGGCGCAGCCGCAGGCGCTGCGACACGCGGGCATTGGGCGGGATCGAGGTCACCGTGCCGGTGCGGTGGCCGATTGCATAGACCGGCCACTCGAAGCCCTGCAGCGCCACGTCGTGCAGCGCCTCGGTGCCGGCGAAGTGGCGGGTCGCCGACGACAGCAGCATCACCGCGGTGCCGCTCGCCAGTGCCTGGCCGGGGCGGGCGAAGCGCGCCAGCATGCGGGCCTGCTCCACCCCCTCGCCGTTGAGCAGGCCTTCGACCACGCCATAGTGCAGGCCGATCTGGATGGTCAGGCGGGTACCGCTGATCGGCGGCAGGCTGAGCACGCGCTCGAGCATTTCGCATACCGAGGCCACGCCGGCATCACAGCGCTCGAAGCTGACCGTGACCGAGCCGGCGTCGCGCTGCATCAGGTGGCCGCCGCCCCCCTCGATCGCGCGCTCGACGCGGTTCAGGCAGCGCTCCACCGCATGTGCCGCTTCGGGCGCGCCGATGCGCGCCTCCAGGCGGTCGCCGCCGATGATTTCGGCGACCAGAACGCAGAGCATTCGTCGTTCGGACATGGCTGGCGGAGGCTTCCTGAGCGGGATGCGCCGGGTGATGCGGCTGAAACGATGATGATCAAATGGCCGCGCTGGTGCAAGGGGGATGCGCCCCGACTCAGTCGGTCCCGTCGTCGGCGAGCAGGCGGATCACGCTGCCGGGGGCCGTCGGCAGTACGGGACGGTCGAAGGCGATGTCGCCTTCGGCGACCGCGGTGTGTCGGGTGAGGCCGGCAAAGTCGAACAGGCGGTCGTCGGCGAGGTGCGAGGGCACCACGTTCTTCAGCGCGGTGGTCAGCGACTCGATGCGCCCGGGGTAGTCGCGCGCCCACGACTGCAGCATGGCCTTGATCTGCTTGCGCTGGGCGTTTTCCTGCGAGCCGCACAGGTTGCACGGGATGATCGGGTATTCCATGGCGCGCGCGAAGCGCGCGATGTCGTTCTCGGCGCAGTAGGCGAGGGGGCGGATCACCACGTTGTCGCCGTCGTCGCTCACCAGCTTGGGCGGCATGGCCTTGATCTTGCCGCCGAAGAACATGTTCAGGAACAGGGTCTCGAGGATGTCGTCGCGGTGGTGGCCGAGGGCGATGCGGGTGGCGCCGATCTCGCGTGCGGTGCGGTAAATGATGCCGCGGCGCAGGCGCGAGCACAGCGAGCAGGTGGTCTTGCCCTCGGGGATCTTGTCCTTGACGATGGAGTAGGTGTCTTCGGTGACGATGCGGTATTCGACCCCGATCGATTCGAAATAGGCGGGCAGTACGTGGTCGGGGAAGCCGGGCTGCTTCTGGTCGAGGTTCATCGCCACGATGCGGAAGTCGATCGGCGCGCGCTCGCGCAGCGCAAGCAGGATGGAGAGCAGCGAGTAGGAGTCCTTGCCGCCGGAGATGCACACCATCACGGTGTCGCCGTCGCCGATCATGTTGTAGTCGGCGATCGCCTCGCCGACGTTGCGCTCGAGCTTCTTCTTGAGACGCAGGAAGGTGTTGGAGTGGCGGGGTTCGGCGCCTTGGGCGTCGGGCAGGGGCGGGGTCGGGGCGGCAGCGGCGGTCACGGCGTCGGGCTCGGGGAAAAAGTCGTGGCGGATTATACGCTTGCGGCCGCCCGCCGGTCCGGCGTTGCGCCCGCTTACAGGCGCGCGCTGCGGCCGCCGTCCACAGCGAGGATCTGGCCGGTGACATAGGGCGCGTCGAACAGCAGGAAACGCACCGTGCGCGCGATGTCGCCCGGGTTGCCTTCGCGCTGCAGCAAGGTGTGGCGGACGATCGCCGCGCGCGCCTCAGCGTCGAACTGGCCGTCCTCGGGCCAAGTGATTGGCCCCGGCGACACGCCATTGACGCGCACCTCGGGGGCGAGCTCGAGGGCGAGCGCGCGGGTCAGGCCAGCCAATCCGGCCTTCGCCGCGCAGTACAGCGGGTAGTGGCGCAGCGGGCGCTCGGCGTGGATGTCGATGATGTTGACGATGGCGCCGCGCTGCGCACGCAGCGCCGGCGCCAGAGCCTGCGACAGGAACAGCGGTCCTTTCAGGTTGGAGCCGACGAGATCGTCCCAGGCCGCGCTGTCTATCGTCCCCAGCGGGGTGGGGAAGAAGCTCGAGGCGTTGTTTACGAGCGCGTCGATCCGGCCGTAGCGCGCGAGCGCGGTCTCGGCGACGCGCTCGGGGATGCCGCCGGTGCCGAGATCGCCGGCCACGGTGGCCGCCGACTCCGCGCGCAGCGCGTTGAGTTCGGCAGCGAGCGCCTCGGCCTCGGTGGCGCTGTGGCGGTGATGCAGGATCACGCGCGCGCCGTCGGCGTGGAGCACGCGGGCGATCTCGGCGCCCACCCTGCGGGCGGCGCCGGTGACGAGGACCACGGCGGCGGAGGCCGCGGAAGGGGCTGCGGAGGTCATGGGCCGGAACTCTCGTGTTGGGGCGGCGCCGGCACCCGGGGCGAGCGGGCTTACCGTTGCGGCGCGAGCGCCTCGGTCAGGATGCGCAGATTGTGCCTCATCATCGCGACGTAGTCCGGCGCCGGCCCGTCGGCGGCGGAGAGCGCGTCGGAGTACAGCGTGCCGCCGATGCGGGCGCCGCTTTCGGCGCGGATGCGATCGAGCAGGCGCGGGTCGGCGACGTTCTCGATGAAGACCGCGGGCACCTGCTCCTTTTTCAGCTGCCGGATCAGGCGGGCAACGCCCTGTGCGGTCGGCTCGGCGTTGTTCGATACCCCCACCGGGGCGAGAAAGCGCATGCCGTAGGCGCGGCCGAAGTAGCCGAAGGCGTCGTGCGAGCTCACCACCTTGCGGCGCTCGGCGGGAATCGCCGCCAGCGCGCTGCGGATTGCGGCGTCGAGCGCCTGCAGTTCGCCGTCGTAGCGCGCCGCGTTGGTGCGGTAGTGGTCCGCGCCGGCAGGGTCGGCGGCGGTGAGCGCGGCGGCGATGGTGGCGACGTAACGGCGCGCGTTGGCGACGTCCTGCCAGGCATGGGGGTCGATGCCGGCGTGGTCGTGATCGTGGTCGTCGTCGTGGCCATGGCGGTGGCCGGCCGCGGCTGCGGCGGGCTGGGTGGCGATGCCGGCGCTGGCGATCACCACGGTGCCGGCATAGCCGCTGGAGCGTGCCAGGCGGGTCAGCCAGTCGTCGAAGCCAAGCCCGTTGGCGACCACGAGGCCGGCGCCGCCGAGGCGGCGGGCGTCGGAGGGGCGCGGCTGGAAGGCGTGGGCGTCCTCGTCGGGGCCGACCAGCGCCTGCACGCTGACACGCTCGCCGCCGACCTGGCGGACGAAATCGCCGAGCAGGCTGAAGCTGGTGATGACTTCGAGCGGCGCGGCGGCGGCCGGCGCGGTGAGCAGTCCGCAGGTGCAGGCCAGTGCGGCGAGAGTGCGGAGCAGCGGGCGGAAAACGGAGTGCATGGGCGGTAGGAAGGCGGGCTGAGCGACGGGAGTCAGGGTCAGGATTGCAGGTGGCGGCGCACCGGCAGGCGGCCGGCGAGCAGGCCGCCGGGGGCGGCGAGCAGCGAGCCGAAGTAGGCCAGGCCGCACATCAGGACGATGGCGGGGCCGGCGGGCACGTCGGCGTGGTAGGACACGAGCAGGCCGGCGACGCTGCTGACGATGGCGAGCGCCACCGCAGTCGCCAGCATCGCCGGCAGGCTGCGCGCCCACAGGCGCGCGGCCGCGGCGGGCAGGATCATGATGCCCACCGCCATCAGCGTGCCGAGCGCATGAAAGCCGCTCACCAGGTTGAGCACCACGAGCAGCAGGAAACCGTAGTGCGCCACCGGCGACAGCCGGCTCACCGCGCGCAGGAAGGAGGGGTCGAAGCACTCCAGCACGAGCGGACGGAACAGCAGCGCGAGGCCGAACACGGTGAGCGTGGCGATCGCGGCGATGAGCAGCAGCGAGCCGTCGTCGAGTGCCAGCACCGAGCCGAACAGCACGTGCAGCAGATCGAGGTTGCGCCCGCGCAGCGACACGATCATGACGCCGGCGGCGAGCGACAGCAGGTAGAAGGCGGCGAGGCTGGCGTCTTCCTTGAGGATGGAGGCGCGCGACACCACGCCGGCGGCGAACACCACCACCAGCCCGGCGACGATGCCGCCCACCGTCATCGCGCCCAGCGACAGGCCGAAGGCGAGGTAGCCGAGCGCGGCGCCGGGCAGGATGGCGTGGCTCATCGCGTCGCCCATCAGGCTCATGCGGCGCAGCAGCAGGAACACGCCGATCGGGGTCGCGCCGATCGACAGCGCCAGGCAGCCGGCGAGCGCGCGGCGCATGAAGCCGAAATCGGCAAAGGGCGAGAGCAGCAGGTCGGTCATCACAGGTTTTCGCGGTGGCATTCGGCAGCGCGTTCGTCGAAAGCCTCGGACAGATGGCGCGCGCGCGCCAGCAAGGCATCGGTGAGCACGTTCGCGGTGGGGCCGCAGGCGACGAGTTCGCGCGCCAGCAGCAGGCAGTGCGGGAAATGGCGGCGCACCTGCTCGTAGTCGTGCACCACGGTGAGGATGGTGCGCCCTTCCCGGTGCCAGCCGAGGATGAGCGTCACCAGGTCGTCGACGGTGCGCGTGTCGATCGCCGCGAACGGCTCGTCGAGCAGGATCAGCGGCGCGTCCTGCAGGATCAGGCGGGCGAAGCGCGCGCGCTGCAGTTGGCCGCCCGACAGCGAGCCGATCGGGCGCGTCTCGAAGCCGGACAGCCCGACCGCGGCGAGCGCATCGGCGACGCGCGCGCGCTGCGAGAGGGAGAGTCCGCGGAAGGGGCCGAGCTCGTGCCACAGCCCCATCGCCACCATGTCGAACACCGAGACCGGAAAGCTGGCGTCGAGCTCGCCGCGTTGCGGCATGTAAGCGATGCCGCCGCGCGGCAGCGCGGGCAGGTGGATGTGGCCGCCGATCGGGCGCAGTTCGCCGGCGACGCCCTTGAGCAGGGTGGATTTGCCGGCGCCGTTGGGGCCGATCACGGCAACCAGCGCGCCGGGAGCGATCTCGGTGCTGAGGTGGTGGATCGCCGGGTGGCGGTCGTAGCCCAGGGTGAGATCGTCGAAGCGGATCAGCGGGGGGGCGATGGGGAGCATGTCAGTGTCCGCCGGGGCGTCGCATGTCAGTCGAGGGCCCAGGCGATGCTCAGCCACAGCAGGCCGGCGGCCGCGGCGGCGATGGCGAGGCGCAGGCCGAGGCCGGCACCGAGCGGGCTGAGCCCCGCCGGCGTCCGCGCGTGAGCATGGGCGTGCGCCGGGGCAGCGTGCGAATGGCCCGGAACGGGTGAGTGGGAAGGGGGCATGGGCGGACGGGTGAGAGGCCGGATTGGTGCAACCGGATTGCAATTATGCGGTCGGATTCAGCGTGCCTGCGCGGCCCGCTGGCGGCCGCAGTCGGGACAGGCGCCGTGCAGCACCAGTTCGGCGCGGTCGAGGCGGTAGCCTTCGGGCAGGGCGACCGCGAACGCTGGCTGCAGCTCGTCGAGACAGATGACCTGGCCGCAGCGGTCGCAGTGGAAATGGGCGTGGCGATGGCCGTCGGGCTGCAGCGCCTCGAAACGCCAGGCTCGGTCGCTGCCGGCGATGCGGCGCGCAATGCCCTGTTCCACCAGCCAGTCGAGCGCGCGGTAGAGGGTGACGCGGTCGTGCACGATCGCCGCGGCGTCGAGCGCGGCGCCGAGTTCGTCGTGCGACAGTGGATGGGGCGTCGCCTGCAGCACTTCGAGAACCGCGACGCGGGTGCGCGTGACCCGTCCGCCGTGGGCGGCGATCACGTCGCGCGGGTCGCGGGCGTTGCGCGCGGAGGCGGATTCAGGGTGGGGAGGGGCGGCCATGGCGGCATCCGGTTTGCGAGTGTTAGTGCAACATTGTAGCATTATTGAGCGAACCTTCGGAGGGCGCGGCGAATGTGCCCGAGGCGCGGCCGGAGGGTGAGCCGAAGTGCTGGGCCGTTGGCCGCAGTTTCGTGCGCCTGCGTGGGCGCATTGCCGGGGGCGTGAGGCACTGTGCTTCTTTTTCCCCTTTCCTCCTTTGTCTCCTGCCTGGATGTCGATGAAACGCCTGATTTCTGCCCTTTGCCTGCTGGTCGCCGCGAGTGCGGCGGCGCAGCCGGCCTCGCACCGCCACGGCGTCGCCGAGCTCAAGGTTGCGGTCGATGGCCGTACGCTGGTCGTCGACTACGAAGCTCCGCTCGACGACCTGATCGGTTTCGAGCACGCGCCGCGCACCGCGGCCCAGCGTCGTGCCCTCGCGGATGCGCAGGCCACCCTGCGCGACTTCGGCCGCCTGTTCGTGCTGCCGGCAGTCGCCGGCTGCACGGTGCGCGAGGTGACGGTGGCGTCGCCGTGGACGGACGCTGGCGCACCGCCGGCAGTGCACGACGATCACGCGCATGGTCACGACCACGGCGCTGACCACGACAGCGCGCATGGCGCGCTGCGTGCCAGTTACGTGCTCGATTGCGCTCGCCCAGAGCAGCTCCGCGAACTGCGCCTGGCGGTGTTCGGCGCGTTTCCGCGCACGCGCCGCGTCGACGCCGAATGGGTGGCGCCGCGCGGTCAGGGGGCGGCGGTGCTGACCCCGGCGCAGCCCGCGCTGGCGCTGTGAGCGCAGTGCCGGCGGTCGCGCTGCGCGACCTGCGCTTCCGCTGGCCGGGCGCTGCCGCCTACTGCCTGCGCATTGCGCGCTTCGAACTCGAGGCCGGCGAGCGCGTGTTTTTGCACGGCGCCAGCGGCAGTGGCAAGAGCACGCTGCTGGCGTTGATCGGCGGTGTGCTGCAGCCTGCCGAAGGCAGCGTCGCGGTGATGGGGCGCTCGCTCGACACCTTGTCGGCGGCGGCGCGCGACCGTTTTCGCGCCGATCACATCGGTTTCGTGTTCCAGCTCTTCAACCTGCTGCCCTATCTGTCGGTGCGCGACAACATCATGCTGCCGTGCCGTTTTTCCGCCGCGCGCCGCGCGCGCCTGGCCGCGGCCGGTACCACGCCTGCGGCGGAAGCGGCGCGCCTGGCCGCGCGCCTCGATCTGGGTGAGGAACTGCTCGGACGCACTGCGGCGACGCTGTCGGTCGGCCAGCAGCAGCGCGTGGCGGCGGCGCGCGCGCTGATCGGCCGGCCCGGTCTGGTGGTGGCCGACGAGCCCACCTCGGCACTCGATGCCGATCGTCAGCAGGTTTTTCTCGACCTGCTCCTCGGCGAGTGCGCGGCGGCCGGCGCGGCGCTGCTGTTCGTCAGTCACGATGCGCGCCTGGCGGTGCATTTCGACCGCGTGGTCGCGCTGGGCGAGCTCAACCATGCGGAGGGTGCGCACTGATGCGGCCGCCGACCTTGCTCCATCTGACCTGGCGCAGCGTATGCAACCGTGGCTTGTCGGCGGCGCTGACGGTGATCGCGGTGGCGCTCGCGGTGGCGATGCTGCTCGGCGTCGAGCGCCTGCGCCATGACGCGCGCGCCGGCTTCGCACAGACCCTCTCCGGCACCGACCTGGTGGTCGGTGCGCGCGGCGGCGCGGTGCAGTTGCTGCTGCACGCGGTGTTCCACATGGGCGACGCCACCCACAACGTATCGTGGCGCAGCCTCCAGCAGATTGCGGCGATGCCGCAGGTGGCGTGGCTGGTGCCGGTGGTGCTGGGCGATTCGCATCGCGGCTTTCGTGTCGTCGGCACCACGCCGGAGCTGTTCGCGCGCTACCGCCACGGCGACCGGCGCGCGCTCGCCTTTGCCGCCGGGCGGCCGTTCGCGGCGGTGGAGGGCGACAACTTTGCCGCTGTGTTCGAGGCCGTGGTCGGCGCCGAGGTCGCGGCACGCTTCGGCTATCGGCCGGGCGAGCACATCGTGCTCAGCCACGGCAGCGGTGCCGAGGGCGGCGGCGTGATCGCCGACCACGCCGACAAGCCCTTCACCGTGGTCGGGGTGCTCGCGCGCAGCGGCACGCCGCTCGACCGCGCGGTGCTGGTGAATCTCGAGGGCATCGAAGCCATCCATCTCGAGTGGCAGGGCGGGATGCCGATGCCGGGGGTGAGGATCGCGCCCGAGCAGGTGCGCAAGTTCGACCTCGCGCCGAAAGCGGTGAGCGCGGCGCTGGTGGGCCTGCACAACCGCGTTGCGGTGTTCCGTGTGCAGCGCGCGATCAACGGCTTTGCCGACGAGCCGCTGAGCGCGATCCTGCCGGGAGCGACGCTGCAGGAGCTGTGGGGCCTGGTCGGCATCGCCGAGCGAGCGCTGCTCGCGGTGTCGGCGCTGGTGGTGGCGGTGGGGCTCGCCGGGCTGGTTGCGGTGGTGGTCGCCAGCCTCGGCGAGCGTCGCCGTGAACTGGCGATTCTGCGTGCGCTCGGCGCCGGTCCGTGGCAGATTCTCGGCCTGCTCGCGCTCGAGAGCGTGCTGCTCGCGGCGGCCGGCATCGTCGCCGGGGTGGCGCTGACCCACGGCGCGGTGGCGCTTGCCGCACCCTGGCTGGCCGAATACGGTCTGGCCGTGGGCGCAGGCTGGCCGGGCGCGAGCGAGTGGGCGCTGATCGGCGCGGTGTTCGCCGCCAGCCTCGTCGCCAGCCTGGTGCCGGGGGTGCGCGCCTATCGCTATTCGGTGGCCGATGGCATGACGATCAGGATCTAGGACATGAACTACGTGAAACTCGCCGCCGCGGTGACGGTGGCGGCGGTGCTCGGCGTTGCCGGGCAGGCGGTGCTGGCGCAGAAGGCGCCCGCGTCCGGCAGCGACTACCAGGTCGGCGACCGTCTCGCGCCCGGTGCGGCGGCGCAGTCCGGGGCCAAGGAGGGCGCCAAGGCCGGCGCCGGTTTCCGCGACATCACCTGGGACGACCTCATCCCGCCCGACTGGCAGCCGGAGAAGCTGTTCTCCGACCTCAAGCTCGACGACATGCAGGACAACGATCCGCGCGTCGAGGAGGTCATGAGGCGCATGCGCACGGAATGGGACCGGGCGCCGGTGATCGAGCGCCTGGCCGGCCAGCGCGTGCGCATTCCCGGCTTTGTGGTGCCGCTCGAGACCGATGGCAAGACGATTCGCGAATTCCTCCTCGTGCCTTACTTCGGCGCCTGCGTGCACGTGCCGCCGCCGCCCGCGAACCAGCTCATCCACGTGATGCCGGACAAGGCGGTGCCCGACCAGTGGAACATGGCGCCGGTGTGGGTGAGCGGCGTGCTCGCGGTGGCGCGCACCGAATCGGACATGGGCACCGCGGGCTACCAGATGCGCGGCATCCGCGTCGAGCCCTACAAGGAGCCGGGCGCCGCGCCCGAGCGTTGAAAAAAGCGCTGCGTGCGTTCAGCCGCCGAGGAGGGCGGAGAGTTCGCGCTCGATCATCGCCGCGTCGCCGAAGTTGAGCGCGAGCAGGCGGCGCAGGTGGATCAGGCTGTCGAGGTCGATCTCGCGGCAGGCGAGGCCGATGCGACGTTCCGCGCGGTGGGCGATGTCGCCTTCCATGCGCACCGCCACACCTTCGCCCAGCCGCAGTTCGAGCAGGCAGCGCGTACCGAGCGCCGGCGCGGGCAGCAGGGTCGCATCGACGAGCGCGCCGCGCAGCGACAGGTCGACGACTTCGCAGGGGTGTTCGGCGTCGTCGATCAGCAGACGGGCGTCGCCATGGAAGCGAATGCGGGAAAAGCGGCGGCGCTGCGTGTCGTCCATGACACTCTCCTGAGGCGAATCGGTGTGCCGGGCATTCTGCGAGGGCCGCGCGCAGCCCGCAAGCGGCCCTCGCCCGGCGGATTTTCCCGTCTATGCGTATCACATGGAATAATCCGCCCGGCGGCGGTGACATAGTGCCGCGCCGCACAAGGCGGTGTCGGGCGATCATCGCCTATGACGCGCAGCGCGCTGTGCGATTCGATTTGACTAAAGGGTAAGAAGCTCGTGGCGGAAGGATTCCCATCGGAAGTGGAACAGGGCGGCGCGGCGCCGGCAGCGGCGGCACGTCCGCTGGCGCGGCAGGATCTGCTCGACTGCCTGCTGCTGCTTGCCCGCGCTCACGGTGTGGCGCTGACCCGCGATGCCGCGCTCGCCGGCCTGCCGGTGGGCGAGGAGGGGCTGACGCCGTCGTTGTTCGAGCGCGCCGCGCGCCGCGCCGGGCTGGCGAGCCGGGTTGCCGCGTGCGAGCTGGCGCGCATCAACGACGCGCTGCTGCCCGCGGTGCTGCTGCTCGCCGACGATCGCGCCTGCCTTCTCACCGGCTGGGACGAGCACGGCCAGGTGGCGCGCGTGGTGTTCCCCGAGATGGGCGAGGCGGTGGTCGAGCTGCCGCTCGCCGAACTCGCCGCGCGCTATGCCGGACGCGTGATCTACGCCCGGCCGCAGATGCGCTTCGACGCCCGCACGCCCGAGGTCAATCGCGTGCGCGGCCGGCACTGGTTCTGGGGGGTGATCGCGGAGAGCCGGCCGCTGTACCGCGACGTGCTGCTCGCCGCGCTGCTGATCAACGTGTTCGCCCTCGGCATGCCGCTGTTCGTCATGAACGTGTATGACCGCGTGGTGCCGAACAAGGCCACCGACACGCTGTGGGTGCTCGCCGCCGGGGTGGTGCTGGTGATGCTGAGCGAGGTCGGCCTGCGCGTGCTGCGGGGCCATTTCGTCGATCTGGCGAGCAGCCGTGCCGACGTGAAGATCTCCGCCCGCATCATGGAGCGGGTGATGGGCTTGCGCATGGAGTCGCGGCCGCCGTCGGCGGGGTCGTTCGCCGCCAATCTGCGCGCGTTCGAGAGCGTGCGCGACTTCATCAGCTCGGCCACCGTGGTCGCCTTCATCGACCTGCCGTTCTCGCTGCTCTTTCTCGGCGTCATCGCCTGGGTGGCGTGGCCGCTGATCCTGCCCTACCTGTTCGGCGTCGCCGCGCTCGTGCTTTACGCGCTGTCGGTGCAGGGGCGCATGCACGAATTGTCGGAAACCACCTACCGCGCGAGCGCGCAACGCAACGCGACCCTGGTCGAGGGCCTGGTCGGCATGGAGACGCTGAAGGCGCTCGGCGCCGAGGCCTATGTGCAGACGCGCTGGGAGCGCAGCGCGGCGCTGCTGTCGCGGGTCGGCGCGCAGCTGCGGCTGCTGTCGGCGACGGTGACCAACGGCTCGTCGCTGGTGCAGCAGCTGGTGAGCATGGCGATGCTGATCATCGGCGTGTACATGATCGGCGACAACCTGCTGTCGATGGGCGGGCTGATCGCCTGCTACATGCTGTCGTCGCGGGCGATGGCGCCGATCGGCCAGATCGCCGGTCTGCTCGTGCAGTACAACAATGCGGCGACCTCGCTGAATTCGCTGGAGAAGGTGATGGAGGCCGAGGTCGAGCGCCCCGAGGGCCAGCAGTTCGTGAGCCGCGGCGGGCTGCGCGGCGACATCGAGTTCCGCGACGTGTCGTTCACCTATCCCGGGCAGCAGGTCGCGGCGCTGCGCAACGTGTCGCTGCGCATCCGCGCCGGCGAGCACGTCGGCATCCTGGGGCGGGTCGGTTCCGGCAAGACCACGCTGGAGAAGCTGGTGATGGGGCTGTATCAGCCGAGTGCGGGCGCGGTGCTCGTCGATGGCGTCGATCTGCGCCAGCTCGACCCCGCCGAGCTGCGCCGCAACATCGGCTACGTGCAGCAGGACGTGACCCTGTTCTACGGCAGCCTGCGCGACAACATCGTGCTCGGTTCGCCGTTCGCCGACGATGCGGCGGTGCTGCGCGCCGCCGAGGTCGGGGGCATCCTGGAGTTCGTCAATGCGCATCCGCGCGGCTTCGACCTCACCGTCGGCGAGCGCGGCGAGTCGCTGTCGGGCGGTCAGCGCCAGGGCGTGGCGCTGGCGCGCGCGATGATCAACGATCCGCCCATCCTGCTGCTCGACGAGCCGACCGCGTCGATGGACCATTCCAGCGAGGATGGCGTCAAGCAGCGCCTGGCCGCGGCGGCCAAGGACAAGACCCTGATCGTGGTCACTCACCGCACCTCGTTGCTCGAACTGGTCGATCGCATCATCGTCATCGACGGCGGCCGCGTCGTCGCCGACGGGCCCAAGGCCCAGGTCGTCGAGGCCCTGCGTCAGGGCCGGATCGGGAGGGCGGGCTGATGGCGTTCATCGGCGAGAAGGCGTTCGGCGCCGTGGGGCGCGCCACCGAGCGCCTTGGCAGGTTCGGTGATCCGTTGTTCGGCCGCCTGCTGCGGCGGCTGGCGGTGCCCGAGCGCGCCGACAACCTCGACTGGGCGGGCGACGCCGACTGGGCGCGGCTGCAGCAGGAGCCGCTGCGCGCGCGCGCGCTGCTGCGCCTGGGGGCGCTCGCGGTGTTGCTGCTGATCGTGTGGGCGGCGTTCGCCGAGATCGACGAAGTGACCCGCGGCGAGGGCAAGGTGATTCCGTCCAGGCAGCTGCAGATCGTGCAGTCGGTCGATGGCGGCGTGGTCGAGGAGGTCGCGGTGCGCGAGGGCGAGGTGGTCGAGGCCGGCCAGCTGCTGATGCGCGTCGATCCGACGCGCTTCGTGTCGTCGCTGCGCGAGAACCAGGCCGAGTATCTGGCGCTGCAGGCCAAGGCCGCGCGTCTCGAGGCGCTGACCCAGGGCACGCCGTTCGAACCGCCGCCCGGGGTCGAGGCGCAGGCCCCTGACATCGTCGCTCACGAACGCCGGCTGTATCAGTCCAGCCGCGACGAGATGGCGGCGCAGCTGTCGATCGCGCGCGATCAGCTGAGCCAGCGCCAGCAGGAGCTCAACGAAGTGCGCGCGCGCCAGGAGCAGGCCGGGCGCGCCTTCCAGCTCGCCCAGCAGGAGCTCGACGTCACCCGGCCGCTGAAGGCATCGGGGGCGGTGTCCGAGGTCGATCTGCTGCGCCTGGAGCGCGACGTCGCGCGCCTGCGCGGCGAGCGCGACCAGGCCGCGGCGCAGATTTCGCGCATCCAGGCCGCGATCGCCGAGGCCACGCGCAAGATCCAGGAGGTCGAACTGAACGTGCGCAATCAGTTGCGCAACGAGCTTTCCGACACCATGGCTCGCCTCTCCAGCCTGTCCGAGGGTAGTCGTTCGCTGGCGGACAAGGTCAAACACGCCGAGATCCGCTCCCCGGTGCGCGGCACCGTGCAGCGCTTGCTCGTCACCACCGTGGGCGGCGTGGTCCAGCCTGGCAAGGAGGTGGTGGAGGTCGTGCCGCTCGACGACGCGCTCGTGCTCGAGGCGCGCGTGACCCCGCAGGACATCGCCTTCCTGCGCCCCGGCCAGGCGGCGCTGGTCAAATTCACCGCCTATGATTTCGCCGTTTTCGGCGGGCTCGATGCGATACTGGAACACATCAGCGCCGACACCGTGGTCGATGACAAAGGCAATGCGGCGTATGTGGTGCGGGTGCGGACGACGGCGTCCAGCCTCGGCGACGATCTGCCCATCATCCCCGGCATGGTCGCCCAGGTGGACATCCTCACCGGCAAGAAAACCATCCTCGATTACCTGCTGAAGCCCGTGTTGCGGGCCAAGGCCAATGCCCTGACCGAACGATGAGCCGACACCTCTTCCTGGCCGCGGCACCCGCCGCGCCTTCTGCACGCTGGCTCGCCGCCTTCCCCGACGGCGAACTCCGTACCGACGACGAGACCGGCACGGCCGGCGACGTGCTGTGGCTGGCCGCAGAGGGGGGGTGGCGCGAGCGTTTGCGGGCCGCAGTCGCTGCCGGCGCCCGGGTGGTGGTGGTGTCGCACACCCCGGAGGAGGACGAGGCCCTGCTCGCGCTGACGCTCGGTGCGCGCGCCTACTGCCACGCCGCGGCGGCGCCGTCGCTGCTGCGCGAGGTGGGCGAGGTGGTGAGCCGCGGCGGGCTGTGGGTCGGCCCCGCGCTGCTCGGGCGTTTCCTCGCCGCGCTCAATCAGCGCCTGCCGGCAGCGCCGGCGCAGGCGTGGTCGGGCCTCCTGTCGCAGCGCGAGCAGGAGGTTGCCGAAGCGGTCGCGGGCGGGGCGTCGAACAAGGAAGTCGCGGCGCGGCTCGGCATCACCGAACGCACGGTCAAGGCCCACCTTGGCGCGGTGTTCGAGAAGCTGGGCGTGCGCGACCGCCTGCAACTCGCCTTGCGCATGGCTGCGGGTGGTGCGGTGAGCGAGGCGGCGCGCTGATGTTGTTCATCCGACGCAATGAGGCGGGCCGGATCGTCGCGGTGGCCAGCGAACCGCCTGCCGCCGGGGACCCCGCCGCCGCGGAGTGGGCGGTGGCCGACGACGGCGACCCCGAAGTGATCGCGTTCTGCGACGGCATCTCCGCCCAGGCCAGCGCGCTGAGCCGTTCCGATGTCGGCTTCATCCGGGTGCTGGAAGACGTGATCGATCTCCTGGTGGCGCGTTCGGTGATCCTGTTTACCGACCTGCCGCCGGCGGCGCAGGACAAGCTGATGGCGCGGCGCAAGGCACGCGCCGGCATGCGCGAGCTCAGCCTGCTCGACGACGAAGGCGACGACGGCCTGATCTGAAGCGAGGCGTGTGTGGCACGCGACACGCCCCCTTGTACCTTCGTCCAATTCATTTCGGTTTGCGATGACGTTAGCCTCACGGACATCGTCATAGCCTTTCGGCATTGACTGTCGTGGCCGCCGCAGCGGTGACGCGACGAAGCCATTCCCAACGAAGCCATCCATTCCCGCAGGAGTCCGAACATGGCCGAATCCATTGCAACCGTGGTTGCCGTTACCGGCGATGCCTTTGTGCGCGATGCCGCAGGCACGCTGCGCCCGCTGAAGGCAGGAGATGTGCTGCGCGAGGGCGAAACCGTGGTCACCGCCGCGGGTGGCCGGGTCGAGCTTGCCCTGGCAGGGGGCGAGCCGTTCGCCGTTGACCAGGGGCAGAGCGTCAAGCTCACCGCCGAGCTCGCGGAGGCCACCCGCCCGCCCGCGCAGGATGCCCAGCTCGCCGGTGGTTCCATCGAGCAGGTGATCCAGGCGCTCAACGACGGCGGCAACCTCGACGACGTCCTCGAGGCGCCTGCGGCGGGTCTGGCCGGTGGCGGTGGCGGCGACGGCAACAACTTCGTGCGCCTGCTGCGCATCGTCGAGGGCGTCGATCCCCTGGCCTTCGAGTATGAAACCGCGTTGCCGGAGTTCAGCGAGCAGATCGAAGGCAGTGCGTTGCCGGAGCCCGAACCCGAGCTGGTGCTGGAGCCGGAACCCGAGCCGGAACCCGAGCCGGAACCCGAGCCGGAACCCGAGCCGGAACCCGAACCCGAACCCGAACCC
>JAEWVQ010000172.1 GCA_023459095.1 Pseudomonadota bacterium | reverse complement strand
CGCCTCGGCGGCGGCGGGGCCGGCGGGCAGCAGCGCGCCAAGCAGCAGAAGGGCGGCGAGGGACAGGGGGCGTAGGCTCGGCGTCATCGGACGGGGCGTCGAGAAAAAACGTGGAGGGTGGGCGTGGAGAGCGGGGCGTGAATGCGCGCGCCACACCCGTGCGTGGCACTCATTATCAACCGCGCGGCGCGCAACGTGCGCATGCCGCGCCAGGTCCGGCCCCCCAGCGGGCGCGGCGCGCCCCGCGCTCAGATCGCCGAGCGTTGCGGCTGGCGGCTGCGCGCCGCGAACTGTTCGCCGCGCGCGGCGTATTCGGCGGTGCTCTTGGGCATCGGCGTGCGCGCGCGGGTGATGTAGGTGACGAGGTCGCGGCCCTGCAGGATCAGGTGATGGCCGTCGGCGGCGAGCTGGTGCTCGATGCTGTTCGGCGTACAGGGCAGGCGCGCCCGGAAGGCCGCCAGCTGCTCTGAGGCGACGACGAACTCGGCCCACACGTCGAACACCTTCTCGTCGGTGCGCAGGGTTTCGCACTTGAGCTTGGCGGCGGCGGCGAAGTGCGCGATCTCGGCGTCGAGCCCGGCGAACAGCGGGCTGTCGGCGAAGGTCGCGGTCATGATCGCGGCGATGCGGTCGATGTCGCGCAGGGTCTGCGCGATCTTGATGTAGCGGCTCTCGTAGAAGGCCTCGACCGGGATCGAGAATGCGCGGAATGGTTCGCCCCACAGCTCGTCGATGCCTTCCTCGCCGCTGCGGTGCAGGACCAGCCGACCCAGGGTCAGCGCTTCCTGCAGGCACATGCCGCATTCGCGCATCAGCGCGTTGTCGGTGTCGATCTCGATGCCGAGTTCCTGCAGCTCGACGAGCTTGGTGAAGATGTCGGTGGCGCGGTTGAACATCGCGCCGGCGAGCATCGCGCCCTTGACCCGCTTGCGCGCCGGGTCGTCCTCGGCCTCGTAGGCGCGACGCGCGTCGGCGAGGCGCTTGCCGGGGATGTTGATGCCGTGCTCGACGTGGTTGAACAGGCGCCGGGTCAGGGCCTGGATCAGGGTCTTCTTGGCCTGCAGCGAATCGGCCGGCGGATCATAGACCTTGATCCAGTAACCGTCGTAATGGATGCGGGGGACGCCTTCGATGACTGCGACGGTGCCGTTGGGCGGGGGTGTGTTCATGGCTCTGACGATCGATCCGAGTTCACGGAAGAAGGCTAGAGCGGAAGAATACGCGCATATTGCGGCGCAACAAAGGCGGTCGCGTCGCCGGGGCGCGCGCTTGCGTCCGCGCAGGCCGTGCGCAGCGCCGGTCGCGGCCGGGCTGTCGACGCCTGCTCAGACCCCGGGCGCGGGGGAAATATCCCCGCTGCCGGGGCGGGCGGCTTACAGCAGCTCGGCGGGAATCACCGCGCGCAGCACGGTCTGGCTCTCGTTGTCGCGCACGCGGTTGGTGAACCACCACAGCGCGCCCTTCTTGATCGTCCAGTCCGCTTCGCTGCCCGACAGCAGCAGCGCGGCGAGGCGGCCGAGGCCGGGCTGGTGGCCGACGAGCAGGGTCGCGCCGCTGGCGTCCGGCCACCCCGAGGCGGCGAGCAGATCGGCGACGCCGCACTCGGGGCCGAGCGCGGGCACGATCTCGAAGTCGTCGGTGAAGGCGGCCGCAGTCTGGCGCGTGCGCACCGTGGGGCTGGCAAGCACGCGCAGCTTCTTCGGGCGGT
This sequence comes from Pseudomonadota bacterium, assembly GCA_023459095.1. GTDB lineage: Bacteria > Pseudomonadota > Gammaproteobacteria > Burkholderiales > Rhodocyclaceae > JAEWVQ01. Next base: position 5,845 of record JAEWVQ010000172.1, on the reverse strand, counting down.
TGAGGTCGAGCCAGGCTGCCATCTTGCGCGCCTGCTTGAGACCGCGTTCGGTCAGTTCGCGGCCGTGGTCGGGGCTGCCATCGACCGCTTCGGCGTGGCGCCACAGCAACAGATCCATTCCGTTCTCCTTGTCGAGGGCCGACACCCTAGCCGCGGCATCTTGCACGCTGATGACAGCACCCGCTCCGGCGTCGGTGGCGAGTTCGGCGCGGACCGGGCTGTTCACCATGGCGCGCGCCCCCACAGCAGCGGCTCGGTCTCCTGCAGCACGCGGCGGCGCAGTTTGGCATAGCGTGGTGCGTGCCAGCCGACGATGAAGGCCGCGGCGGCGTGCAGGTCGGCATGGGCGCCGGCCCAGGCGTCGAGGCGGCCGCGCGCGATGTCGACGTCGTGCAGATAGCCCAGGGTGTCCTGCGCGCGGTTGAGGCCGGCCTGGTAGCGGGCGACCGCCTTCGCGGGGAACAACGGGGCGAAGAACTCCACCCCGTAGCGCAGCTGCTTCATCGCGATGCGCAGGGCGTGGAGGTCGGTCGGCACCAGCGTGGCGGCGGCCTGGTGGCGGCGGCGCGCGCGCTTGCGCAGGCGGTCGAGCTGCAGGCGGGCGAAGGTCTTCAGGTCGACGGCGTCGATCAGGGGGCCGCCGGTCAGACGATGCAGCGCGGCGCTGAATTCGAGCAGCAGACGGCCCTGGCCGGAGGCGGGCAGGGTCTCGGCGAGGGCGCCGCGGGCGTTGTCGCGGGCGACCGCGGCGAGCGCGAGCAGGCGCGGCAGACTGTCGTCGTCGCGCAGGCCGTCGGCGACCACCGGGGCGAGCAGTTCGGTGTACAGCACGTCGAGGTCGCGGGCCTCGGCGAAGCGCTCGGCGTTGTCGCGCAGGAGAGGCCCCCACTCGGCGACGAACGCCGCCGGCAGCGCCGGGGCGAAGAGCTTGAGCAGCGAACGCAGGCGGCGTAGCGCGACCCGCAGTTGGTGTACGAACTCGGGGGCGTCGTGGCCTTCGGCGGCGGCCGCGGCGTTGGCCTGCCACTGGCGCAGGCAGGACGACGCCAGTTCGCGGAAGGCGTCGAGCACGCCCTGCCCGGGGGCGAGGGTGGAGGGCTCGGCGCGCGCCGGGGTCACCGCCTGGTCGAGGAACAGGCGAAAGCCGCGCTGCGCCTTCGACAGGTCGCCGGGCGACAGCGGCAGGTCGCGCGCGAGTTCGCAGGCGAGTTCGAGGAGGTCGAGGGGCTCGCCGTCCTCGAGTTCGAGTTCGAGTTCGCAGATCGGCGCGCTGCGCTCGCCGACCTCGATCGTGCCGCTGTCGATCATGAGCAGGATGCTCACCCCGGGGCGCGGGCTGTGGCGGCGCGTCTCGCGGCGGAAGCGGGTGGTGAACACCGGCACCAGGTCGGCGCCGCGACGCGCCAGCAGCTTGGCGACTTCGGGGGCGTCGATCGCGGAGAAGTCGAAGGCGCCGTCATAGGGCTGCTCCCACTCGGGGCGCTGCGACAGGCCGCCGGTGGAGGGCGCCGCGCATTTCACCGTCTGCAGCCACTGCCGTCCGGCGCGCCGGGTGCGCACCGCAACCTTGCGCGCCTTCAGCGCCAGATCGGCGGTGTCGTAATAGGTGTTGTCGAGCGTGCTCGCATTGCCCAGCTTGGTCGCGGTGGCGACCAGCGGATGGCGGCGCAGCGCGGGCAGGGCGCGCGCGGGGAGGTTCAGCTTGAGTTCGATTTCCTGGGCCATGGGCGGGCGGTCGCCGCGGGCGCGGCGGCCGTGGATGAATGGAATCGATCCATTCTAGTTGCCCGCCCGGGGGAGCGTCATGCGCGCAGCGCTATTACAGAAATATTTCATGTAATCGAAGCCGCGGCGGCCGCCGCGTCGCCGAAAACCTGCTGCCACAGCGCCTGCACCGGCGCGCGCGCGGTGGCGACTTCGGCCGGATCGACGCGCGAGGGCTGGCCGTTGAGGCGCTGCCGATGCTGCAGGCGGCGGAACTCGCGGTAGCTGTCGGCGCACGCCGCGGCGAGGTCGGCGGGAATCAGGCCGAGCTCGGCGGCGATGCGCAGCAGCGCGATGTTGCCGAGGTTGCCGGTGAGTTCGGGGTGGGCGTGGGCGTGGCCGAGCACCAGGTACTGGATCAGGAATTCGACGTCGATCAGGCCGCCGAGGTCGTGCTTGAGGTCGAACAGCTCGCTCTTGCCGCCGTGGGCGTCGCGCATTTTCTGCCGCATCGCCAGCACCTCGGCGCGCAGCGTGTCGAGTGCGCGCGGCAGGCGCAGGACTTCGCAGCGGATGCGCTCGAAGGCCGCGCCCAGCTCGCGGTCGCCGGCGGTGAAGCGCGCCCGGGTGAGCGCCTGGTGCTCCCACACCCAGGCCGATTCGAGCTGGTACTTGCGGAAGGCTTCCAGCGAGCAGGCGATCAGCCCCGAATCGCCGTTGGGGCGCAGGCGCAGGTCGGTCTCGAACAGGATGCCGGCCGCGGTCTGGCTGGAGAGCCAGGTGTTGGTGCGCTGCGCGAGCCGGGTATAGACCTCGGCGGCCTCGGGGGCGTCGTCGTCGTAGAGGAACACCATGTCGAGGTCGGAGGCGTAGCCGAGCTCCTTGCCGCCGAGCTTGCCGTAGCTGATCGCGGCAAAGCGCGGGTGGTCGCGGTGGCGGATCTTGATCTTGTTCCAGCACGCCGGAATGGTCAGGTCGACCATGATGTCGGCGAGTTCGGAGAGGTGGTCGGCGAGCTTCTCCACGGTGAGGAGGCCGGCGATGTCCTGGGTCAGCAGGCGGAACACCTGGGCGTGGTGCTGCTCGCGCATGAGGTCCATCTGCCGCTCCATGTCGGGCTCGACGGCGTCGAGCTGGGCGGCGAGTTCGGCGCGGAAGCGCGCCCAGTCGGGCGCGGCCTCGAGGTTGCGGGCGTCGAGCAGTTCGTCGAGCAGGATGGGGTGGCGGGTGAGGAACTGCGCCGCCCAGCGCGAGGCGCCGACGAGGTCGGCCACCCGGCGCAGGGCCTGGGGATACTGCTGCAGCAGGGCGAGATAGGCGCCGCGGCGGCTGATCGCCTCGAGCAGGTCGAGGCAGCGGCCGAGGGTCTCGTCGGCATTGGGCGCGGCCGCGGCGATCTCGATCACGCGCGGCATGAGCGCGTCGAAGCGGCTGCGGATGTGGTTGGGCAACTGCTGGTAGCGCGCGCCGGCGCGGATCGCGGCGAGCCGTTCGGCGGCGGCCGCGGGGGCGCGGTAGCCGAGCTCGGCGAGCACCGGGGTGGCGCGCTCGACGTCGTCGGCGGCGCTCCAGGTCGCGCCCAGGCTGTGGTCTTCCTCGCCGGGTTCGCCGAACACGGCGTCGAAGTGGCGGCTGACCGCGGCGCGGTGGCCTTCGAGCACGGCGACGAGGGCGGCGTAGTCGGCAAAGCCCATGGCGCGCGCGATCAGCGCGCGGTCAGCGTCGTTCTGCGGCAGATCGTGGGTCTGCGCGTCGTCGAGGTATTGCAGGCGGTGCTCGAGGCGGCGCAGGAAATCGTAGGCCGTGGTGAGCTCGGCCACCGCCTCGGCGGCGAGGATGCCGCGCTCGGCCAGGCGCGCCAGCACCTGCAGCGTGGGGCGGATCTGCAGCGCGGTGTCGCGACCGCCGCGGATGAGCTGGAACACCTGGGCGATGAACTCGATTTCGCGGATGCCGCCGGGGCCGAGCTTGATGTTGTGGGCGCGGTCGCGGCGCGCGACCTCGCGGCGGATCTGCGCGTGCAGGTCGCGCATCGCGTTGATCGCGCCGAAGTCGAGATACTTGCGGAACACGAAGGGGCGCGCGATCTGCTCGAGTTCGCGCCAGCGCTCGCCGGTGAGCACGCGCGCCTTGATCCAGGCGTAGCGCTCCCACTCGCGGCCCTGGGTGATGAAGTAGTTCTCCAGCATGTCGAAGCTGCCCACCAGCGGGCCCGAGTCGCCGTTCGGGCGCAGCCGCATGTCGACGCGGAACACCTGGCCGTGCTCGGTGATCTCGGCCAGGGCCTGGATCAGTTGCTTGCCCAGGCGTTCGAAGAACTCGAAGTTGCTGATCATCTTGGTGCCACCGGTGTCGCCGTCCTCGGGGTAGACGAAGATCAGGTCGATGTCGGACGACACGTTGAGTTCGCGGCCGCCGAGCTTGCCCATGCCGATCACCAGCAGCTCCTGCGCCCAGCCGGTGGGCGACAGCGGCAGGCCGTAGCGCTGCACGAGGGCGTCGCGCAGCACGTCGTGGGCGTGGCCGATCGCGACCTCGGTGAGCACGGTCATGGTTTCGGTGACCTCGGCGAGGTCGGCGAGGCCGTTGAGATCGCGCACGATCAGGTGGCACATCACCCACGCCCGCAGCTGGCGCAGCACCGGACGCAGCGCGGTTTCGTCGGCGCCGCGCGCGGCGATGAAGGCGCGCATCGCCGCGGCATCGAGCGGCCGCGCCAGGCTCGCCGCCAGGGTCTCGGCCAGCCACGGCCGGCTGTCGAGGGTGCGCTGCAGGTAGCGGGACATCGGCATGGCTGCATGCACCGCAGCGGGCAGGAGGACGGGGGCGAGGGACATGGGCAAGGAGTTCCCGAACATTGATAGAATTCGCGCCTCTTGTCTGGCGGCGCAAGCGGACGGCCGAAGCGGCGATTGTAGCCAAGGCGCCTGATGCGCTGCGTCGCCCGCGGGATATTCCGGTCACCGCAGCCGGTCCGAGCAACATGAACGCACCGATCCCGCCTTCTCCGCCTTCCTCGCCGCCGCAGCCTTCGCCGCCCCCCGCCGGCGGTGTGCGCCTGCGCCGCTTCGCGCGTGGCGTCGGGGTGGCGCTGCTGGTGGCGTGGTTCGCGTTCGGCGGTCTGGTGCTGGCGCTGCGCGGCATCGTGCTGCCGCGCGTGGGCGACTACCGCGAGCAGGTCGCCAGCGTCCTCGCCCGCGAGATCGGCCTGCCGGTATCGATCGAGGGGCTCGAGGCCGACTGGTCGGGGCTGCGTCCGCGCCTGCATCTGGCCGGCCTCATCGTGCGCGATGCCGAAGGGCGCGCCGCGCTGCGCCTGGAAAAGGTCGACGCCACCGTGGGCTGGTCGTCGCTGCTGCGGCTGCAGCCCTTTTTCCGCCGCATCGAGTTGTTCTCGCCCACGCTCGACATTCGCCGCGAGGTCGATGGCGCCCTGGTGGTCGCCGGCATGCGCCTGGCAGCGGGGCCGGCGGACGGGCGCTTCGCCGACTGGCTACTGAGCCAGGGGCAGATCGTGGTGCGCGACGCCACGCTGTCGTGGACCGACGCCGTGCGTGCCGCGCCGACCCTGCACCTGACCGAGGTCGAGTTCCGCCTGGACCGCAGCCTCGGCATCCACCGCTTCGGGCTGCGCGCGCAGGCGCCGGTGGCGCTCGCCTCGGCGCTCGAGGTGCGCGGCGAGCTGCGCCGCTTGTCGGCGGCGAGGCCGGCGGCGGCGAGCGGGCGGCTCTATGTCGCGCTCGAACGCGCCGATCTCGGTGGCTGGCGGCCGTGGGTGGATTACCCGGTGGCGCTCGCGGGCAGCGGCGGGCTGCGCCTGTGGCTCGATTTCGAGGCGGGACACACGCTGTCGGCGGTCGCCGACCTGGCGCTCGCCGATGTGGTCGCCCAGCTCGACGACGCGCTGCCGGCGTTGCAGCTCGATCGCCTCGACGGCCGCCTGGTGGCGAGCCGCGCACCGCGCGCCTTCGCCATCGAGGCGAAGCAGCTCGCCTTGCGCAGCGGCGACGGCGTGCAGCTGGCGCCCACCGATTTTGTGCTGCGTGTGCGCCACGGCGACGGCGGCGAGTTGCGCGCCAACCTGCTCGATCTGGGCGCGTTGTCGCGGCTCGCCGGCCGCCTGCCGCTCGGTGAGGCGGTG
>JAEWVQ010000171.1 GCA_023459095.1 Pseudomonadota bacterium | reverse complement strand
GCGTCGCGGCCAACTTCGCCGATCATCCCGAGATCCTCATTCCCCGCGTGTACTGGCAGTGGTCGGGGGAGCGCGTGAACGTCCAGGACTACGTCGACGGCATTGCCGGGCGCGACCTCGACGCGGTCGATGCCGCCGGCCTCGACCGCAAGCTGCTTGCCCGCCGCGGTGCCGCGGCGGTGCTCAAGATGATGCTGGAGGACGGCTTCTTCCACGCCGATCCGCACCCCGGCAACGTGTTCTACCTGCCCGGCAACCGCATCGCCTTCATCGACTTCGGCATGGTCGGCCGGCTGTCGGAGGCGCGCCGCTACCAGGTCGCGGTACTGCTCAACGGCCTCGTCACCCACGACGCCGAAGCGGTCGCCGCGATCCTGCTCGACTGGCGCGACGATCCCGGTGTCGACGGCGCGACCGAGCCGGCCGTCGACACCGGACGCCTGCACCACGAGATCGACGTCTTCGTCGATCAGTACCGGGGCGTGCCGCTCAAGCGCCTCGACATCGGCGCCATGCTCGGCGATCTGGTGGCGATCCTGCGCGAACACGGCCTCGCCCTGCCGCCCGACCTCGCGCTGCTGGTGAAGGCCTTTCTCACCCTGGAGGGCATGGGGCGGCAGCTCGATCCGGAGTTCGACATCGCCACCGAGGCCGCGCCCTTCCTGCAGCGCGTGCTGCTCGCCCACCACGCGCCGGCGGCGGTGGCCAAACGCGGTTGGCGCGCGCTGAGCGCAGCGCTCGATCTGGCCGGCGCGCTGCCCCGGGACCTGAGCCAGCTGCTGCGCGCGGCGCGGCGCGGGCGTCTGCAGGTGCAGGTCGACGTGGTCTCGCTGCGCCGCTTCGGCGACCAGCTCGACCGCGCGGTGAGCCGCATGACCATCGGCATCGTCACCGCCGCGCTCATCATCGGCTCGGCCATCGTCCTCACCGTGGTGCGCGACCCCGCGCTCGCCGGCCTGCGCACCTTCGGCCTGCTCGGCTTCGTCGGCGCGGTGATCGGCGCGCTGTGGGTGCTGCTGTCGATCTGGCGCGGCGGCCGTGGCTAAGGGGCAGCCCTTGCACCGCCGCGTGCACCATGCGCTCGACGGCCTGTGCCGCGCGGTGCGCGGCGAGCGCAGCCTGCGCACCCACCTGCTCGCCACCGGCGCGGTGCTCGCAGCGCTCGTCGCGCTGCGGCCGGCGCCGCTGTGGTGGGCGGCGGCCGCGCTCGCCTGCGCGCTGGTGATCGCCGCCGAACTGCTCAACACCGCGCTCGAAACCCTCGCCGACCGCCTGCACCCCGAGCACGATCCGGCGATCGGCGCCGCCAAGGATGTCGCCGCCGCCGCGGTGCTGGTCGCCAGCCTCGCCGCGCTCGTCGTCGCGGTCGCCTTCGTCGTCGACCACTGGCGCTGAGTCCGGCCGCAAAGCGCACCAAGGGCACCCGGAAGCGCTACCATTGCGCCCCCGTTTGCCCCCACTCGCCCCCAAGCCCCCCATGCAGAACCTGAAGTACTTCAGCTGGTCCATCGGTTTCACCGCGGCCGGCATCGCCGGCGCCTTCCTGCTCGGCGGCCCGTCCGCCGCCTTCATCGTCGCCGTGCTCGCGGTGCTGGAAACCTCGCTGTCGTTCGACAACGCCGTGGTCAACGCCACCGTGCTGCGCGACATGGACGAGAAGTGGCGCCGCCGCTTCCTGCTGTGGGGCATCCTGATCGCGGTGTTCGGCATGCGCATCGTGTTTCCGCTCGCCATCGTCGGCGTGGTCGCCAACCTCGGCCCGGTGGCGGTGATCGACCTCGCGCTGTTCAAGCCCGACGAGTACGCCCGCCTGCTGACCTCCGCGCATCACGAGATCGCGGCCTTCGGCGGCGCCTTCCTGCTCATGGTGTTCCTCAAGTTCTTCATCGACAGCAACAAGGACACGCACTGGCTGGCGCCGCTCGAAGCGCCGCTGACCAAGCTCGGCCGCCTGGAGGCGGCGCAGATCCTGCTCACCCTGCTCACCATCCTGGCCAGTTCGGCCTGGCTCGACGGCGCCGATCAGCGCGCCGAGTTCATCATTGCCGGGGTCTGGGGCCTGATCGTCTACATCCTCGCCGATGGCCTGGGCGCGATCATGGGCGGCGAGACCGGTGAAGGCGGCAAGGTGGCGGCGAAGACCGGTTTCGCCGGCTTCATGTACCTCGAACTGCTCGATGCCTCGTTCAGCTTCGACGGCGTGATCGGCGCCTTCGCGCTCACCAACAGCCTGCCGATCATCGCCATCGGCCTCGGCATCGGCGCCATGTTCGTGCGCTCGTTCACGCTGATGCTGGTCTACAAGGGCACGCTGGAAGCCTACCGTTATCTGGAACACGGCGCGTTCTGGGCGATCGGCGCGCTCGCCGCGATCATGTTCATCGGCGTGCACGTGCACATTCCCGAGACCATCACCGGCCTGATCGGCGCAGTGCTGATCGGCGCCGCATTCTGGAGCTCGCTGCGCCACAACCGGCGCCACGGCCTCTGAAGCGATGACCGGGCACGGCGGCGTCATCGCGCGCGGCCGTGCAAAACCTCCGGGTGCGAGGACGCGCCGCCATGCAACAATGCACCCGCCATCCGCCCGCGCCGAGCCGCCATGACCGCCATCCGGCAAGCCCCGCTCCGATCGCTGCGCCATCTCGCCACCGCCCTGCTGGTGGTGCTGGCCTGCCTGGGCGCACTGCCCGCGCCTGCGGCGCCCCCCGCCGAACGTGCCCAGGTGCTGGTGCTGATGTCCTACCACCTCGGCCACAGCTGGGAAGACCGCATCCTGCAGGGAATCAGCGCATGGGGTGCCGATGGGGACAACGGCGCGCGCCCCGACTTCCACGTCGAGTGGATGGACTCGAAGCGCCACGCCGACGCCGCGCAGCGCGACACCTTCGCCCGTTACCTCGCCGCCAAGCACGCCGGCCGGCGCTTCGACCTGATCCTCACCGTCGATGACAACGCGCTTGACTTCGTCGTGCGCAACGACGCGTTGTTCGGCGGTGTGCCGGTGGTGTTCAGCGGCGTCAATGGCGACCCGGCGGCGATCGTCGGCACGCGCGCCGGCGTCACCGGCATTCCCGAACGCTTCGACCTCGCGCGCACCCTGCACACCGCGCTCACCCTGCACGCCGGGGTCGGGCGCGTGGTCTTCATCACCCCGGCCGACGAAACCGGCGCCGGCCTGCGCGACACCGCGCAGCGCGCGCTCACCGGCGTGTCCGCCGCGCTCGAAGTCGAGCACTGGGTGAGCGCCGACCTCGCACAGATCGCCCCCCGCCTCGCCACCCTGCCCGCCGACGCCGTGCTCTTCGTGCTCGGCGCGCAGCGCGCCGCGCCCGACGGCCGCATGCTGGAACCGGAAGAAGTGGTCGCCTTCGTCCATGCACGCACGCCGCTGCCGGTGTATTCCGACCTCGATCTGAGCGTGGGCCACGGCGCGGTCGGCGGCTACCTCAACAGCGGCTTCGCCACCGGCCGCCTGCAGGCCGAACTCGCGCGCCGCGTGCTCGCCGGCACCCCTGCCGACGCCCTGCCGCTGGCCACGGCCCCGGTCGCGCAGCTGTTCGACCACGCCGAGTTGCGCCGGCTGGGCATCGACCCTTCCGCCCTGCCCGCCGGCAGCACGCTGGTGAATGCGCCGGCGTCGATCTTCGACCCGCGCCATCGCGCGCTGCTGGTCGGCATCGCGCTCCTCGTCGCCGCCCTGCTCCTCACCGTCACCGCGCTCGCCGTGCGCACCCGCCTGCAGAGCGCGCGCCAGGCCGCGCTGCGCCACCAGGCCACCCACGACGACCTCACCGGCCTGCCCAACCGCGCCTGGCTCGCCGACTACCTGCAGGACGGGCGCGGCGCGCCCGCCGAGGGCGAGCACCTGGCGCTGGTGATGCTCGATCTGAACCGCTTCAAGCTGGTGAACGACACCTACGGCCATTCCTTCGGCGACGAGGTGGTGGTCAGCGTCGCCCGGCGGCTGCACGAGTCGCTGATCGAGGGCGAGGCGCTGGTGCGCTTCAGCGGCGACGCCTTCGTCATCCTCGCGCCGTTCCGCAACGACGCCGCGCTCGCCAGCCTGCGCGAGCGCTGCATGCGCATGCTCGCCGAACCCTTCATCGTGCATAACCGCCGCATCCCGATCTCGGCCGCGTTCGGTCTCGCGGTGGCCCCGGCCGGCAACGCCGACCACGACCGCCTGCTGCGCGAGGCCGATACCGCCATGTACGAAGCCAAGCGCAGCGGCCGCGAGCAGGTGGTGAGCTTCGACAGCCGCATCCAGGAGCGCGCGGTGCGCCAGTTCGAGCTCGAAGCCAGCCTGCCGGCGGCGCTCGAACAAGGCGAGATCACCGTGGACTTCCAGCCCATCGTCGATGCGGTGCGCGGCCACATCGCCGGCTTCGAGGCGCTGGCGCGCTGGCGCCACCCCGAACTCGGCCAGGTGCCCCCGCCCGAGTTCATCCGCGCCGCCACCGACTCCGGGCGCATCGGCCGCCTCACCCAAACCGTGCTGCGCCAGTCCTGCCGTGCCTTCGCCGCGCATCTGACGGCGCCGCAGCGCCCCTACCTGAGCGTCAATGTGTCGGTGAGCGACATCTACGCCGACGATTTCCCCAGCCGCCTCGCCACGATCCTCGCCGACGAGGGCGTGCCGCCCGACCGCCTGGTGCTGGAAGTCACCGAGGACACCCTGCTCGGCGACGTGCGCACCGTGACCCGCGCGCTCGCGCGCCTGCGCGAACTCGGTGTGCGCATCGCCATCGACGATTTCGGCACCGGCTATTCGTCGATGAGCTATCTGTCGAACTTCATGGTGAACATCATCAAGATCGACCAGTCCTTCGTCCGCAACATCGCGAGCAACCCGCTCGACCACAAGATCGTCCGCGCCATCGTGTCGATGGCCGCCGATCTCGAACTGAGCGTGATCACCGAAGGCGTGGAAAACGACGAGCAGATCGCCCTCCTGCGCCGCCTGGGCTGCGTGCTGCTGCAGGGCTACGCCTACGGCCGGCCGCGGCCGGCGGCGGAATGGGCCGACAGCACCCGGCTCGCCGCCACCTCGTAGGGCCGGGGGGCGGCGCTCAGGGTGGCCCTTGGGGCGGCGCCACCTCGCCGACGACTTCCCAGGCGTAGAGCAGCGCGGCCTCGGAGAACACGCGCCCGCTCTCCTCGTCGCACCACCACGCCAGTCCGCGTTCATCCACGCCCTCGAAGCGCCAGCGCCGCAGCTCGCCGCTGCACAGGCGGATCTGGTAACTGCAGCCGGATCGAGGTTCGATCATCGCATCGCTCCTGCAACGGTCAGGGATCGGGGCCACCCGCCGCCCCGGCGCATCGCTCAATCGCTCGCTGCGGTGGCGCGCAGCGCTTCGCCCAGCGTCGTCGCCCCCGGCGCGTGGGCGGCGAGCGCCGCACCGACCCCGGCGACCACCGCCGCGGTGATGCAGAACGGCAGCAGCGTGCGGCGCAGCGCGCTTTTCAGCCAGTGCCGCCGCTCCACGGTGCGCAGGCGGCGGTACAGCGAGCACGACAGCACGCCATCGACCAGCAACTCGGCAAACAGCACCGGCGCCGCCCACACCACGTACAGCGAGGCGAAAGCCACGCCCAGCACCAGGGCGAGGGCGGCGAGCGGAATCGCCAGTTCGTCGGCATCGCCGACCGCGGAAGCGGCCTCGCCCACCGCATCCAGCGGGCCATCGCCGTCGTTCACCGTGCTGACCGCGCCGGGCTCAGCGAAGTTGCCGCCGCTGTCCACGTTGCCGAAACCGCCGCCCGCGTCCTCCGCGAACGAGGCGCTCGCTCCGCCGCCGGCAAACTCGCCGCCTCCGCCGCTGTGCATCGGCGGTATGGCATTGTCCGGCGCCGCGGCCTCCGTGCGCGCCGGCCACGGCAGGCCATCGGGCACGCCCAGGGCATCGAAATAGTCTTCCGCCCGCGTGCGCATCCACAACCACAACAGCCCGAGAAACACCGCGTAGGCGCCGCCCAGCGCGAGCGGATAGCGCACCGCCATATGCTCGACGCCCGCGCCGCGCAACAGCGCCGAGCACAACAACCCGGCCGCGCCGGTGAGGGCGACGATGAGCATCATCTGCAGGCGCGGCCAGCCGTCGCGTTCGAGGCGGCGGCGCAGGCGCAGCACCACCGCGCTGCGGGTGAAGCGCAGCGCGCCGCTCATGGCGCGGCGCCCGGCGTGCGGCGCAGGTGCGGAAACTCGTCCATCCGCGCCAGCACCGGAAACAGCCGCATCCACCCCACGGTGACCGCCAGCGTGGCGGCGCCGCCGAACACCACCGCCGGCACCAGGCCGAGCAGGCGCGCCGCCACGCCCGATTCGAAATCACCGAGCTGGTTGGAGGCGCCGATGAACACCGAACTCACCGCGCTCACCCGCCCGCGGATCGCATCCGGCGTCTCGTGCTGCACCAGAATCTGCCGCACATAAACGCTGATCATGTCGCCCGCGCCGCTCGCCGCGAGCGCCAGCAGCGACAGCGGCAGGCTGGTCGACAGCCCGAACACCGCCATTGACGCCCCGAACACCGCCACGCCGCCGAACATCCAGCGCCCCACGCCGCGGCGGATCGGCCGCCACACCAGCGCCAGCGCGGCAAGCGCCGCCCCCACCGCGGGCGCCGCGCGCAACAGCCCGAGGCCGGCGGCATCGATGTGCAGCACGTCCTGCGCCATCGCCGGCAGCAAGGCCACCGCCCCGCCGAACAGCACCGCGAACAGATCGAGCGAGATCGCCCCCAGCACCACCGGCCGCGAGAACACGAAGCGCAGACCCTCGAACACCGCGCCCGCCCCCGCCGCGCCGCCCTGCGCGTCGCGATGGGCGAGGCCGCTATGCACCCGGCTCATCAGCAGCACCGCGCACACGTACAGCGTGGTCGAGGTCACATACACCGCGTGCGGCCCGCCCAGATAGACCAGCCCGCCCAGCACCGGGCCGGCGATCACCGCAACGTGGAAGGACGAGGAATGCAGCGCCACCGCCTGCGCAAAGCGCGGCGCCGACACCAGATTGATCAGCACCGCCTGGCTCGCCGGCATCATGAACGCGCGCGCGCAGCCGAGCAGCACCAGCACCGCGTAGATCAGGCCGACCTCGCGCATCTCCGCGAGCGTGATCGCCAGCAGCGCCGCCGACGCCAGCGCCTGCAGCACGAAACAGAAGGCGATGATGCGGCTGCGCTCCTTGCGGTCGGCCACCTGCCCCGCGGGCAGGATCAGCAGCACGAAGGGCGCGAACTGCGCCAGCCCGACCAGCCCGAGCGCGAGCAGATCGCCGGTGAGCGCATAGACCTGCATGCCCACCGCCACGCTCACCATCTCGGCGGCCAGGGTGACGAGAATCTTCGCGCTCAGGAAGAACACGAAATCGCGCTCGCCGAGCACCGCGAAACGCTCGCGCGCGCTCAAGCGCAACTCCCCGGCGAACAAGGGCGGACGGCAGACATGGGGGCGTTCCCGGAAGTCGGATCGGATGACAATTGTGCCTCATCGAGCGCGCCGCCTTGTGCGCCGCCGCATGCCGGCACGAGGGCCGCCTATCTCGGCGGCATTTCCCCGCTACCGCGCCACCGCCGCCGCGATGCCGACGGTCGGCGCCATTGACTACACCGCCTGCCGCACCACAATACCGCCCGCCCAATGCCGCGCGCTCAGACGTCGCTGCCCCCCAATCCCTTTCGCGAACTCCGCACCATGCCCCAGCCCGCCCCGCTCACCGCCCTGCACGACGAAATCGACCACCGCGTCACCACCATCCGCAGCACTCACCCCGACTGGCCCTGTGCCAAGGGCTGCGGCGGCTGCTGCCAGCGCCTCGCCGACGTCCCCCAGCTCACCGCCGCCGAATGGGCGCTGCTGCGCGAAGGCCTCGCCGCGCTGCCGCCCGCCCAGCTAGACCGCATCGAAACCGCCCTCGCCGCCCTCGGCCCCCAGCCGCCGAAACCGGTGACCTGCCCCTTGCTCGACCCCGAAACCCAGGCCTGCCTCGTCTACGCCCAGCGCCCGGTGGCCTGCCGCACCTACGGCTTCTACAGCGAACGTGTCCTCGGCTTGTACTGCACCGACATCGAAACCCGCGTCGCCGACGGCAGCCTCGCCGATGTGGTCTGGGGCAACCACGAGGCGATCGAATACCGCCTCCAAACCCTCGGCGAGCGAAGGCCGCTCACCGCGTGGTTCGCGGCGATGCGGGAGGAAAGGTGACGAAAGGCAGGCAGATGGAACCCGGCAAGGGGCGGCGCAGCGAAGGCCAAGCCCGGCCATCGGGCAGCACGCAAAATAGCGCACGTGCGCCCTGATATTCCTGCTGAATAGGATGAGAAATATCACACAACATCGACAAACCCCTGACAACACGCGGAATTTGATATGCCCCATGAGAAATTTTATACGTCATAAACGGTTTTACACGTCACACTGACGTCTACAACACGTTAGACATCTCACACAGCACCATGCGAACAGTAAAGCGCAGATCCCTCAATCAAGTTAAGGAAGAAATTTCCTATCGAATCCTTCGGCAAAAACTTCCGGAAGCATGGGTAATGCATGAGTACGGACCCGACTATGGAATTGATTGCGTCGTAGAGCTATTTGACTACATTGACGACACAAAAGAGGTTGCCGAAACTCTCGGGGAGCAGTTTTTCGTACAACTGAAGGGTTCGGATTCCGTCAAGTATGCCGTTCGACGAGCGCACCCACGAGGAAACGTGGCGAAAGGAACGCTATCTGAAGACACTAAAGAATTTATCGAGATTGAGGTCGCAAATTTCCAATTAGATGTATCTGACTTGCTCACAGTCGAGCAACTAGGGACCGCAGTCCCGGTCTTGCTTATACTGGTAGATATACAGACGGAGCGAGCCTTTTTTGTCTGCCTGAACGATTACTTGGAAAAGGTGATAATTCCTGAGGATCCATCATTTGAAGCAAAAGATTCAAAACTAATTCAAATCCCCCTGCAAAACGAGATACTTCCGCGCGAGGAATGCCTTGTCCCTCTCCGGGCATACGGCAAGCGAGCAAAGATGTATGGGGCGTTCACAAAATTCGCATTCCAACGCAAAGAAATTCAGCGCGCCAGAGGTCTTGCTCGGGTCAACCACGCAACAACAGCGGACAACGACCTAGACATGCTTAAAGTCTTTGCGGAAAGCTCGTTACGACAGGACGTTTGGAGAGGTCACGATTTTTGGGAGCCCATGACCTGGAGTCACTCCGAGCTTGAGGGTGTTCTGAAGGCAATAGACAGCGGCGTTAATCCAGGAGAGATCGACGCCTTTAAGCAGTTCTGCGATGAATATGTCTGGCATAGGCTCTGCAATCTTGCAAATATGTACGAAGAATTGGTGCGTGAATGGTTTCTTCCTACGTTTTTGGCTCAACTTACCTCATACCCTAAACAAGGTGTGGTGCAGAAATCAGATGTCTAACTGTCGGTTCAACGCGGACGCCAACATAGGCCATGCCTTCGGCATTATCATGGCCTATGTTGGCACCCTCCGCGCTTCGCGCTACGGCGCCGGTTAACCTAGGCGTTATAAGAGCTCAAATGATCACATTCGCCAATCCAAAGAAGCGAAAAATGGCTATCGGTTGCGAATCCATTGAACTTACCGAAGCTGGGAATTGGGAGACATTTCCGGATTTCGCTGAAAAATATGCAGAACAAATTGGAGCGACAATTATTAATCGAATTTCAACCCCTGACATGCATATCTGGGAGGTTGAATATGCTGGTCACACTTTAAACTTTGTATACGACGATTTTCCAAATGGTTTATCACTAGAACCAAAAAGTAAAAAAGGGAAAGCCGCCATAGAGAAATTATGGAAAATCATCGAGCAGGAAAGTGAGCCAAGCGGCCTATAGCAAGGTGTTCCGACAGCGTTCCGGCGGTTCGCGCCTCCACTCGACAGTTTGCAAGTAGCGCATTTGGCTAATAGCCGCGCAAAGTTTATCGTTACTGATATCGCCAACGACTCAATCAGCACGAGCATTTCACGTCATCGCGCGCCTGGCCTCGAAGCTGATGATGGCGTCGGCTTCTTGGGGCGCGCGCCCGCGCTGATAGTTGCCCGACACTTCCACATCCACAAATCCGGCCGCCCGCAAGGCCAGGGCAAATTCATCAATCCCCCACCAACGCAGTTTGAACAGGTCCAGTTCGCTACGCACCAGAAGGCCGTCGCGCCAGTGCTCGTAGCGGAGGTGAGACAGCGTGGTCTGGGCGATGTAGCGGGTTTCGACGCGCTGATCACTCAGGGTCAGCAAGTCACCCTCTTCGGTCACCCAACTACGCACCGATGCCGAAGCCTCGAAGAAACTGCCGATCGGATCGAGATCGACGATCAAACGCCCGTTGGGCGCAAGGTGATCATGGAATCGCCGCAATACAGCAGCGGCCGAGGTGCTGTCGGTGATCAACTGGAACGAGCCAGCCGGAATGATGATGGCGGCAAAGCGTTTGTCGTAGGTGAAGCGCTCGAAGGTCTGCCGGGTCAGGGCCGCGGCGAGGCCGCGCTGCAGGCATTCCGCATGGCAATAAGCGAGCATTTCGTCGGAAGCGTCAAAGCCCTCGATAGGGAAGCCGGCCTCCCGAAGGGGAATGAAAATACGCCCGTTGCCGACCGCTGGCTCCAGGATCGGACCATCGCATTGCTCCAGGCGCTGGCGATAGAACTCCAGATCGCCGAAAGAGCGGCCGATTGGCTTGTCGAGGTTGTAGACCCAGGAGGCGAGTTTTCCGTAGCGGTTGTACATTTCTTACCTTCAGTGATTGCGGATCGAGCACATGATCGGTCTTCTGTCGTGGGCGCTGCCACCCAGGCAACCCCCTGCCGTCAAGGCTCAAAACGGACATTCATCTTTTTGTCCGTTCCATTCGTGACTGCGGCGCCCTCAGGCGCCGCATTTCTCATTCCACGTTCGACACTCCGCCGCTCACGCGACCTCGTCGATCCACGCCTGCTGGATGGCTTCGAGAATGCGTTCGCCGCAGTGCTTGGGGTCGTCGTCGAAATCGGGCAGCGCCATGACCCAGTTCATCAGGTCGACGAAGTTGATCTTCATCGGGTCGGCATCCGGGTGCGTGTCGGCGAGCTGGATCGCGATTTCCTGAACTTCGGTCCACTTCATCAGTGCTTGCCCTCCCTGGCCATGTTGATCGTGTAGCGCGGAATTTCGACCACGAGCGGGGTGTCGCCGACGATGGCCTGGCACGACAGGCGGGACTGCGCCTCCAGCCCCCAGGCCTTGTCGAGCAGGTCTTCTTCTTCTTCCTCGGCTTCGTTCAGCGAGTTGAAGCCTTCGCGCACGATGACGTGGCAGGTGGTGCAGGCGCACGACTGCTCGCAGGCGTGCTCGATGTCGATGTCGTTCTTGAGCAGGCTGTTGCAGATCGACTCGCCGGGCGCGGCTTCGATAACCGCGCCGTCGGGGCACAGTTCGACGTGGGGGAGGACGATGATCTGGGTCATGTCTGAAATTCATCCAGCTTGTGGCCGGTCAGCGCCGAACGGATGCTGTTGTCCATGCGGCGGGCGGCAAATTCGTCGGTGGCACGGGCGAGCGCCTCGATGCCGGTCTTGAGCGCGCGGGCGTCGCTGCCGTTGCGCAGCGTGCGCAGGCGGGCGATGGCTTCGTCGATGCGGGTGCGCTCGGCGGCGTCGAGCAGCGCGCCGTCCTTGGCCAGGGCCTGCTCGGTGGCCTCGATGACGCGGTCGGCCTCGACCTGCTGCTCGCGCAGCGCGCGCGCCTGCATGTCGTCGCCGGCACGCTCCACGCCCTCGCGCAGCATGCCGGCGATTTCATCGTCGGTGAGGCCGTAGGACGGCTTGACCAGCACGCTGGCCTCGACGCCCGACGACATCTCGCGCGCCGACACCGACAGCAGCCCGTCGGCATCGACCTGGAAGGTGACGCGGATGCGCGCCGCGCCCGCGACCATGGGCGGGATGCCGCGCAGCTCGAAGCGCGCGAGCGAGCGGCAGTCGGCGACGAGTTCGCGTTCGCCCTGCACGACGTGGAAGGCCATCGCGGTCTGGCCGTCCTTGAAGGTGGTGAACTCCTGCGCGCGCGCGATCGGCAGCGTGGAGTTGCGCGGGATCACCTTTTCGGTGAGTCCGCCCATGGTCTCCAGCCCGAGCGACAGCGGAATGACGTCGAGCAGCAGCCAGTCGTCCTCGTCCTTGCGGTTGCCGGCGAGCACGTTGGCCTGGATCGCGGCGCCCAGCGCCACCACCTTGTCGGGGTCGAGGTTGGTCAGCGGCTCCTGGCCGAAGTAGTCGGCGACCGCGCGCTGGATGTGCGGCATGCGCGTGGCGCCGCCCACCATGACCACGCCCTTGACGTCCTCGGGGGCGAGCCCGGCGTCGCGCAGCGCCTTGCGCACCGGGCCGAGCGTCTTCTGCACCAGATGGCGGGTCATCTCGGCGAACTGGTCGCGGGTGATGGTGAGATCGACTTCCTCGCCGCTCGCCAGACGTACGTGGATCGGCGCCTCCTCGCAGCTGGTGAGCAGTTCCTTGGCCTCGCGCGCCTTCATCTGCAGACGGCGGGCGTCCTCCGACGACGGCGGCTCGATGCCGGCTTCGGCGAGAATCCAGCAGAACAGGCGGTGGTCGAAGTCGTCGCCGCCGAGCGCGGCGTCGCCGTTGGTCGACAGCACCTCGAACACGCCGCGCGAGAGCTTGAGAATGGAAAGATCGAAGGTGCCGCCGCCGAGGTCGTACACCGCATAGACGCCTTCGGCGGCGTTGTCGAGGCCGTAGGCCACGGCGGCCGCGGTGGGCTCGTTGAGCAGGCGCAACACCTCGATGCCGGCCAGGCGCGCGGCATCCTTGGTGGCCTGGCGCTGGGCGTCGTCGAAATACGCCGGCACCGTGATCACCGCGCCCGAGAGTTCGCCGCCGAGGCTGGCCTCGGCACGCGCGCGCAGCGTGCGCAGGATTTCGGCGGAGACTTCGACCGGGCTCTTGACGCCCTGCACGGTGCGCAGCCGCACCATGCCGGTGCTGTCCTCGAAGTCGTAGGGCATGGCCTCGACGTGGGCGACGTCCTTGAGACCGCGGCCCATGAAGCGCTTGGCCGAGACGATGGTGTTCTTGGGGTCGGTGGCCTGCGCCGGCACCGCGGCGAGGCCGACATCGACGCCGCCGTCGGCGCGGTAGC
>JAEWVQ010000170.1 GCA_023459095.1 Pseudomonadota bacterium | reverse complement strand
CGGCGATGCAGATCGGTGGCGCGCCTCCGCAGCTGCTCGGCCACGTGCGCGACGGGGTTGCCGACATCGTGTGGACCTCGCCGAGCTACACGGCGAACCTGTTCCCGCGCATGGAGGCGATCGAGCTGCCCTTCGTCGTGCCGGGCGACGGCCTGGGCGGCAGCCGCGCGATGTGGGAGTACTACGAGCAGCATGCGCAGAAGGAGTTCGAGCGCTACAAGGTGCTCGCCGTGCATAGCGGCAGCGGCCAGATCTTCAACTCGGTGAAGGGGCCGCTGGCGACGCTCGCCGACCTCAAGGGCGCCAAGCTGCGCTCGCCCTCGCGCATCTCGTCGAAGATGCTGAGCGCGCTCGGCGCGGCGCCGGTGAACATGCCGGCGAGCCAGATCACCGAGAGCGTGTCGCGCGGCGTCGCCGACGGCGCGCTCGGGCCGTGGGAGCTGGTGACCGCGATCAAGCTCGACGAAATCACCCGCTTCCACGCCGAGCCGCCCGCCGGCAAGCCCGCCTTCATCGCGGTGGCGATGACCCTGCTGATGAACAAGCAGAAATACGAGGCGCTGCCCGCCGACCTCAAGGCGGTGATCGACCGCAACAGCGGCCTTTCGCTGGTCGAGCGTTTCGGTGAGTCGTGGAACCGCGCCACCGAGCATTCGCGCAAGCGCGCAGCGGGCCTCGGCAACACGCTGGCGGTGGTCAAGCCCGAAGACTACGAGGCGATGCGCAGGGCGGTGGCCGGCGTCGAAGCCGAGTGGATCGAGGAGGTCAAGGGCAAGGGCATCGACGGCGCCGAGCTGGTGGCCGCGGCGCGCCGCATCAGCGCCAAGCACCTCGACGGCGGAGCCGCCAGGGCCGCCGGCAACTGAACGCCGGGCAAGCGGCGCGCCGGTGACGGCGCGTCGCGTCGGGGGCAGCGGGTGGCTGGCGTGCCGCCCGCTGCCCCCGCGTTCGTCTACAGCATGCCGCGCTCGCGTGCGCTGCGGTTGCGCTCCACCTTCAGGATGTAGCGCTGGATCGCGCTGTCGGCGCTGCGCGGCAGGTCGATGAACTGGCAGCCGGCGCGCATCATCTCGATGCCGTTGCGGTTGGTCAGGCGGAACAGGTTGCGCACCTTCAGGCGCAGCGGAATGGGCGGGTGGTCGGGAAACGACAGCACGCAGTGGTCGAATTCCATGTTGGGCGCGAACGGTACGTCGTCCGGCGGCACCATGATCGCCACTCCGCCGCCGCTGATGTCGACCACCCGCACCGCGACCGACGCCGCCTTGCCGTCGGCGTGCGGGAAGGGAATGGTACAGGTCACGGTTTCGGTCACCGGCGTCTGCAGTCGGTAGAACTCGCGGCGCTGCAGACGCAGCAGTTCCTCGGGTGGCGCGGCGCGCAGCACCGGCCGGTTGTCGTGGCGGGCCAGGGTCGCGCCGGTGAGCGGAAACTGGATGCGGATGCGGTCGAGATGCCCGGTGCACACGATGCGGTGTGCCGCCACCGCGCGATTGTTGATCAGCTCGTCGGGGCTGGGGTCGAGCAGCAGCGCGTCGTCGGTGATCGCGACCAGGGTGGTGAGGAAGGACTGGTTGCCCGGTGCGAGGTGGGCCGAGAGCAGGGCGCGGCTGTCGATGAGCCCCTGCAGGATCTGGTGGATTTCGCGTGGCCCCCGCAGCAGGTAACGATCGTGCTCGTCGGACTGGAGCAGTTCGACCCGGGTCTGTTCGTTCTGAGAGGACATGCCGATGTAGTGTTTCGTTGCGTGGCGTGGTGCCGAAGGTTATAGCACGGGCGGGCACCAAGGTGGAAAAGGCATTCACCCGCGATTGTGGCGCATGCCCGTTCTGCAGTGCGTTGCGGTGCGGTCAGCGCGGCGGCCCGAGGTCTTTCAGGGCCGCGAGCAGGTCGGGGGCGGGCGCATTGCCGCCCTCCTCGATGCCATACAGCCAAGCCAGCAATTCGGCCACCGCGACGTAGAGCTGCGGCGGAATGTGGGCGTCGAGATCGACCTGCATGAGCAGGGCGACCAGTTCCGGCGACTCGTGCACATAGACGCCGGCCTCCTGCGCGCGCTCGATGATCTCCTGCGCGACCAGGCCGCGTCCCTTGGCCACCACGCGCGGCGCGGCGTCGCCGCTGGAGTAGGTGAGGGCGATGGCCTCTTCGCGGCGGCTGACGGCGGGGTCATCCGGCGTCATGGCGTTGCTCCACGACCATGCCGGTGAGCGGCACGTTGGCGGCATCGAGCGCGCTCGCCAGCGCCTCGCGGCCGGCTTCGAGCGCCTGCAGCGCGTCGGCGTCGTCGGTGCGCAGGCGCAGGGCGACGCCGGCCGGCGTCAGATGCAGCTGCGCCTCCACGCCGCCCAGGCGGGGCAGGGTGAGACGCAGCGTGGTGTTCCACTCCGCCGGCATGTCGTCGCCCTCGCCGTCGCGTTCGCCGCGTGGATCGTCGATCGTCCATTCGAGCTGCTGTCCGGGCCAGATCTGGCCTTGCCAGACGTAGTGCTGGGTGGCGAGGGAGTCGAGCTGCTGATGGACGAGCGGCAGGATGCGCTCCGGGATCGCCGCGGCACGCATCGTGGCCGGTTCGGCGGCGGACTGCGCCGTGGCCGGCGCGCGTTCGGCGGCGGCGGTTTGTCCGGGCGCGGCCGCTGTCGCCGAGTTCGTCGCGGCAGTGGCGCCGCCAGGCGTGCCCGGCGCCGTGCCGCCGGGGGCGGCGGGCGTGCTGCGCGGCTGGGGGGGCGGGGCCTGCTGCGCCTGCGGTTCCTGCAGCAAGGCGGCGAGGCTGACCTTGCCACTCAGCCACTGCGCCTGATGGGATTCGAAGAACAGGCCGCTCTGCGCCAGCGCCTGGCGCAGTACCGGCACCAGCGGCGCGCCGTTTGCCGGTGGGGCCGGCAGCAGCGGCTGGTTGCCGGCAAGAACTGCCGGTTTGGGCGGCGGTTGCCCGGTGAGCAGAAAGCTGATCAGGCGGCCGGTTTGGCTGAGCGCGGGCTGGGCGGAAGTCGTCGCCGCTGCGCCAGCGCCCGCTTCGGGGTTGGCGAGGCGGGCGAACACCGCCTTCGGCGTGGTCTCGGTGACGACGAGTTCGAGGGTGTCGCCGGGTTTGGCCGCGGTATTGAGCGCCAGCGTCATCTGCTGGCCGGCGACCAGTGCGCGGAAGGTGCCGTCGGGCAGGGTACGCTGCAGGGTGGCGAAGAAGCGCTGGCCCTGGACCAGCTCCGGCAGCTGCGCCTGGATCTCGCGCGCGCGCTGCAGGCCGGCGACCGGCGGCTCGG
>JAEWVQ010000169.1 GCA_023459095.1 Pseudomonadota bacterium | reverse complement strand
GAGCGGTGGCGGGGGCGGCGGGCAAGGGGCGTGCTCGTCATGTTCGATGAAGGCGCGGTGAAGGGGGCAGCCGAAGGGCAGGCCGGCAGGCCGGACGCAGGACAATGTGTGCGACCGGCGTAAGAGCGGCGTAAGAAGTCCGGGAGCATTTGTTACGATGCACGCCGTTCATTCCAACTGGCATCTCTTCGCATGGCTGTCGATCCTCCTGTGGCCGAGCTGGGCGCAGGCCTGCCTGCATTGCGCATCCGGCTCCTCGGCCGGGCACGCATCGAATGCGGAGTGCCCGCGCGCGCGCGGCCCCTGAAGTACCGCAAGGGCCTGGCCCTGCTCGCCTATCTGGCGCTGCCCGCCGGACGCTGGCACCGCCGCGACGAGCTGGCGGCGCTGCTGTGGCCGGCGCTCGATGCGTCCGCTGCGCGCACCAACCTGCGTCAGGTCGTCACCGATCTGCGCCGCGCCGTGAACGTGGCGCCGGACTGCGCACCGCTGCGCATCGACGGGGATTTGATCGGTCTCGACACCGAGGCCGCGGTGTGGCTGGACCTGGCGGTGCTGGAGAGGGCAGGCGCAGGCGGCGAGGACGGTGAGGCCGGTGAGGCGCTGGCAAGCGCCCTGGATGTTCTCCTCGCCGGCCTCGAGTTCCCCGAGTCGCCCGCCTTCGACGGCTGGCTGCAAGGCATGCGCCGGCACCTGGCCGAGCAGGGCGGCGCCCTGCTGGAGCGCGCGAGCAGGCGCCGCCGCGAGACCGGCGACCTGGGCGGCGCCATCGCCCTGGCGCGGCGCCTGCTGGCGTGGCAGCCGCTCGACGAAGGCTACGCCCACTGGCTGATGACGCTGCTGCTGGAAAACGGCGAACGGCGCGCGGTGCTGGCCTGCCACGATGCTTTTGCCGCCCGGCTGCGGCAGGAACTGGGGACGCTGCCGGGCGTGGCGCTGGCGCGCCTGCGCGCCGAGGCGGAAGGCGAGGGCGGGCGCCCCCTGCCGGCGCGCTTCAGCGAATGGCGCTGGCTGACCCTGCTGTACTGCCTGCCCGAGCCGTCCCCCGGGCGCGGGGACGGCGACCGAGCGGGCGCGTTCGCCATGGAGGGATGGCGCGCGGTGATCGCGCAGTGGGGGGGCAGCCTGCAGCCGCAACTGGGGCGGGGCGTACTCGCAGTGTTCGGCCTGGGGGCGGACAGCGAGCGCTCGGTGGCGCGCGCACTGCATGCCGCCATCGAGGTGCTGGGGCGTTGCGGCACGGCGCGCCTGGGGGTGAGTACCGGGCGTGTGCTGGTGCAGGCCGGCGAAGCCGCGCCCGCGCTGCTCGGCGAGGCCCCCGATCTGGCCATGCAGCTGGGCTGGATGGCGCGGCTGGGCGAACTCCTCGCGCCGGAGGCGGTGGTGCTGCAGGCGGGCGAGGCGTTTGCCTTCGATGCCCAGGGTAGGCGCGAATGCGCAGCGGCGGGCGGCGCGCTGGCGCTGTTCCGGCTGCGGGCGCCGCAGATGCCAGTCGCGACCGGTGAGGCCCCCGCGGCGCCCGTTGCGGCCTTCGTCGGCCGCGACGGGCTGTTGGACGAGCTGCTCGGCCTGTGGCGCGCCGCATGTGCCGGCGACGCACGCGTCGCGCTCGTGCAAGGCGCCGCCGGCCTGGGCAAGACCTGCCTGACCGCGGAGCTGGCGCGGCGGGTGGCGGCGTCCGGCGGCCAGGTGCGCCGCCTGGCCTGCCGCCTCGAGTCGCAGCATCAGCCGCTGGCTCCGGTGCTGGGCGTGCTTGCGGAGGCGGCCAACGCCGACGCCGATGCCGCGCAGCGGCGCGAACACGTGCGTCGCCATCTTGAGGACGAGTTCGCGGCGCTGCCCGAGGCCAGCCGCGGCATCGTGCTGGACCTGTTCGGCGCGCCGGGGCAGACGGCGCCTGCCGCCAAGGACGCGGTGTTCGGCGCGGTGATCGAGATGTTCGGCGCCTGGCTGGGCAAGGCCCCGCTGCTGCTGGTGGTCGACGATCTGCACTGGTGCGACCACACCACGCTCGAATTGCTCGGTCTGTTCATGCGCGGTCTCGACGGACAGCGCGTGCTTCTGCTGCTGGCCAGCCGCCCCGGCGCGGCCCCGGCTTGTCCGGCCGAACGCACGCGGCATTTCGAGCTGGCGCCGATGGCCAGGGACGAGGCGCTGGCGCTGGTGGCGGCCCACGACGATGCCGATGCGATCGCGCCCGCCGAGCGCCGGCGCATTGCCGAGGCCAGCGGTGGGGTGCCGCTATTCATCGAGCGCCTGGTCAGGAGCCGGCTCGAAGGCGGCCATCACCGGCGGACCATCGACGAACTGCTGCAGGCCGAGCTTGCCCGCCTGGGCAGTGCGCGGCAGGCGCTAGGCGCGGCGGCGGTGCTCGGTGAGCGCTTCAGCCTGACGCAACTCAAGGCGCTGCTGCCGGAGACGGATCTGCGTGCGGCGCTCGGCGTCGCCTTGCGTCAGCGCCTGGTGACCCGGGCGGGCGGCGAGACCTACGCCTTCGCCCATGCCCTGATCCGCGATGCTGCCTACGCCGGTCTGCCCGAGGCCCAGGCCTGCGCCCTGCACCGGGCGGCGGCGCGTGTGCTTGCCGAGCAGGGGGGCGCCGCGCAGGCGGTGGCCCGGCAGTTCGCGCAGGCCCGGCAGTGGACGGAGGCTGCGGCGTGGTGGCGGCGGGCGGGCGAGCAGGCAATGGCGGCGGAGTTTGCCGCCGATGCCCAGTACGGCTTCGCCGAGGCCCTGGCCTGCCTGCAGCGGCAGGGCGGGCAGGGGCGCGAGGGCAATGAACTGATCGCGCTGCGCATGTGCCTGGGGAGCGCGGCGCAACTGGCGGAAGGCTTCGGTTCGGCGTTGGCCTACGAGCAGTTCACCGCGGCGCTGAATGCGCTGGAGGCCGCGCCCGCCGACACCCCGGCGCATCGCCACCAGTTGTTCGCGGCCTTGAGCGGGCGCTACATGGGTGGCGGCGGCCGTTCGCAGGGCGTGTTCGAGGGGCTGGACATCGCCTGGCGCCTGGAGGCGCTGGCGGAGACTCCGCAGGAAGCGCTCATGGCCGACTTCGCGCTCGGCAACTCCCTGTTCTGGCGCGGCCAGCTGCGTGCCGCGCGCGACTGGCAGGAGCGCGGCGTGGTGTTGGCACGCCAGATCGCGCCGCCGGCGCGCGCGCGCTTCAGTGTTGACGATCCGGCAATCACCTGCCGCGCCTTCCTGGGCTGGACCTTGTGGTTTCTCGGCGACGAACGCGGTGCGTGCCGGGTGGCCGCCGAGGGCGTGGCGCAGGCGCGCGCCGGGCGGCGCATGCACGCGCTGTGCTTCGCGCTGACCTTCGCCGCGGGCGTGCATTGGTGCCGGGAGGACGAGACCGCGGTGCGCCGCCTGTCCTCCGAAGCGCAGGCGCTGGCACGCCAGCACGGCTTTCCGCTGTGGGAGAGCGTCAACACGCTGTTCCTGGCCTGGGTGGCCGCGCGTGAACGGCGCCTGGCCGACACCGCCGCCTTGTTCGACGCCGCCGCGGCGATGCAGACGGCCTACGATTCCGGGGTCACCACCGCGCGCTGGATCGCCATCCATGCGCTGCTCGCGCATGGCGATGCCTGGGCACAGGCGCTGCCCCTGCTGGACGCCACCATCGCCGAAGCCGAGTCCAACGAAACCCGCTATTGCCTGTCCGATCTGCTGTGGCAGAAGGCGGAGTGCCTGCGCCGCCAGGGCGACTTGGCCGAGGCCCGCCGCTACCGCCGCCGCGCCCGCGCGCTGGCGCGAAAACAGCAGGCGCTGGGCCTGCTGGCGCGCTTCGATGCGCTTGCCGTGCGCGGTGGCGTCGGGGCCGTACCGCGGCGACAGGCGGCGGGGTCATGAGAACGGGCCGCCCCGTGCTGGACGAGGGCGGCCCGTGTGCGGCTGCGGCGATTGGGCGGGGGCTTACTTCTTGCGCATCGGCGGCAGATCGGTGCAGCTGCCGTGCGCCACTTCGGCCGCCATGCCCACGGTTTCGCCCAGGGTCGGGTGCGGGTGGATGGTCTTGCCGATGTCGACCGCGTCGGCGCCCATCTCGATCGCCAGGCAGACCTCGCCGATCATGTCGCCGGCAGACGGCCCGACGATGGTGCCGCCGATCACGCGGTGGGTCTCGGCGTCGAAGATCAGCTTGGTGAAGCCGTAGTCGGCGCCGTTGGCGATTGCGCGGCCCGATGCGGCCCAGGGGAACTTCGCCACCTCGACCTTCTTGCCCTCGGCCTTGGCCTGGGCTTCGGTGTAGCCGACCCAGGCCACTTCCGGATGGGTGTAGGCCACGCCCGGAATCACGGTGGCGTCGAAGGCCGCCTTGTGACCCGCCGCGACTTCCGCCGCGACGTGGGCCTCGTGCACCGCCTTGTGGGCGAGCATGGGCTGGCCGACGATGTCGCCGATGGCGAAGATGTGCGGCACGTTGGTGCGCATCTGCGCATCCACCGGGATGAAGCCGCGCTCGCCGACCACCACGCCCGCCTTGTCGGCGGCGATCTTGTTGCCGTTGGGCGAGCGGCCCGCCGACTGCAGGATCATGTCGTAGCGCACCGGCTCGGCAGGTGCGCCTTCGCCTTCGAACTTGACCCACAGGCCGTCGTCCTTGGCCTCGACGGCCACGGTCTTGGTCTTGAGCATGACCTTGTCGAAGCGGTGGGCGTTCTGCTTTTCCCACACCTTGACCGCATCGCGGTCCGGACCCTGCATCAGGCCGTCGAGCATTTCGACGACGTCGATGCGCGCGCCCAGCGTGGAATACACCGTGGCCATTTCGAGGCCGATGATGCCGCCACCGATGACCAGCATCTTGCCCGGCACCTGACGCAGTTCGAGCGCGCCGGTGGAGTCGACGATGCGCGGGTCGCGCGGGATGAAGGGCAGGTGCACCGCGGCGCTGCCTGCGGCGATGATGCACTGCTTGAACTTCACCACCTTCTTCGCGCCGGTCTTGTCCTGGGCGTTGCCGGTGGTTTCCTCGACCTCGAGGTGATGCGGGTCAAGGAAGCTGCCGTAGCCGCGGATCACGTCCACCTTGCGCGCCTTGGCCATGCCGGCCAGCCCGCCGGTGAGCTTGCCGATCACG
The DNA here is from genome assembly GCA_023459095.1 of Pseudomonadota bacterium. Classification (GTDB taxonomy): domain Bacteria; phylum Pseudomonadota; class Gammaproteobacteria; order Burkholderiales; family Rhodocyclaceae; genus JAEWVQ01. The sequence continues at coordinate 1,545 of JAEWVQ010000169.1, read as the reverse complement.
CCGTCCTTGTGCTTGCGCAACGCATCGACATCGACCGTGGGCTTGGCGAAGCTGATGCCGGCGGTACCGACGTGCTCCGCTTCCTCGATGACCGCGGCGACATGCAGCAGCGCCTTGGACGGGATGCAGCCGACGTTCAGGCACACGCCGCCCAGCGTCGCATAACGCTCGATGATCGCGGTCCTGAGACCGAGGTCGGCGGCGCGGAAGGCGGCCGAGTAGCCGCCGGGGCCGGCGCCGAGCACCACCATGTCGTACTCGACGTCGGCACTGCCGGCGTGGCTGGCGGCGGCCGGGGCCGCCACCGCTGCAGCGGCGGGCGCTGCCGCCGGGGCCGGGGCGGCGGCCGGAGCGGGGGCCGCGGCAGCTTCGCCGGCGGCTTCCACCTTGAGCAGCACCGCGCCTTCGCCGACCTTGTCGCCGACCTTGACCAGCACTTCCCTGACCACGCCGGCGGCCGACGAGGGCACATCCATCGTGGCCTTGTCGGATTCGAGGGTGCAGATCGCGTCGTCCACCTTGATGGTGTCGCCGACCTTCACGAACAGCTCGATCACCGGCACCGAGTCGAAATCGCCGATGTCCGGAACCTTCACTTCAACGAGGCTCATGGCGATCTCCTTACAGCATGACCCGACGGAAGTCGGCCAGCAGTTGGGCGAGATAGACGTTGAAGCGGGTGGCGAGCGCGCCGTCGATCACGCGGTGGTCGGCGGTCAGCGACATCGGCAGGGTGAGGCGCGGCACGAACTGCTTGCCGTCCCACACCGGCTTCATCACCGACTTGTTGACGCCGAGGATGGCCACTTCGGGCGCATTGACGATGGGCGCGAAGTAGGTGCCGCCGATGCCGCCCAGCGAGCTGATCGTGAAGCAGGCGCCGGACATGTCGGCCGGGCCGAGCTTGCCGTCGCGCGCCTTCTTGGCGAGCGCGCCGGTTTCGGCGGCGATCTCGAACACGCTCTTCTTGTCGGCGTCCTTCACCACCGGCACGACCAGGCCGTTGGGGGTGTCGGCCGCAAAGGCGATGTTGAAGTACTTCTTGTAGACCAGATTGTCGCCGTCGAGCGAGGTGTTGAACTCCGGGAATTCCTGCAGCGCGCGCACCGAGGCCTTGATGATGAAGGCGAGCATGGTGAGCTTCTTGCCGGACTTCTCGTATTCCTTGTTCATCTGGACGCGGAAGGCTTCCAGATCGGTGATGTCGGCGTCTTCGTGGTAGGTCACCGCCGGGATCATCACCCAGTTGCGGGCGAGGTTCTGGCCGGAGATCTTCTTGATGCGGGACAGCGGCTTGACCTCGACTTCGCCGAACTTGGCGAAATCGACCTTGGGCCACGGCAGCAGATCCAGGCCTCCGCCCAGGCTGGCGCCGGCGGCAGCCGCCGGGGTCTTGCCCGGCACCACGCCGGTGCTCATCGCGCCCTTGATGAAGGCGGCGACGTCTTCCTTGAGGATGCGGTTCTTCGGGCCGCTGGCCTTGACCTGGGCGAGATCGACGCCGAGTTCGCGGGCGAAGGCGCGCACCGACGGGCTGGCGTGCAC
>JAEWVQ010000168.1 GCA_023459095.1 Pseudomonadota bacterium | reverse complement strand
CCTTGGGAGAGTACTCCCATGCGCGAACTTTCCCGCCAGGGAAAACTGGCCGCCTGGCAACACGACGGTTTCTGGCAACCGATGGATACCCTGCGGGACAAGATGCTGCTGGAAAGTCTCTGGCAATCGGAAAAGGCCCCCTGGAAGATATGGTAAATCTGCCGATCACCCCCTCTTTCTGGCGGGGAAAACGAGTATTCCTGACCGGCCACACAGGCTTCAAGGGTAGTTGGCTGGCCCTCTGGTTGCAACAGCTTGGAGCCCAAGTCACCGGCTACGCCCTGCCTCCGACCACCACACCGAGCTTATTTGAACTGGCCGGGGTGGCTAAGTACATGCACTCAATCTTGGAGGATATCCGCAACCCCGCCGCCCTGCAGCAGGCTTTGGAGACGGCTAGGCCCGAAATCATCCTGCACCTAGCGGCCCAGGCCCTGGTCAGCGACGGCTACACAGACCCGGTCGGCACCTATGCCACCAATGTCATGGGTACCATCAATCTGCTCGAACAAGCCAGGCAACTCTCGGATGTTAGGGCTATCGTCATCGTCACCACGGACAAGTGCTACGAAAACCTGGAAAGCACCCACGCCTACGTGGAAAGCGATGCTCTGGGCGGGCACGACCCATACAGCAGCAGCAAGGCCTGTACGGAAATTGTTGCCGCATCCTGGCGCCGCTCCTTCTTCACCTCAGGACAAGCAGCCATTGCCACGGCTCGAGCAGGCAACGTAATCGGCGGTGGCGACTGGGCCCCGCATCGCCTAGTCCCCGATCTGCTCCAGGCCTTTACCAAAGGGGAAGAAGCCCGCTTGCGCAATGGTCAGGCCGTACGCCCCTGGCAACACGTACTCGAACCCCTGGCGGGCTATCTGATCCTGGCCGAGCAACTCTGGGATGACCGCAGCCGGGCCTGCGCCTGGAACTTCGGTCCGGAGCTGGAAGACTGCGTCAGCGTTGCCGAATTGGCTGAGCTCCTGGGGCGTCTCTGGCCCCGGGGCGGCCGCCACACAATACAGGCTTCACCCTTGCCCCATGAAGCCGGACTCCTGCGTCTGGACGCCAGCCGGGCAAAACAGCTACTCGGCTGGAAACCCCGCTGGCACCTGAAAGAAGCCCTGCGCCAGACCGTAGAATGGCACCAGGCCTGGCTTGGCGGTTCAAGTATGGGAAACTTCTGCCGACAACAAATCGAACGCTACTCCCACACTGACACATGAACGAGAACAAAGAACGGCAGGCGATCCTGGATCAGGTACGTGTCTATGCCGAAAAGAGACTTTCGCCCCCGCAATTCCTTCCTGGTCAGAGCACAGTCCCTCCTTCGGGTAAGGTACTGGGGGCTGAGGAATTCGTACATATGGTGGACGCCGCCCTGGATGGCTGGCTCACCACCGGGCGTTATAACGAGGCCTTCGAAGCAGGGCTGGCCGGATACCTGGGGGTAAACCACGCGCTGACCTGTAATTCTGGTTCCAGCGCCAACCTGCTGGCCCTCTCGGCCCTGACTTCACCCATCCTGGGGGCCCGTGCCCTGCAAGCCGGAGACGAAGTAATCACCGCCGCTGCCGGATTTCCCACCACGGTCAACCCCATTCTCCAGAATGGGCTCGTCCCGGTATTCGTGGATTCCCACATTCCCACCTATAACCCGACGCCAGCCAGCATCGAGGCCGCCATTGGGCCACGAACCCGGGCCATCATGATGGCCCACACTCTGGGAAATCCGCTGGAAATGGAAGCCATCCGAGGGATCGCCGACCGTCACGACCTGTGGCTGGTGGAAGACTGCTGTGACGCCCTGGGATCTCTGCATAAAGGACGCAAGGTGGGTGGCTGGGGCCATATCGGCACCCTCTCCTTCTACCCTGCCCACCACATCACCATGGGAGAAGGCGGCGCTGTTTTCACCCAGGACGCGATGCTGAAACGGGCCATCGAGTCCTTCCGGGACTGGGGCCGGGATTGCTGGTGCAATCCCGGCTGCGACAACACTTGCGGTAAGCGCTTCGACTGGCAGCTAGGAGAACTCCCGGCCGGCTATGATCACAAGTACGTATACGCCCATGCTGGTTACAACCTCAAGATCACCGACATGCAGGCCGCCCTAGGGCTGGCCCAATTGAACCGGATCGACGGCTTCTGCCAGGCGCGCCGCGAGCATTTCGCCTACTTGAGCCAACGCCTGAAGGGGCTGGAAGAGTTCCTGATCCTTCCCGAAGCCACACCGAAAAGCGATCCGGCCTGGTTCGGCTTCCCCATCACCCTGAGCCCGGACGCCCCCTTCAACCGGGTAGATCTACTGCGTTTCCTGGACCAGCGCAAAATCGGCACCCGCCTCCTGTTCGCCGGCAACCTGATCCGGCAGCCCTATTTCGCCGGGCGCCAGTATCGGATCGCCGGCACCCTGGAAAACGCGGAAACCATCATGCAGCAGACCTTCTGGGTCGGCGTCTGGCCCGGACTGGGACAGGATCAGCTCGACTACATTGCCAATTCCCTTGCCGATTTTTGTGGCACGAATTTCTGAGGCTCACCATGACCCGACCTCTTTTCATCTTCGAGATGGCCAACAATCACATGGGCGACACGGCCCATGGGATCGCCATCATTCATGCCATCCGGGAAGCTTGCACAGGCTTCGACGAATTCGACTTTGCCTTCAAGCTCCAGTACAGGGATCTGGACACCTTCATCCACCCCAGCTTCAAGGGCAGGGATGACGTGAAATATGTAAAGCGCTTTGAAGAAACCCGGCTTAGCCACGCCCAGTTCGCCAGTCTGCTGGACACCATGCGGAAATGCGGCTTCAAGACAGTCTGCACGCCCTTCGACGAGCCCTCAGTGGACTTGATCGAAGCTCAGGGAATCGAGGTGATCAAGATTGCCAGTTGCTCCCTCACCGACTGGCCCCTACTCGAACGCATTGCCCGGAGTGACAAGCCGGTGATTGCCTCCACCGCAGGAGCCACCCCGGAGGAGGTAGACAATGTGGTGAGTTTCTTCCTGCACCGTGGCAAGCAGCTCACCATCATGCACTGCGTCGCTGAATACCCGACCCCCGCTGCCCATCTGCACATCCGCCGCATTGATGCTCTACGCAGCCGCTACCCGGAAGTCCAGGTCGGCTTCTCGACTCATGAACCCCCCGACGAGACTGAGCCGGTCATGCTGGCGCTGGCCAAGGGCGCCACCGTTTTTGAAAAGCATGTGGGCCTGCCATCTGAGCACTACAGTCTGAACGCCTATTCCGCCAATCCTGCCCAGATACGCAACTGGCTCGAAGCTGCACGACGTGCCTTGACACTGTGCGGCAGCGAAACTTGGCCTGCAGCGACCACCGAAGAGGCCGCCAGTCTGGAAAGCCTGCGGCGCGGCGTGTTCCTGACCCGGGACCTGCAACCCGGGGAAACAATCCCCGACGACGCTGTCTGCCTTGCTTTCCCCCCGGCCCCCGGTCAGATTACTGCGAACCAATGGTCCAAATACACCCGGCACATTGCCCTCCAGCCCCTCAAGGCCGGCTCGCCCCTGATGGCCGAAATGGTGGAAACCCACCGGGAGCGAGAACACGTGCTGGATACCGTGATGGCTGTGCGGCAACTGCTCCAGGATGGGAACATCGTAGTCCCGGGAAAATCAGACCTGGAAATCTCCCATCACTACGGCATGGAGCATTTCAAGGAATTCGGGCTAGTGATGATCACCGTCGTCAACCGGGAATACTGCAAGAAACTGATCGTCATGCTCCCCGGCCAGACCCACCCGGAGCAGCACCACAAACAAAAAGAGGAAACCTTCGTGATCCTGCACGGGAGCATGACCTTGTGGCTGGATGGCAAGCAACGAGAGGCGAACCGGGGAGATGTGATTACCGTCCAGCGGGGTGTCCGGCACAAGTTCTACTCCCGGGAAGGCGTCGTGTTCGAGGAGATATCCTCTACCCACTACACCGATGATTCCATTTATACCGATCCTGCGATCACGGCCAATCCGCGACGCAAAACCATGTTGACCTACTGGCTGTGACCATGCGCGTTGCCGATTACCTGATGCACCGCCTCGCCGAGGCGGGTGCCGAACATGTTTTCCTGCTACCAGGCGGGGGAGCCATGCATCTCAATGACGCCCTGGCCTGCGAACCCCGCTTGGTGCCCGTGCCCTGTCACCACGAGCAAGCCTGCGGCATCGCCGCTGAAGCCTGGGGCCGGGTGAGGGAAAGTTTTGGGGTCTGCATGGTGACTACGGGTCCCGGTGCCACTAATGTCATCACCCCGGTTGCCGGCGCCTGGATCGAATCCGTACCCATGCTGGTGATCTCGGGCCAGGTCAAACGCCCCGACCTGCTCGCGGGACGCCCGCTTCGCCAGGGTGGTGTTCAAGAGGTGGACATCGTACCGATGGTACGCCCGGTCACGAAGTACGCGGTCACCATTGATGACCCGCAACAGATACGCTACCACCTGGAGCGCGCGCTGCATGAAATGCGAAATGGCCGGAACGGTCCGGTCTGGCTGGACGTGCCGCTCGATGTCCAGGCAGCCACGGTAGACCCGGAAGAATTGTCTGGATTCACGCCGCCCAGCACCGCGACAAGCAGCGATCTGGCGATCGCAGCCAGAGACGTGTTGGCGCTGCTCGCCCATGCCGAACGTCCGTTGATTCTGGCCGGCCACGGCGTCCGCCTGGCTGGCGGAGCACACGCCCTGCTCGCCACCGCCGAACGGCTCCAAGTGCCGGTTGCGACTACTTGGAACGCCCTTGATCTGATTCCCGCCGACCATCCTCTTTGTGCCGGCCGCCCCGGTGTCGTTGCATTGCGCCCTGGCAATTTCGCGGTGCAGAACTGCGACCTGCTGATTTCCATCGGCTGCCGACTGGACAACATCATCACTGCCTACAACCCGCGGGGTTTCGCCCGTGCGGCAAAAAAGGTCGTCATCGACATCGACCGCAACGAAATCGACAAACTGGACATGGATATCGCGCTTGGCATCACCGCCGATGCCGCCGAATTCCTTGTCGCAATTAACCAGACCCCAGTATCTCCACCAATTGAGCGCACTGCTTGGCTGGGACGCATCTCGGAGTGGAAAACCCGGTATCCGGTCAATGACGGAAATCCCTTTCCAGATCAAGGCCCCGTGAGTCACTACCATTTTGTCTCGGCACTGTCAGATACCATTGCGCCCGAAACCTTGGTTGCCACAGGCAGTTCCGGGCTTGCCGTTGAGGTCTTCTATACCGTTTTCCGCAACAAACCTGGCCAGCGGGTTTTCCTGACATCAGGTCTTGGCTCAATGGGTTATGGATTACCAGCCGCCATCGGAGCCTGCTTCGGACACCACAAAAAACCCATGATCGCCCTGGAGAGCGATGGCAGTCTTCAGCTGAACCTTCAGGAACTTGCGACGCTTCGCGCACACGATCTGCCGATATGTTTGATCATTATGAACAATGGCGGTTATGCATCGATTCGTAACACACAACGCAACTACTTCGAAGGGCGCTACATCGGCAGCGCCCCGAATTCCGGCTTGGAGATGCCCGATCTGGAGAAGTTGGCCGATACCTACGCGCTGCCCTACCTGTGCATCGAGGATAGTGCCAGATTGACAGATGAACTGATCCGCGCTCAGTCTTTGCCGCGCCCATGCCTGATCGATGTGCGCCTGATGCCCGAAGAAAGCCTACAGCCCAAATGCGCGGCAATTCCGCGGGCAGACGGGTCGATCGTTTCGATGCCATTGGAAGATATGAGCCCGCTGTTGCCGCTGGAGACACTCAAGGCCGAGATGATTGTGCCGCTATTGCCTGCATCCCTTGATGTCCGACACTCCGCCTGATCCATCAAGCATGACCAATACCTGTCCCTGTTGCGCCTCTCTTGCCACGTCTCCGGTTACCGCCCCCGGCTATACCCGATGCCAGCAATGCGGCCATCGCTGGCGCATGCAGCAGTTTGGTACTGACCGTCAGTACTATGAGTCCCAGGTGGGCAGGAATGATCCGCAAACTGCTTGGTTCAAGCGAAAAATTGCCGAGCGGGCCGACGCGCTGGCCCCTCTACTCACCCCCGCCGTAAATCGCGTACTGGAAGTAGGCTGCGCCGAAGGAGAACTAGGCGCAGCAATCAAGGCTCAGTTTGCCGTGATCTACGATGGGATAGAGCTATCCCGGGATGTGGAGCGTGCCCAACAAAGGTTGGACCGGGTTTACCGTACTCCGGCAAGTTTGGTCGATGCGTCCCCTTACGACCTCATTGCCTCTTTCCATGTACTCGAACACATCACAGCACCGGCAGAGGAGCTAAGGGCCTGGTCAAAACTGCTGGCTCCGGGGGGGAAATTGTTAATCGAGGTTCCTCACGAGGCCGGTCACCCACTGCTGACAAACGATCACAACCCCGAACACCTGCATCAGTTCACGCCTGCCTCCCTTGCCATCCTGCTCGCTAGGCATGACTTCACCCCCCATGCACTGACTCTAGGCAATTACGAATCACCGGTATATCCAGACTCGATCCGGGTCATAGCACAACGCCGGCTGGAGCCCCTGCAACAACGTGAACTCCTGCTGCAACGCTTCCACAGCAAGATCGGCGGCCCTTTCATCGCCTACGGTATTGGTGGAGATTTCCAGAATTACGTCCTACCGCTGGCAGACGCACTCGAGATCAAGGCATTGGTGGATACCTCACCAGCCAAATGGGGCCTCTGCATCGGCCAGCAGCACATAACCGCCTACGAACCGGAACGTCACGGTGGCCTGCCCATACTTGTCTGCTCCATCAAGTTTGGGGCCGCCATCAAGCAAAATCTTCATTCCATGGGAGTTGCCCCAGAACTCATTATTGGTCTTGAGGAAGTTTATGAGACGCCCTGACGCAGTGATTGCCGAGGATTTGTCTGGGATTCTGGCTGCCAAACTGCCCTGGGAGCATCTAAACGGTCGCCATATCCTGGTGACTGGCGCCTCAGGATTCATCGGCGGGCATGTTGTCGAAGCACTGGCCTGGCTCAATCGCCAGCACCCACAAGTCACTCTGCACATCCATGCCATGGCCCGCAGTCAGGAGAAACTTAAGCGGCGCTTACCTTGGCTGGACATGACGGGGGAAATTAACCCCGTGATTCAGGATGTTACCCATCCCTGGCACCCTGAAGCTCAACTCAATTTCATTATTCACGCAGCTAGTCCGGCCAGCCCGAAGTTCTATATGCAGCAGCCTGTTGAAACCATTCTTGCCAACACAGAAGGCACCAGACAACTTCTGGAGTTGGCAAGACAGCATCACTCCCGGCTGCTGTTTCTGAGCAGCGGCGCGGTCTACGGCGAAAACACCCTCGGTATCGAATCCATCAAGGAAACGGATTTCGGGGGTGACGACCCCCTTGGACCGCGTGCCTGCTACAGCGAGAGCAAGCGACTGGCCGAGACCCTTTGTCGGGCATATTTCACTCAATTTGGTGTCGACACCCGAATTGCCCGCATCTCCCACTGCTATGGCCCGGGCATGCAACTCGACGATGGACGAGCCATCACTGATTTGCTTGCCAATGTTCTGGCCGGTTCCGATATACTGCTGGATTCGGATGGCAGTGCCTCGCGCCCATTCTGTTATGTATCCGACACTGTTTCTGGCCTTTTTCACATTCTTCTCAAGGGCTCGCCCGGAGAAGCCTACAACGTGGGAGAAACCAGGGAGACGAGCATCCTAGATCTGGCACAAAAACTAATCGCAACCGCAAACAGACAGGAACACCTGATGGTGAAAACCCGGGCACTCGAAAGCTCGGCTCCGGCGCCCAGGAGTTCAGGCCACTTCAATATCGACCGCATCAGCGCCTTGGGCTGGATCCCTGAGGTTTCCCTGGAAGCCGGACTGTCGAGACTGATCAAAGCAGCAAAAACCCATCGCCAGAAACTAGCAACTTCATGAAAAAAAAGAACATCCTCTTCGTCCTGCTTGAATTCGACAACTGGCAGCGTGGACGTGGCTGGTCATACACAGGTTCTTACGCATTCATCGATGGCTTTGCACGGAACGGCCATCGTTGCTTCGTTCTTCCAGCCATCTTTGGCCGGCCCCCCGACGGGGCCAGTAGTTTCATCAAACACGCCCCAAGCCTTTTTGCAGGACAAAAGTTCGATGAAGCATGGGTATGGAGCAATCATTCCAGCTATGACGAAAATTTCTGGGGCTGGCTGAAGGAGGTTGCCCCGGTAAGAGTCTGTGTGGCGCTCGAATCCCTCAACTACACTCCCTTTGAGCATGACATCCTCCCCTTCCTCAAGGAGTGGGTGGAAACCGGGTATGCCTGTCTACCGCACTGTACCCATGCCATCGTACCCGACGAAATCGATGTAGCGACGATCGAGGAACGCTTTGGAATCCCCGCTGCGCAGAACATCTTCATGGTTCCGGAGGAACTCGTTCACAACGAACCTGCCCCGGATCACGATGTAGCCTCCTTCATCGGATCCACATATTTTACCGGCCCAGACTACAACCTTCCCAAAGCGGCCTTGTTACCTCGTAACCAGTACCTTGCCGATAGTCGCCTAAACGGCCTGATGGACCGTCCTCACTTCAAGCTTCCCGAACGAAACAGTGCTACCTTGGCCCGCTTCGAGTCGATTCACAAGGAAGTCTCCATTCTTCTTCAAGATGGCAAGCTTGATCGTGCTGGTTTCGATACCTATGTAGCAGAACTGCTGTTGCTACGCAGTGAACTGTTCAGGATGCTGCTTGATGGATACCGCCTCGGTATGGCAAACATCAATCTGCCCACACTGGTGAAATCCTATTCAGGCCGGGTCATCGAAACTATGGCCGCCTGTGTCCCAAGCGTCAGCTGGCGTATTCCAGATCGTCCCCAGTGCGCCCAGTGGTTCAAAGAAGACGAGGAACTGGTGCTCTTCAGTTCGGTCGAGGAACTGGTCAACAAGCTCACCCGTCTGCGCCATGAGCCCGCTTGGCGGGAACATCTGGTCAGAAATGGCCGCAAGGCGGTTCTTGAACGCTACACCAGCCGCATCCGCTGCCAGCAGTACTGCGCTTGGCTTGATCACGGCACCCGTTTTCATTGAGCAGAATCGACACGGCCATGGACGTCCTGTTCGTCAATCCCGACTCCTCCACCAAGGCTTACCAGGATTTGGCCAAGGTGTACTCGGCCATCGAACCGCCCACCTGGGCCCTGTTACTGGCCGAATCCTGCCGTGCCAAGGGATACGGCGTGGGTATCCTAGATTGTGATGCGGAAAAGCTCTCCCTGGATCAAGCTGTTGCACGAATTGCCGACACCGCGGCACGGCTTGTAGTCATGGTGGTTTACGGCCAAAACCCTAATTCGGGTACCACCAGCATGATTGGCGCCCTAACACTGGCCAGCGCTGTCAAGGAAGCCCATCCCGAAACCCTCATTTGCTTCGTAGGTTCCCACATCAGTGCGCTGCCCCGTGAAGTGCTTGCCGAATCCAGCGTGGACATCGTTCTCCTGAACGAAGGTGTCTATGCACTGCACAACCTGTTGTCCAGCAATCTCCGGGAGGATCTGGCCCACATTCGCGGAATTGGGTACAAGCGTCGGGGGCCAAGCGGAGAAGTCTTGCCACACCTGAACCCCCCTGAATCAGTGGTGCCTCAATCGCGAATGGATGCCGATCTCCCCGGATACGCTTGGGACCTGCTCCCTTATCGCGACAAACCGCTGGACCTGTACCGCGCTCATTTCTGGCACTCGGGCTTCAATCACGGAAAACGCACCCCCTTTGCAGCCATCTACACCTCCCTGGGCTGCACCTTCGGCTGCGATTTCTGCATGATCAACATTGTCAATCGACATGACAACGATGACAGGATAAGCGCCGCCGACTCTCGCGGCATGCGCTTCTGGAGTACCGACTGGGTGCTGCGGGAAATGGAGAAGTTGGCACGTCTCGGAGTTAGCACCCTACGTCTGAGCGATGAGATGTTCTTTCTCAATCGCAAGTACTACAGTCCCCTGATCGACCGCTTGGCAGAAAGTGATTTTGGTTTCAACCTGTGGGCCTATGCTAGGGTCGATACGGTGCGCGCCGAGGCGCTTGACCAATTCAAGCGTGCCGGCGTCAACTGGCTGGCACTCGGGATAGAGGCCGGTAATCAACAGGTTCGGCGCGAAATGTCCAAAGGGAGTTTCCAGGAAGTCAATATCCGCGATATCTGTGACTCGATACGGTCAGCGGACATCAACGTGATCTCCAACTACATCTTCGGCTTTCCTGATGACACGATGGAAACCATGCAACAGACGCTGGACCTGGCGCTAGAGCTTAATACTGAAATGGCGAACATGTATCCCTGTCAGGCCCTGCCGGGCAGTCCTATTTATCACACCGCCAAAAAACTGGGGTGGCCCTTGCCGTCCTCCTATGAAGGCTACGCCTTCTTGTCCTATGAGTGCCAGCCCTTGCCCACCAAATATGTGAGCGCCGCCGAAGTACTGCGCTTCCGGGACCAAGCATGGCAGACCTACTTCACCAACCCCGCATATCTGGATTTGGTGGAACGCAAATTCGGCCCACAGGAGCGGCAGAACGTGATCAACATGGCTTCCGTCCCACTCAGGCGAAAGCTGTTAGACGACTGAATTCATGATCATCACCCGCACCCCCTTTCGTATCTCCTTTTTCGGCGGCGGCACCGACTATCCTGGTTGGTATCGGGAACATGGCGGAGCCGTATTGGCCACCACCATCGACAAGTACTGCTACATCACTTGCCGTTATCTACCTCCGTTTTTCGAGCACAAGCATCGTATCGTCTACTCATTTATCGAGAATGTTCAGACCATAGAAGAAATCCGGCACCCCGCAGTCCGAGCAACCCTGACTTGGGCAAATATCCAGGACGGGCTTGAAATCCATCATGATGGCGACCTGCCCGCCCGCTCCGGGCTGGGGTCGAGTTCCTCATTCACAGTGGGACTCGTACATGCCCTGCATGGGCTACGCGGCCAGATGATTTCCCGTGAAGATCTTGCCCGCAACGCGATTCACATCGAGCAGGACCTTATCGGCGAGAATGTAGGCTCCCAGGATCAGGTTTCTGCTGCATACGGCGGTTTCAACCGGATTGACTTTGAACCCAGTGGCGCCATCAACGTGTCACCTGTGACCCTGCCCGGATCGCGCAGGGAAGCCCTGCGCAATCATTTGATGTTGTGTTTTACTGGAGTTTCGCGAATCGCATCGGAAGTCGCCAAATCAAAAATCGAGAACCTCGAAAGCCGCAGCATCGAGTTGAAACAGATGCGCTCACAAGTGGATGAGGCAATATCGATACTGCAATCATCTACACGTTCCATCGAGGATTTTGGTCGCCTGCTCCATGATACTTGGCAGCTAAAGCGCAGCCTGTCCCCCCAGGTTTCCACCCCACACATCGATGCGTTATATGCCGAGGCCCGCAAGGCAGGCGCCCTGGGTGGCAAGATTCTGGGTGCGGGAGGCGGAGGCTTCCTGCTGCTGTTCGCTCGCCCCGAAGACCAGCCCGCCATTCGCTCACGACTGGATCGCCTGGTTCATGTCCCGTTCAACTTTGACGATTCTGGCAGCCGGATTGTCCTCTACCAGCCAAACGGCCTTTAAGCTCATGGACAAGAACGCCACCATCCTCGTTGCAGGCCATACTGGGCTGATTGGATCTGCTGTCACCAACCGCCTCATCAGCGAGGGCTGCAGCAATCTTCTCCTCCCAACCCGCGCAGAACTGGAACTGACGGATGGCCTGGCCGTAGACAGGTACTTTGCCAAATATCGCCCCAACTACGTAGTTCTCGCCGCCGGCCAGTCAGGCGGCATCCTGCTCAACCAGCGCTTCCCTGCCGACCTCATGCGCGCCAATCTGGCGATCCAGTCGAGCGTCCTCGAGGCAGCCCACAAGTACCGGACACATCGCCTCATCTTTTTTGCCTCCTCCTGCATGTATCCCAAAGAGTGCCCGCAACCGATGGCAGAAGAAAGCCTGCTTAGCGGCCAGCCCGAACCCACCAGCATCGCCTATGCCACGGCCAAACTGGCCGGGCTACAACTCTGTCTCGCCTACAACCGGCAGTACGGCGAAACGCGCTTCATCCCCGTGATTCCCAACAGCGTGTACGGGCCGGGTGACAACTTTGATCCTGACTCCGGGCATGTCCTGTCGGCTCTAATGCGCCGCTTCCACGAGGCCACCCAGACCGGAAAACCTGAAATCATGCTCTGGGGAAGCGGCACGCCGCGCCGCGAGTTTCTCCATGCCGGCGACTTGGCCGAAGCCTGCCTGCTCCTGCTCCAGCACGAAGGCGGAGAACTGTCCCTACCCATCAACGTGGGGCCGGGCGAAGATGTTTCCATATGCGACCTGGCCGAGGCGATTGCCCGCGCGACCGGCTATCGTGGCCAGATCGCTTGGGATCCAGAAAAACCCGACGGTGCCCCCCGCAAGCTGCTCGACAGCAGCCGGATGCGCGCCTTGGGCTGGGAACCCCGTATTTCCCTGGAACAGGGCATTCAAGAACTTTACGCCTGGTATCGCCGCCAGGTGATTCCCTCATCATGAGCACAGACACCATAACCAGCCCGGAACATGAGTTGTCAGCCAAGGCCCGCTGGGTCTGGCGCGAAACCCTGCGCATCCACCGACGGGCCCCGGAAACTCGGCTCGCATCATCCCTGTCGTCGATCGAGATCTTCGTCGCCCTATATTATGGCGGCGTATTACGCTACGACCCTGCCACACCGCTAGCTGAACATCGCGACCGTTTGATCATCAGCAAGGGCCACGGCTCGATCTGCATGTACCCGATTCTTGCCGACCTCGGCTTCTTCCCGACCCAGGAACTGGAGCGGGTCTGCCAGGCCGGCGGCTTCTTGGGCGGCATCCCCGACCCGGTTATCCCCGGCTACGAAACGGTGAACGGCTCGCTGGGCCACGGCCTCGGCGTGGCAACCGGCATCGCGCTGGGGCTCGAACGCCGATCCAGCGACCGCGCCGTCTTCGTCGTCACCGGCGACGGCGAACTGCACGAAGGCGCCAACTGGGAAGCCGCGATGTTTGCCGCCCATCATCAACTGGACAACCTGAACCTGATTATTGATGACAATAGCATCAGCATGCTCGACTACACAGACAAGATCGTCAGCCACGGCGATCTTGTCAGCCGCTTCGCCGCCTTCGGCTGGCATGCTGAAGAGGTCGACGGCCACGACGTCGTCGCAGTTCGAGAACGGCTGGCAGCATTGAAGCAACGCCATCTCGGCAAACCCAAGGTGCTGGTCGCCAAGACCAAGAAAGGACACGGGGTCCCCAAACTGGAAGGCGAGCCCTTGTGCCACATCATCAACCCCAAACCCGAACTGCTCGACCAACTGCTTGCCGGGGAGGCGCCATGATCCAGCCCGCCCAAGCAATGCGCGACGCCTTCCTGCTGCGCCTGCTCGGCGCAATGCGCCAGGACGACAAGCTTTTCTTCGTCACCGCCGATTTCGGTTCCCCAGTGCTTGATCGCATCCGCGCCGAGCACCCCAACCGTTTCGTGAATGTCGGAATCGCCGAACAGAACCTGATCAACGTATCGGCTGGCCTAGCCATTGAAGGCTATACCGTTTTCGCCTACGCCATCGCGCCCTTCATCACCATGCGCTGCTACGAGCAAATTCGCGTCAGTCTCGCCCTGCTCTCAGAAGTCCGGCCCATGAACGTGAATCTGATCGGCGTCGGCGCCGGTTACAGCTACGTGGTGTCCGGTCCGACCCACCAGTGTTACGAAGACCTCACCATCATGCGCGGCCTCCCCAATCTCGGCCTGCTGTCACCTTGCGACCATGTCACAGCGGCCGCCATGTTCGATCTTTGCATGGCGCGCCGGCAGCCCAAGTACCTCCGCCTCGATGCACAGGTGCTGCCGGTCGTGCACCAGGAAGCCCCCCCCAAGCTAGGCCTGGGCTTCGCCTCACTACGTCGGGACGGCAAACTCTGTCTGGTCGCCACCGGCTATACCGTACATACCGCTCTCCGCGCCGCAGAGCAGTCCGCCAAGGCCGGCCGGGAGATCGCCGTCATCGATCTGTTCGACATTGCCGGCTTCGACCGGGCAGCCTTCTTGCGAGAACTGGCCGGGTACCAGGCCATCGTGACGCTCGAGGAGGGTTTCAAGGGCCGCGGCGGGGTAGATGCCATGCTCTTCGACCTGCTGGCCGACGAAGCACCACGTCCGTTACTCAATCTCGGCGTCACCCCAGGCTACCGCTTCGAACTCGGCAGCCGCACCGAACTCCACGAACAGGTCGGCATAGGGCCAGAATCCGTACAGCAGGCCATCTCGACGTTCATCAACAAACACCATCTCTAACCCAGTCACAGGCTTCAGATGAAATTCCCTCTCATGCGCAACAACATCCTGCGCGAAGACCTCGATGCGGTCATCGAGCATCTCCGGCAGGACAATCCCATGCTCACCCATGGCGCCAATGTCCGGGCCTTCGAAGAGGAATGGTCGCGCTGGCTAAACGTCAAGCACAGCGTCTTCGTCAATTCCGGCGCATCCGCCAACCTGCTCACCATGGCACTGCTGCGCATCCGTTACCCTCAAGGTGGCGAGGTCATCGTCCCACCACTTACCTGGGTCTCGGATATCGCCAGCGTGCTGCAAAACGGCTTCACCCCGGTCTTCGTCGATATCGACCGGCATACCCTGGCCATGGACTCGAAGAAGGTCATCGAGGCCATCACGCCCAATACCTGCGCCGTTTTCCTCAGCCACATCCAGGGCTTCAACGGTCTGACTGATGAACTCCTGGAGACGCTGGAGGCACGCGGCATCCCGCTGATCGAGGATGTCTGCGAATCGCACGGTGCGACTCACAAGGGCAAGAAGGCGGGCAGCTTCGGCTGGATTTCGAACTTCTCCTTCTACTACGCCCACCATCTGAGCACCATCGAAGGCGGCATGATCTGCACCGACGACGACGAGACCTACCAGCAGTTGCGCATCCTGCGCTCCCACGGCATGGTCCGCGAGAGCACCGACCCCGTCGTCAAGCAGCGCTACAAGGATGAATCCCCCGACCTCAACCCAGATTTCATCTTCGCCTTCCCGGCCTACAATGTGCGCAATACAGAAATCGGAGGCATCCTCGGGCGCAAGCAGTTGCCCCGTCTCAACGCCAACATCCGCCGGCGCAGCGAAAACCAGAGCCAGTTCCTCGGTCTGATCGACAGCACCCGATACCGCACCGACTTCCATACCGAAGGCTCCAGCAACTACGCCTTCAACCTAATACTCCGCGAAGCCGACGAAGCATTCATGCAGCGCCTGATGGCGACACTACGTGAAGAAGGCGTCGAATTCCGGCGCGGCAGCGCCGGCGGCGGCAATCAACTGCGCCAGCCCTACCTGCGCGGCGTTGTGCCCGATGGCCACTACCGGAACTTTCCTGAGGTGGATCACATCCATTTCTTCGGCATGTACATCGGCAACTACCCCGACCTGCAGGCCGACGAAATTGACGCCCTTTGCCGGATCATCAACCGTGTCTGAACGGACCACGGCCATCGTCCTCGCCGGTGGCCAGGGCACCCGGCTGCGCAGCGTCATCCCCGACCTGCCCAAGCCGATGGCAGCCGTCGCCGGCCGCCCGTTTCTCGAACACTTGCTCGATTACTGGATCGCACAAGGCGTCGGCCGCTTCATCCTCTCGGTCGGTTACCGCCATGAAGTCATCACAACCCACTTCGGCGCACATTACCGTGGCATTCCCATCGACTATTCCGTCGAGGAGCGGCCGCAGGGCACAGGCGGTGGCCTCCTGCTCGCCACCCAACACCTTGACAACGAGAAGGCTTTTCTCCTGCTCAACGGCGACACCTATTTTGCCGTCGACCTGCCCGCACTCATCAATTTCGCGGAAACGCATGCCGCAACTTGGTGTCTGGCCCTGTTCCTGACCACTGATACAGACCGCTACATGGGCCTCGAAAGCGACACCCACGGTAACATTCTCCACCTGGGCCGCAAGGCCAACGACAGTACTGTTCTCGCCAATGGCGGCGTCTATTGGGTCGCCACCGAGCCATTGAAACAATTGGGGTTTTCTGCCGGCCAAGAATGTTCACTGGAAGCCGATATTCTTCCCAGGGCGATTGCAAGCGGGCAAAAGATCGTTGGCCAGCCCCACCCAGGAACCTTCGTCGACATCGGCATACCACCCGACTATGGGCGAGCCCAGACTCTTCTGCCGCGCGCGGACCCTGTGACCGAATTCAACCCAAACTGAAAGAGACCCACATGAGCTATCGCATTCTCGTCACTGGCGGCGCAGGCTACCTCGGCTCCACCCTTGTTCCGGAACTGCTGTCAGCGGGACATCAAGTCACTGTACTCGACAACTTCATGTACAAGCAGGCGAGCCTCAACCATGTCTGCCACAACCCGAAATTCTCCGTGGTCAGGGGTGACGTGCGCATCGAAAGCACGCTACTGCCGCTCCTGCGCGAAGCCGACATCATCATTCCACTCGCCGCCTTGGTCGGCGCGCCGCTGTGCAAGCAGGACCCGGTCGGTGCGACCAGCACCAACCGTGATGCAATCCTGAGCATGCTCAAGCACCTGTCGCCGCAGCAGTTGGTACTGATGCCGACAACCAACAGCGCCTACGGCTCCGGCGACGAAAACAATTTCTGCACCGAGGACTCGCCACTCAACCCGATCTCCCACTACGCCATCGAAAAGGTCGAAGTGGAAAAGCACCTCATGCAGCATCCTTCAGCCGTCAGTTTCCGGCTCGCCACAGTATTCGGCATGTCGCCGCGCATGCGCATCGACCTGCTGGTCAACGACTTCACCTACCGCGCCGTATACGACCGCTTCGTAGTGCTCTTCGAAAGCCACTTCAAGCGCAACTACATCCACGTACGCGACATTGCCCGGGTCTTCCTGCACGCCATCGAAAATTCCGGACCCATGACGGGACAGATCTACAACGTCGGCCTCTCCGAAGCCAACGTCTCGAAGTGGGAGCTGTGCGAGCACATCAGGAAGCAGATTCCCGACTTCACCTTCCTCGAGGCCCCCGTCGGCAAGGACCCAGACCAGCGCAACTACATCGTTTCCAACGCCAAGATCGAAGCCACCGGCTTCCAGACTTCGGTCTCCCTCGATGCGGGCATCACCGAGTTGATCAAGGGCTACGCAATGATTCGTAATACCCGGCATGGAAATATCTGAACCATGGCACACACTCTCCCAAAAGCCCCATGGAAACGGGTTGCGATCTGGGGCGCCGCACTTCTTGGGATGCACTGCCTGAAATCCATGAACAAGGCTGGAATAGAAGTAGTCACTTTCGTTGATCGAACCCCTCCCCCAAACGGAGTGCTCAACGGCATCCCCGTGATGCAAAGTGACGTATTTCTTGCCAATCAAGACAATTTTGCCCGAATCGATGCAGTGATCTTTGCAATGTGGGCAGACACCCGCCCCATGCGCAAAGCCCTGCTGGAGAGGGGATTTACCGGTAATTTCAGCAATTTCCATGGCGACCTGCCACAAACGAATCCGGCGGGAGAAACACAACGGTTGGTGCTGCCCAAACTGCTGGACATGGATGCTGGCGCCCGCGATCAGGCCTTGCTAGTCGAAATCATGGCCCATCTGCCGAGACACATGCCCTTGGCACTCTATGGCACCACACCAGTCACCCGCTACCTACTCAAACTGTCACCGGAACTGCGCTCAAGCGTGACCTGCATCGTCGCCCCGACGCCATCTCCTCCTCTGATGGGCATTCCGGTGCAGCCCATCACTGCGCTGACTGAGGCCTATACGATCTGGTTGACCGCAACCACATACCTGGAAAATCTCGATGCTCGCCACGCCCTCGATGAGCATCCCCATGATTGCATTGTGGTTGATTGGTCAAGCCTGATCGCCCATCTACCGGAAGCGAAAAAACCAGAGTACGCTTTTACATCCGACACGGAATCCCATGTTTATCCGCTGCCGATTCCTCCCATCCGTTTTCCTGCAGGGCTCGATTTTTTGCTGATGGACACACCCGCGCGCATGCTCGGCATGCTGCCCAATGGTCTCGGCTACGTGCACAATATCCTGAAAACGACAGGTTGCCGATTCCATACGGTGGACCTGGACATGATTTTCTACCACCGTTACCACTCGCGACGCCTGCTCGATGCGGAAGCACGACTCTTCACCCCGGAAGGTCTGGAACTGCCGATGGATCCCTGGAGCATCACCGACACGGAAGACTTCTGGACTAATCCGGACTACATCGCATTTTTCCGCCCGGAAATTGACCGTGCCGTTGACGAACTCGCCAAAGCAAATCCCCGTATCCTCGGAATGTCCTTATGCGGCACCAACCGGCTGATTGCCACGGAAATCATCCGCCGTATCCGGCACCTCCGGCCAGAAATGATCATCGTAGTCGGAGGATACGACTGCAACAATCCGAAAACCAGCCCGCATGTGATCAAGGATTATGATTACATGGTCATTTTCGAAGCAGAAGCCAGCCTACCTCCGCTGGTTGAAGCGTTATTAGCAGGGCGTCGGCATTTCCACATCCCCGGCGTGGTGGCGAAAAACCGACTGAGCTCAACTCTGGCCACACCCTTCACACCCGCAGAACTCAAGGAAAATATCGACGCCATCGGTTTTCCAACTTATGAATGGGCCGATCCGGCCCTGTACAGAAATCACAACGGCTATCAACTCATCCCCATCCTCCTCTCCCGTGGTTGCCGCTGGTCCCGCTGCAATTTTTGCGGAGAACGCTTCCATTGGCGGCGACGCGATCCGATCAAGGTCGTTGACGAAATCGAATGGTTCGTCGAGCGCGGAGGACGTATATTTCACTTCAACGACAGCGACTTGTCCGGCGACCCCGATGCCGTACGCGCGGTCTGTGAGGAAATTCTGCTGCGCAATATCCACGACATCACGATGATGGGGCAACTGCGGGTGCAGAAAGGCTATACCCTGGAATATTTCAAGGTTCTCAAAGCCGCCGGCTTCGGAACTCTGCGTTTCGGCATAGACGCTTGGTCGAAAAACACGCTCAAACTGCAGAAAAAAGGCTATACCCTGGCCATGATCGAGGAGGTGCTGGGCCACGCCAAAAATGCCGGCATTCGCGTCGGCATCAACCTGGTGATCGGCGTTCCAGGCGAAACCGAGGCCGATATTGATGAAACCATAGAGAACATCATCCATAACCGGGATAAATTCGACCTGATCGAGAATCTCAATACGCTGCTTCTCACTACTGCCAGCGTGTACTGGACTGATCCCGCGAAATTCAACATAGTCCTTCATGAAGATCAGCAGGAACTGGAACGGAAGTACCCAGTCACCATCCCGTCCAGTTCCTGGCACAGTACCTCTCCCTACATCGACCAGGAAATTCGGCGATCGCGCTTGGAAAGAATACTGGAAGAAACCTCCGCATATGGCGTCCACATTGGTGGCTATGCGGATCGCCGTGCCCAGCAGTTGCGGAAAAACGTACTGCCAATGGACGAGTTAAACGGCAACCAGATCACATGACGACCATGAGACCGTGCGAAATCTGTAGCAACATCGATCTAGAACCTATCCATCGTCAGCATTTTCTCTTTCCGGGCCAGGCTGATCCCGTTCATTACGACGTGGTGGCCTGCCAGAATTGTGGTTTCGCCTTCGCCAGCGACATTCCCGACCAGCCATCTCTGAACCGCTTCTACCAGGATTCCGAACACCACCTGCACCAAGAGTTGCCAGCAGGACTGGCGCGCATCCACGACGATTTCTTCGAGGCCGTCCGGAAAAATGTCACGCTGTCTCCGGCCACGCGTGTGTTGGATATCGGCTCAGGCATGGGACATTTCCTGAGCCGCTTCAAGAAGGCCGGGCTGCACAACCTGACCGGCATCGAGCCCAGCCCGCAAGCAGCGCGCCTTGGCCGCGAGGTCTACGACCTGGAAATCAGGACGGAAACCTTGGACAGTTTCACTCCCGCCGCCCCTTTCGACCTCGTCACGCTGTGCGGCGTTCTCGAACACATTGCCGACCTGCGGGCCAGCCTGCACCGTATCAATGCACTACTGAAGAGCAACGGCCATCTGTTCATCGCCGTTCCAGATGCCGCGTCCTTCGGCAAGCAGCCCCCCGCCGAGGCCTTTCTCGAATTCGCCCTGGAGCACATCAACTTCTTCGGAGCGACCAGCCTCAACAATCTGCTTCGCCAAACTGGCTTTGAAGAAGTGCAGGTCGAGTCTCATCACAACGACTTCTATGACAACCACTACCTGCTGGCACTCTACCGCAAGAGGTCTGGTAGCGTCGTTAATGAGATTATCCACAAGGATAATCATGTAACCGCCAGCCTAAAATCCTACATAACGCTCTCCCGGAAATGCCTGCTACCTGTAGCCGGGATCACCACAGAACTGGCGGATTGTGGCGAACCATTGCTGATCTGGGGAGCAGGCTCGTTAACCAGTCGCCTTCTGTGCGACACCCGCCTCGGACAGGCCAACATTGTCGGCGTCATCGACAGGAACCAGGCCCTTCATGGCAGGAAAATTCTCGGCATCCCCATCACGGGGCCGGAAATTCTCGATAGATGGGCGGGAACAACTGTACTAGTAGCAAGCACAACCTATGCAGAAGAAATTCGCGGGAAGTTGCTTGAGGCATACAACTGGAAAGGGAAAATCATCATTTTTGATCAACCCGATTGCAAAGGCCAACCATGAATCCACTGATAAATCTGCGCACTGCTTTTGAGGCAGGGGACCTAAGCAAGCAGGAATATATTGAAGCGATCCACAACCAACATCGGATACTTTTCAATTACCCCGGATTTATTTCCGACACCGATGTGGAAAGCCTGCATATAAACCCGGAAGGTGTATTTATTCGATCCCGATCGCAACAGATTGAGCTCTGGCTGGACCCCATGGATCAGCACCTAGTCCCTTGCACCCTCATGAATTTCCGCTCTTACGAGCTTGCAGAGACAGAGTTTCTTAAGTCGATTGCCAATAATGACTGGACGATGATCGACATCGGTGCGAACTGCGGGTGGTACTCCCTGGCGCTGGCCAGAAAATTCCCGAGCATGACAATTCATGCTTGCGAACCAATCTTCGATACATACAAAATTCTTTTGCGGAACATTTCCCACAATAAGATCAAAAACATTCACGCCCATCAAACTGGATTTTCCGACAAAACAGAAAAACTGGATTTCTTCCATACACCAAAATGCTCTGGAGCAACCTCGCTACTTCATGCAGGACAACCTGTTAACGACACCCGCGATTTGCAAAAAATAACTTGTTCATGTGTTCCACTAGATGAATTTTGCTCAAAAAACAAAATCACCCCCCATCTTATTAAATGTGATGTAGAAGGAGCTGAACTTCTGGTCATACAGGGTGGGAAGCATACTCTCAAGTCTTGCAAGCCTGTCATCCTATGCGAACTGCTTAGAAAATGGTCAAAAAAGTTCGGCTACCACCCAAATGATGTAATCAATCTCCTCAAGAAATATGGCTATAAAGCCTATACAATACATCAGAAAAATATAACAGAATGCCCCTATATTGACGAAGAAACCATCGAAACAAATTTCTTCTTTCTGCATCCGGAACAGCATCGCGAGATCATTCCACAATGAACAAGAAGTACCAACCCGCCAGTTCATTCTTTGAGAGCCCCCATTTCCCTTACTACATCGTCAGCCCGAACTATGTACAAAAATCTTCTGGGCCGCGGATGCTGCACTGCCTTTGCCACATGCTCAACGAATTAGGCTATGAGTCCTATATCACGTCGGAAATATGCTCTCCGTGGCTGAGAACACCACGCCTTACCAAGGAAATTCAAGAGCAACACAAAAAAACTGGGAGACATCCAATCGCCGTCTATCCAGAAGTTGTATCAGGAAACCCCCTACGAACTGCCGTAGTCGCCCGTTGGATATTAAATCAGGCAGGTCATTTAGGTGGCGACGAGAAATTCTCGGAAGATGAACTATTATTTTATTGGGATGAGTGGGTTCTAAAGGGCGAAAGAGACGCAGACCGATTATTCTTCCCCAGCGTAGACACAAGGGTTTTCAACGCCTACGGAACAAGCACTGAAGAAAGACGCAGCTTCTGCTATTACGCACACAAATATCTTGGATGGGGCGGAAAGATCGCAGAACAAATTACTGCGGGTGGCGTAAGCCTCTGTCAAGACATTCCTCGCTCGAAGGAAGAAATTGCTGACATACTGAGAAAATCAAAAGTCCTTTACTGCTACGAACCCTCCAATATCATCACGGAAGCTTACGTCTGTGGCTGTCCTACGGTACTTGTAGACACCGAATACTTAGGCCGTTTCGATAATCTCGAACGCCACGGGATTCCAATCATTCCCGAAGAAAAAATCGACTTTGCTTATATCCCATCGATTCCCATAGACCCGGATCAGCTCAGGATCAACGTGGAAACAGATGGAGTGGCCATGCGGAAAGCCTTGGATAACTTCATTCGTCGCACGCAAGCTGCTGCTTATGATCACGCAGGACGTCGGAACACCCCTGAATACCGCCTCAGGGAAAGTATCACGGCCTTTCACAACAACGATCTCCAAATGGCAATCGAAGGGCTGAGCAGCTTGCTTGATAGCCAACCAGAAAACCCTTTACCCCCCGCTTATCTCGCCTTCATCTGTGCCGCCCGAGGACTGCCCCAGGAAGCCCGGGAGTTCATGGACAGGGCCATGGAAATCGCCCCTGACCGTGCCGATCTCAAGGCGGCCCTGGGAGAGAGCTTCCTGAAGGCAGGCCAGCCAGGGCTGGCCGCCGAATACCTGGAGGAAGCCGTGCGCCTCCAGCCGGACATGCTCTCGGCCTACCCGGCCCTGGCCCGGAGCCTGCACCTGACCCAACAGAGCGATACGGCCCTGGCCCTCCTAAAAGGCGCCGCCCAGATGTCCTCCTCTGCCCAGGCCCACATCCAGACCACCCTTCTGGAAATCCTAGCCGAACAGGGCAACATCGCCGAGTTTTCCCAGGCCTGCCTGCGCTACTCCAACGGGATCGCCGATGACCTCCTGGCCGTGCGCTGCCTGTCCCGCTTCGATGCCAGTGGCGAACGCCTGGTGGAAGCCCTCGGGGCAGCCCAGG
>JAEWVQ010000167.1 GCA_023459095.1 Pseudomonadota bacterium | reverse complement strand
CTGATGACCTTCCCCAGCCGTCCGCCGGTGCAGGGCGTCGAGCGCAATTCGACTTTTGGCAACCGTCTCGACCCGTTCAACCGCCGCGCCGCTTTCCATAGCGGTCTCGATTTTCCGGCGCCGGTCGGCACCCCCATACTCGCCAGCGCCGGTGGCCGGGTGGTGCACTCCGGCTACCTCAGCGACTACGGCTATACCGTCGAAATCGACCACGGTAACGGGCTGATCACGCGTTACGCCCATTGCTCCCGCCTGTATGTGAAAGTGGGCGAGGTGGTGACGCCGCAACAGCGCATCGCCGCGGTTGGTTCCACCGGGCGCTCCACCGGCCCCCACCTGCATTTCGAAGTGATCAAGGACGGCCTCTACTCCGATCCGGAGCTCTATCTGGTGCGTTCCTGATCCTTGCCGATGGCTTTGTTCAAGCGCTCGCGCACCCATTCCCTGACCGGCGCCTCGTTCGAAGTGGCATCCGGCCTGCGTCGGCGCAGGCTGGCTTATGCCATCATTGCGCTCGCGGTGCTGGCCGCGCTGGGCAGCGTGGTGCTGCACTACGTCGAACCCCAGTTCGGCGCCATCGGCCGGGTCGCCGAACTCGAGCGTGCCAATGCGGCCTTGCGCGACGAGGTCGAGAAGACCCGGGTCGCGCTCGAGATGGAAAAAGCCACCCGGGGCGAACTCGAGCGCCAGCTCGTCGAGCAAAACGAAGCGCTCAAGCGCCTGGGTACCGAGCTCGAGTTCTACCGTACGCAGAATGGGAAGCGGCGTTAGCCGCGGTCATCGATTCTTACGAGACAGGGGGACGGATGTTCCGTAACAAGAAGCAGGGCAAGTCGATCGAAGTCACCAAACTGTCGAGCCTGATCGCCGACAACGTACATATCGTCGGCGATGTGGTGTTCTCCGGGGGATTGCGCGTCGATGGCCGCATCGAAGGCAACGTGATCAACAAGGAGGGCGCGCGCGGGCTCCTCGTGCTGAGCGACAAGGGCGGCATCAAGGGCAAGGTCGTGGTCTACGACGCGGTGGTCAACGGCAGCATCAGCGGCGATCTCGAAGTCCAGCATTTCCTTGAGCTGCAGGCCAGTGCCCGGGTCTCCGGCAACATCAGCTATCGCCAGCTGCAGATGGAGTGCGGCGCGGCGATCGAAGGCCAGCTTCGCCGCCTGGAAAGCGCCGATCAGGACGCCTCCAAGGTCGTTGCGATCACCCCGGCGTCGGCGCAAACCGCCGCCGGGGGGCGCTGACTCAGACCTTCCGGTCCGCGCTGGCTGCCCGCTCCGGATCGGGCAGCCAGCCGCACAGCACGAACAATCGCCATGCCGCCCAGGCCGCAAACCAGGTGGCGTAGAAGCTGAACACGACGTCGCTCAGGAAGTGGCCGCCCTGGGTGATGCGCGCGAAGCCGAACACGCCGCCGAGGGCAAGGCCGATCAGCGTCCACCGCCGCCGTGTTGCCGCTCCGCCCAGAAAGCCGAGCGCGACCGCATAGAAACCCGCCGAAGCGTGGCCGCTGACGAAGGAGCAGTTGCTGTCGCACTGGTTGGTGGGCACCAGGGCCGGGGTGAAGGTCGCGCTGCCGCCGAATTCGACGACCTTGTAGGGGCGCGCGCGCCCCCAGAAATCCTTCAGCACGACATCGATCAGCAAGCCTGGGCCGAGCACCAGCGCGGCGATCAGATAGCCCACCTGGATGCGTCGGCGCAGGCCGTGCTCGCCACGCTGCAGGAAATAGGCGAAAAGCGCGATGAAGAGGCCGATGATCACCGCCCGCGACATCATCGGCACGCCGCGGTAAAGCGCCATCACGAACGCGTTGCGCTCGCCGGCGAAGATGCCGTCGGGGTCCTGGAAGCGGGCGCTGACGATGAGGTCGAGCTGCGGCCAGAGCGAGAACAGCAGCCCGCAGGCGAGCATGCTCAGCATCATGGTCAAGGTGAGTCGGCTGCGGCGCGGCGCGCGACTGTGGCGCACGGCGGCGGGGGGCGTGGCGCTCATTCCGGCAGTCGCCGCACCACCGCGACGCCTCCCTTGTTGAACAGCGTCTCGTAACCCGTCTCCGGCACGCGGTCGATGCGGGTTACCGCCAGTTCGCCAGGCATCGGTTCGCGGCGCGGGGTGACCGCCTCGCGGTAGACGCTAAAGCTCGGCACGTCGAGGCGCCAGGCGACCGCAGGTTCGCCGGTCGCGCGCACGAAGGCGGCGGCGGCCTTCACCGGCCCCTGCAGCACGTTGCCGACCCAGGGCACGACCACGGTGGCGAGCACCAGCACCTGCAGCGCGGCCACCGCCATCAGCCGGTTCCAGGTCGTGGTCGGCACCCCTTTGACGAACAGCAGCCAGCCCGCAAACGCGCCGAGGGTCACGAGGTAATAGTGCCAGCCGGCCTCGTTCAGGGCTTCGCCGAGTTGTGCGCGGTAGTAGGCATTGCCGGCGGTGCTCAGCGACAGCAGCTGGAAGACCAGGGGCAGGATCACGAACACCGCAAGCAGTACCGTGGGCGGCAGCAGATGTGGCCAGCTGCGCCTGATCGCGTCGCGATGCGCGGCGATCAGCAGGAACAGCGGGGTGGAGCCGTACAACACGTAGTGCGGCAGCTTGGTGCCGGAAAGCGAGAAGAACACCACCACGAAGCCGGCCCAGATCCACAGGAAGCGGCGCACACCGGTGGCCGCGTCGGCGCGTGCGTGGCGCAGGGCGACGAAGAGCGGCGCGGTCCATGGCAGCAGCAGCAGCGGTACCGCGAAGATGTAGTAGAACAGGCTGCCGGCATGGCCCTCTAGGGTGCCGGTGAAGCGTTCGACGTTGTGCTTGAGGATGAAGCCGTCGATGAACAGCTGGCCGTGAATCGCCAGCGCCGCCGCATACCACGGCACCACGAGCACGGCGAGGATGATCCAGCCGCGGGGGTCGAACACCGAGCGCAGCCACAGCCGCCATTCACCGCGGCTGGCGCAGTACAGGAAACTCACCGCACCGGGCACGATGAGCGCGATCGGCCCCTTGGTCAGCACGCCGAGGCCGATCCATACGTAGCTGCGCAGCAGCGGCAGGCGACGACCGGATTCGAGATGACGCCAGGCATCGAACAGCGCCAGGGCGAGCAGCAGGTTGAGGAGCGCGTCGGCGGTCGCCGCGCGGCCGATGGCGAAGGGGCCGAGCGCGGTCGCCGCCACCGCCAGCGCGGCGAGCGCGGTGTCGGGGCCGAAGCGTTCGCGCGCGAACTGCCAGGTGGCGTAGCTCCACAGCGCGGCGGCGAGCGCCGAGGGCAGGCGGAAAGCCCATTCGCTGGCGCCGAACAGCAGATAGCCCAGGGCCTGGAACCAATACACCAGGATGGGTTTGTCGAAGCGGTGTTCGCCGTTGAGATAGGTGGACAGAAAATCGCCACGCTCGAACATCTCGCGCGTGGCCTCGGAGAACGCGCCCTCGTCGACGTCGAACAGGGGCGCGCCGCCCAGGCGCAGGAAGAAACTGCCGAGCGGCAGCAGCAGGATCAGGAAGACCAGGATGGGATTGCGCGACAGCATCGTGATCAGCCCGCCCGGTGCCAGCCGTCGTCGTCGGCGAGTTCGGCGCCGGGGCGCACGAGGTAGGGGCGCGAACTGCCCGACTCGTAATACACCCGGGCGAGCAGTTCGGCGAGCACGCCCGAGGTCACCATCTGGATGCCGGCGATGAACAGGAAGAAACCGCCGAACAGCAGCGGCCGGGTGCCGATCGATTCGCCGAGGAAGACCTTCAGGCCAGCCAGATACATCAGGATCGCCATGCCGACCGCACCCAGGCCGATGCCGATGCCGCCGAAGAAGTGGCCCGGCCGCGTGCGGTAGCGCATGAAGAAATAGACGAAGACGAGGTCGAGGATCACCCGGAAGGTGCGCGAGATGCCGTACTTCGACTGACCGAAGACGCGGGCGTGGTGGGTCACGACCTCCTGGGCGATGCGCCGCGGCGTGGTCACCGTCGCCAGCCAGGCGGGGATGAAGCGGTGCATCTCGCCATACAGGCGCACGCTCTTGATCGCGCTGGCGCGGAACACCTTGAGGCTGCAGCCGTAGTCCTTGAGATGCACGCCGGTCATGCGCGCGATCAGGCGGTTGGCGATGCGCGACGGAATCTTGCGCAGCAGCAGGCCGTCTTGGCGGTTCTTGCGCCAGCCGGCGACGAGGTCGAGGTCTTCGGTGAGCAGGCGGTTGACCATGCGCGGGATGTCGATCGGGTCGTTCTGGAGGTCGCCGTCCATGGTCACGATCACGCTGCCGCGTGCAGCATCGAGCCCGGCCTGCATCGCCGCGGTCTGCTTGAAGTTGCGCATCAGTTCGACGAGGCGCACGTGCGCGCCGTAATGCGCCGCGCAGCGCGCGATCTCGGCCGGCGTGGCATCCGAGCTGCCGTCATCGACGAGCACCACTTCCCAGGGCCACGGATACGGGCCGAGGGCGAGATGGATGCGCTCGAGCAGCGGCTCGACGTTCTCCGCCTCGTTGTACATCGGCACCACGACCGACAGCGTGTGTGCGGGCAGGCCGTCGGGAATCTCGGGCTGCGCGGCGGGCAGGGGGGATTTGCTCATGGGGGGGCGGAGTTCGGAAGTGTTCATGAATTCGGGTTGGGCGAGCCGGGCGACCGGGGCGCTGTGGCCGGCAACAGCCAGGCCAGCGCGCCCGCGGCGAGCGCGCAGCCAATGACGAAGAGATGGAGGCCGAGCGCGGCCTGCAGCCCGGCGTCGAACGCGATGCCGGCAGGCAGCAGCGCGGCGGCGGCGCCCGCCTCATAGGTGCCGAACCCGGCTACGCCCTGGATCGGCAGGATCGCCGCAAGTTCCGCGCCGAGCGCGCCGGCGGCGCCGGTCTGCAGGTCGGCGTGAAGCAGGGCGGCGAGCAGCCAGGCCTGCGCGGCGAGTTTCACCGCCCAGTTCGAGATCGTCCATATCCAGCCGTAGCGGGCGTGGCGGGTGGTGTCGGCGAGGGCGTCACGCAGCTTCGCCAGCCGGCGCGCGAAGGCGCCCGCCTCGCTCCAGCGGTGGGGCGCGCGCGCCCAGCGCGGCAACAGCCAGGCGAAGGAGATCAGCGCGGCGATGCCGGTCACGCGCAACCACCACGGCAGGCCGGGCCACACCGCCGCCGCCAGCACCGCGACCACGAGCGCGTCCTGCAGGCGGAACCAGAACAGCGAAGCCAGCGCGCGGGTCAGCGGCGTGCCGAAGTGGCGGCCGAGCAGGATGGGAAACGCCGCCTCGCCGCCGCGAAACGGCACGATGTTGATCATCGCGTTGTGCATCAGCACGATGCGCAGACAGGTGCCGAAGCGGCCGCGCGCATCGGCGCGGAATTCGTCATGGACGCGCAGCGCGCGCAGCACATAGCTCGCTGCGAACCCCCCGGCGGCGATGAGTGCGACGCTGGGGCTGAGCTGCGCGAGCGCCGCGCCGAGCTCGCGCCAGCGTGCATCGAGCACCAGCCAGACCAGCAGCGCGGCACTGACGAGAAAGGCCAGCAGGCGCTTCACGCCGGCTCCGGGCTGCGGTCGGCGTGGCGCAGGGCGAGCAGGGTGCCGAGGGCGCCCCACACCGCGAGCAGGTATTGCGACCACTGCCCTTCCGGATAGCCGAGATCCTCGATCGCCAGCGCCACGCACACGAGCAGCAGCAGCACGGCCATCGTGCGCACGCCGCGGGCGTGGGTCCAGAACCGCCAGCGCGCAGCCCAAGCGCAGCCGACCGCCGCGCACAGCCAGCCGCCGGCGGCGCCGGCGAACAGGTCGAGCGGCCAGTGCGCGCCGACCGCCACCCGCGAGAATGCGACCAGTGCGGCAAGGGCGAGCGCCACCGCACCCAGCCAGCGGCGCTGTGTGGTCGTGGCGCAGAACGTCACCACGCCGGCGACGACGAAGGCGGTGACCGTGTGTCCAGACGGAAATGAGTCGGTGTGCAGTGGCAGGCCGATGACGTTGAAACTGTCCAGCGCCAGCACCGCGGGCGGGCGCGGTTCGGCGAACAGGGTCTTGAGGCCTTGGGCATAGACCGCGGCGAACGGCGCCGCCAGGAGTGCGGAGGCCACCCAGCGCGGCCGCCACAGCAGCGCCGGCGCGATCAGGGCGAAGGCACCCAGGGTGGCGCCGAAATTGGTGATGCCGGCCCATAGCGACGCGGGCAGCGCCTGCGCCGCCGCATTCCAGGCCAGGAACAGGGCGGTGTTGCGCTCGCTTGCGAACAACGCGCCGGCCAGCATGGCGAACACCACCGCAGGCAGCAGCACCCAGATCAGGGGTGGAGGACAGGGGGCGGCAGACGGAGTCGAGGGCGTCAAAACGGGCATCGGCGAAGTGCGAATGTGCAAACTCGCGATTTTAGCCGATCGCGCTGCACCATGCCCCGTGATGACGAACACGTCCGTTCGCCGACACGGCACGGGCGCGCTGCCGTCTGCCCGTCGGCAGGCCGGCGGCGGGCGGGGAGCTCGGCTATAATCGCGGGCTGATCACGGCCCACCGCCGTGCGCGTTCCGTTGCTTACCGTGCCGACCGAAATGACCCAAATCCTCAAACTGCGTGGCGCTGCGGCGCTGTCTTCCTCGCGCCTGGCGCGTCTGTCCGGTGCGCTCGCTGCCGCGCTTCCCAAGCTGCGCGGACTGGCCGCCGAACACTGGTATTTCGTCGAGCTCGCTGCGCCGCTGACGGACGAGGAAAGCGCCCGCCTGGTTGATCTGCTCGACGCGCGCCCGGCGAGCGCGCAGGAGCCCGAAGGCGTGCTGTTGCTTGTGGTGCCGCGCCTGGGCACGATTTCGCCGTGGTCGTCGAAGGCGAGCGACATCGCCCGCCAGTGCGGTTTCGACAAGGTAGTGCGCATCGAACGCGGCACTGCGTTCAGCGTGGCTCTCAAGGGCGGGCTCGATGCCGCCGCGCGTGCAGCGGCACTGCCGCTGGTGCACGACCGCATGACCGAATCGGTGCTGGGGAGCGTGGACGAGGCCGAAGCGCTGTTCCACCACTATGAGCCGCAGCCGCTCACCACGGTGGATGTCATCGGCGGCGGCCGCGCCGCACTTGACGCTGCCAACGGTGAGCTCGGGCTCGCGCTGTCGGACGACGAAATCGACTACCTCGTCGACAACTTCACCCGTATGGGTCGCAATCCGACCGACGTCGAACTGATGATGTTCGCGCAAGCCAACTCCGAGCACTGCCGCCACAAGATCTTCAACGCCGACTGGGTGATCGACGCCCGGCCGATGGAGAAGAGCCTGTTCGGCATGATCAAGGACACCCACAAGGCCCACCCCGAAGGCACGGTGGTGGCCTACTCGGACAACGCCTCGGTGATCGAGGGCGCGGTCATCGACCGCCTGTACCCGGATGCCGACGGCGCCTTCCGCTACCACAACGAGGAAACCCACATCCTCGCCAAGGTCGAGACCCACAACCACCCGACCGCGATCTCGCCCTTCCCGGGCGCTTCAACCGGCGCCGGCGGTGAAATCCGCGACGAGGGCGCCACCGGTCGCGGTTCGCGCCCGAAGGCGGGTCTGGCCGGGTTCTCGGTCTCCAACCTCAACATCCCGGATTTCGTCCAGCCCTGGGAGCAGCCCTACGGCAAGCCGGAGCGCATCGCCTCGGCGCTCGACATCATGATCGAAGGCCCGCTCGGCGCGGCCGCGTTCAACAACGAGTTCGGCCGTCCCAACCTCGCCGGCTATTTCCGCACCTTCGAACAGGCGGTGGAAGGCGAAGTGCGCGGCTACCACAAGCCGATCATGATCGCCGGCGGTCTGGGCAGCATTCAGGCGCAACAGGCGATGAAGCCGCAGTTCCCGGCCGGCACCCTGTTGATCCAGCTCGGCGGCCCCGGCATGCTGATCGGCCTGGGCGGCGGGGCGGCCTCGTCGATGGCGACCGGCACCAACGCCGCCGATCTCGACTTCGCCTCGGTGCAGCGCGGCAACCCCGAAATCGAGCGCCGCTGCCAGGAGGTGATCGACGCCTGCTGGCAGCGCGGCGAGGCCAACCCCATCATCGCCATCCACGACGTCGGTGCCGGAGGGCTTTCGAACGCGATGCCCGAACTCGCCGACCACGCCGGCCTGGGGGCGAAGTTCGAACTGCGTGAAGTCCACATCGAAGAGCCGGGCATGAGCCCGCGCGAGATCTGGAGCAACGAATCGCAGGAGCGCTACGTGCTGGCGGTGTCGCCGGACGACCTCGAGGTCTTCCGCGCGATCTGCGAACGCGAGCGCTGCCCGTTCGCGGTGCTGGGCGTCGCCACCGACGACGGCCACCTCACCGTCACCGACCGCCACTTCGACAACAAGCCGGTCGACATGGACATGCAGGTGCTGCTCGGCAAGCCGCCGAAGATGACCCGCAACGTGTCGCGCCGCGCCGTTTTCCTGCCGCCCTTCGACGTCGCCGGGCTGGACCT
>JAEWVQ010000166.1 GCA_023459095.1 Pseudomonadota bacterium | reverse complement strand
GCGCTGGCCGTCGCGGCGGTTGCGGTTGCCGCCGTTGCCGCGGCGGTTGCCGTCGCCACGCTCGCCACGGCTGCGGGCGTCGCGCTTGGGCGGGGTTTGCACTGCGGGCTGCGGCGCGGCTTCGGGGGTCTTGGTGCCGAGCAGGAAGTCGATGAAGCGGCCGAGCAGGCCGCGGCGCTCCACCGGGGCGGCGGCGGGCGCTTCGACCGGCG
Organism: Pseudomonadota bacterium; assembly: GCA_023459095.1. Classification (GTDB taxonomy): domain Bacteria; phylum Pseudomonadota; class Gammaproteobacteria; order Burkholderiales; family Rhodocyclaceae; genus JAEWVQ01. The sequence continues at coordinate 17,205 of JAEWVQ010000166.1, read as the reverse complement.
TGCGCGCCTCGACGATAGGTGCGGGCTGGTCGGGAGAAATACCCTTGACCGCGGCCTCCTGGCGCACCGGCTTGTCGGCGCCCTTGCTCGGCAGTCCGGTGTCGGCGTCGGCCGGTTTCTGCACCATCTGGTAGCTGGCGAGCGCGATGTCCTCGGCGTTGAGCTGGTCGTGGCGCAGGCGGATGATCTCGTGTGCCGGGGTTTCGAGGTGGCGGTTCGGCACGATGATGAGCTGAACCTTGTGGCGCAGCTCGATGCGGGCGATGTCGACGCGTTTTTCGTTGAGCAGGAAGGTGGCGACGTCGACCGGCACCTGCAGATGCACCGCGCCGGTGTTCTCCTTCATCGCCTCTTCTTCGAGGATGCGGATGATGTGCAGCGCCGACGATTCGGTGCTGCGGATGTGGCCGGTGCCGTTGCAGCGCGGGCAGGGGATGTAGCTGGTTTCGGCGAGCGCCGGGCGCAGGCGCTGGCGCGACAGCTCCATGAGACCGAAGCGGCTGATCTTGCCGGTCTGCACGCGGGCGCGGTCGTGGCGCAGCGCGTCGCGCAGGCGGTTCTCGACTTCGCGCTGGTTTTTCTGCGACTCCATGTCGATGAAGTCGATCACGATCAGGCCGCCGAGGTCGCGCAGACGCAGCTGGCGGGCGATTTCGTCGGCGGCTTCGAGGTTGGTGCGGAACGCGGTTTCCTCGATGTCGGCGCCCTTGGTGGCGCGTCCGGAGTTCACGTCGACCGAGACCAGCGCCTCGGTGTGGTCGATGACCACGGCGCCGCCCGAGGGCAGGCTGACCTGGCGCGAGTACGCCGACTCAATCTGGTGCTCGATCTGGAAGCGTGAGAACAGCGGCACGTCATCGTGGTAGCGCTTGACGCGATTGACGTTGCCCGGCATCACGTGGGCCATGAACTGATGCGCCTGATCGTGGATTTCGTCGGTGTCGATCAGGATTTCGCCGATGTCGGGCTGGAAATAGTCGCGGATCGCACGGATCACCAGGCTGCCTTCCTGGTAGATCAGGAAGGCGCCGTCCTGGCTCTTGGCCGCGCCTTCGATCGCGGTCCACAGTTGCAGCAGATAGTTGAGATCCCACTGCAGCTCCTCGGCGCTGCGGCCGATGGCCGCGGTGCGCGCGATCAGGCTCATGCCGGCAGGGACGTCGAGCTGGTCCATGGCGTCGCGCAGTTCCGCGCGTTCATCACCCTCGACGCGGCGTGACACGCCGCCGCCACGCGGGTTGTTGGGCATCAGCACGAGGTAGCGGCCGGCCAGCGAGATGTAGGTGGTGAGCGCCGCGCCCTTGTTGCCACGCTCATCCTTCTCGACCTGGACGATCAGTTCCTGACCTTCGCGCAGCGCTTCCTTGATGCTCGACTTGGCGTCGGCGCCCGGCTGGAAGTAGGAACGGGAAATTTCCTTGAACGGCAGGAAACCGTGGCGCTCGGCACCGTAGTCGACGAAGGCCGCTTCGAGGCTGGGCTCGATGCGGGTGATCACCGCCTTGTAGATGTTGCTCTTGCGTTGTTCCTTGGCGGAGGACTCGATGTCGAGGTCGATCAGCTTCTGACCGTCGACGATGGCAACGCGAAGCTCTTCGGCCTGCGTTGCGTTAAAAAGCATGCGCTTCATTTTTGATCGTTCTCCCGCGCAATGCACACGGGCAGGACGAACGGCGCGCACCATCGCGCTTTCCGGGATCAGGAGCGGTTGGGTAAGGCTGCTTTCATCCGGGGGTTGTCGGGGCTGTGATGGGTCGGGCTGGTCGATTTCTCTTGCTCCCGCCCGTCCGCCAGTTGCGCTGGAGGGGCCGGAGCATTTGATCCTGCGTGTGCGTTACGCGTCTAAATCCACCTGGGTAGATGGATGGGTGTGTCGAAGTTTGTCGATTGCGTTACCATCGGCGCCTTTTTGGGCGACGTACGGCACGCGGCGGTTTGCCGGGAGCACTCTTGTACGGGCTCGTCGTCGTTCATCCGCTGCCGCCTTCTGGCGCGCAGGGATGCCGACCGCAACCGGAACAACCACGGGCAAGTATATTTCAGGATGACGACTCAAGGCAAAGCGATTGCAGTGCGGCACGAGCGGATCGACGAGGCTGCCGCCGGTCAGCGCATCGACAACTACCTGCTGCGTGTGGCGAAGGGCGTGCCCAAGAGTCACATCTACCGCATCCTGCGCGGTGGGGAGGTGCGGGTCAATGGCAAGCGGGTGCAGCAGACCTACCGCCTGCAGGTCGGCGATGAGGTGCGCATTCCGCCGCTGCGCGTCGCCGAGCCGACGCAGCGCGCGCCCGCGCCGGTGGGCAAGCCGCTGCCGGTGGTGTACGAGGACGATGCACTGCTGGTGGTGAACAAGCCCGCGGGCAAGGCCGTGCATGGCGGCAGCGGGGTGAGTTACGGGGTGATCGAACAGCTGCGCGTGCAGCGTCCCGAGTTGCGCATGCTGGAACTGGCGCACCGCCTCGACCGCGAAACCTCGGGTCTGCTGATCGTCGCGAAGAAGCGCTCCGCGCTCACCGCGCTGCACGACATGATGCGCGAAGGGCGCATGGAGAAGCGCTACCTGACCCTGGTGCCGGGGCGGTGGACGAACCCGATGCAGCACGTGAAGCAGCCGCTGTTCAAGTACTTGACCGCGGATGGCGAGCGCCGCGTGCGGGTCAGCGCGGAAGGCAAGCCGGCGCACAGCATCGTCCGCCTGGTGCGGCGATGGTCCGCCTACAGCCTGCTCGAGGTGGAACTGAAGACCGGACGCACCCATCAGATCCGCGTCCATCTGGCGCATCTGGGCTTTCCGCTGTGCGGCGACGACAAGTACGGCGATTTCGCGCTCAACAAGCGTCTCGAGGGCGAGGGGCTGAAGCGCATGTTCCTGCACGCTGCCGAGCTCGTGTTCGCGCATCCGTTGAGCGGCGAGCGCATTGCCTTGAGCGCGCCCTTGCCGGATGAACTGAGCGCTTTCCTCGCTCGCCTCGACCTTCAGGAGAAAGCATGAGTACGGTGCGCGGTTTCGATCTGATCGTGTTCGACTGGGACGGCACGCTGATGGATTCGGCGGCGGCGATCGTCAATGCGATGACCGCCGCCTGCCGCGATCTCGATCTGCCCGAGCCGCCCGAGGAGCGCGCGCGCTACGTGATCGGCCTGGGTTTGGGCGACGCGTTGCGTCACGCGGTGCCGGAACTCGCCGAGCGCGACTACCCGCGCATGGCCGAGCGCTACCGCCATCACTACCTCTCCGCCGATCACGAACTGGTGCTGTTCCCCGGGGTGGCGCAGAGCGTGGCGTGGCTGGCGGAGCAAGGGCGCATGCTCGGGGTGGCGACCGGCAAGAGTCGCGCCGGGCTGAACCGGGCGCTGGCGCACTCGGGTCTGGGTGGGTTCTTCCATGCCACGCGCTGCGCCGACGAGTGTTTTTCCAAGCCGCACCCGGCGATGCTCGAGGAGTTGATGGACGAGCTGGGGGTGGCGCCGTCGCGCACGCTGATGGTGGGCGACACCACGCACGATCTGCAGATGGCAAGGAATGCCGGCGTCGCCGGCCTGGCGGTCGGTTTTGGCGCACATCCGCCGGCCGCGCTGCAGGCCGAATCGCCGCTCGCCTGTCTGCACACGCCTGCCGAGTTCGCCGCATGGCTGCGCGCGAACGCCTGATCTGCGCGGCCGAGGCCGTGCGCGACGGTGGCGAGGGCGTGCGTTTCGAGGTCGATGCCGCGGACGGCCCGGTGGCGGCCTTCGTGGTGCGCCACGGTGGGCGGGTTTATGCGTATCTGAACCGCTGCGCGCACGTGCCGGTGGAGCTCGACTGGGTCGCGGGGCAGTTTTTCGACCTCACCGGGCAATGGCTGATGTGCGCCGTACATGGCGCGCACTATGATCCGCGCGACGGGCGCTGCGTGCTGGGGCCGTGCAAGGGCCGGCGCTTGCACGCGGTGCCGGTGCGCGAGCGCGCCGGCGGAATTTATCTGGTCGCCGAGGCTGGCGATGGAGAGGGGTGATGGGTAATGGCTGATCAACGCGAAGAGGGCGTGCGCGACGCGAGTTGGGAGCGCAAGGTGCTCGAAAAGCTCGCCTTCGAGGCGCTCGCCGAGCAGAAGCGGCGGCGGCGCTGGGGCATCTTCTTCAAGCTGCTGACCTTCGCCTATGTGGGCGCGATCATCTGGCTGTTCTCGGATTGGGGCGAGGCGGACGAAGCCGTCGATGCCGGGCAGGGCTATGCGGCGCTGGTGTCGGTGGAGGGCATCATCGACGCCGGCTCGGAGGCTGCGGCCGACCAGGTCATCGCCGCGCTGCAGGGCGCCTACGACGACCGGGGCGTGAAGGGCGTGATCGTGCGCATCAATAGTCCGGGTGGCAGCCCGGTGCAGGCGGGCATGATCAACGACGAGATCGGCCGCTTGCGCGCGACCCGGCCGGAGTTGCCGATCGTCGCCGTGGTCGAGGACATCTGCGCCTCGGGCGGCTACTACGTCGCCGCGGCGACCGATCGCATCTTCGTCGACAAGGCGAGCCTGGTGGGCTCGATCGGCGTGCTCATGGATGGTTTCGGCTTCACCGGCGCGATGGACAAGTTCGGCGTCGAGCGCCGGCTGCTGTCGGCGGGAACGAACAAGGGCTTTCTCGATCCGTTTTCGCCACAGCAGGAATCCCATCTGGAACATGCCCGCGCGTTGCTCGCCGACATTCATGGCCAGTTCATCGGTGTGGTGCGCAAGGGGCGCGGCGAGCGCCTGAAGGAGACGCCGGAGCTGTTCTCCGGGCTGGTATGGACCGGCGCGCGCAGCATCGAGCTCGGGCTCGCCGACGGTTACGGTACCGTGGCCTCGGTTGCGCGCGACGTGTTCCAGGTCGAGGATGTGCGCGACTTCACTCCCAAGCGCAACTTCGCCGAGCGCTTCGCGCAGCGTTTCGGCGCCGACATGGCGGAGAGTCTGGCGGCCGTGTTCGGGCGCGTCAGCTTGCGCTGAGCGCTGTCCGCCTCAGCCGGCGAGCAGCAGGAACAGCGCCGGGCGCTTGGCGATCGGCGGACGCTCCGCGCGTCGCCAGTCGGCGATGCGGCGGGTGAGGACGTACTCGTCGGCGCCGGTCAGGTCGCAGGCAATGCACAGGCGGGTCGCCGGCTGGCACTGGCGGAGCAGGGCGTCGAACAGGCGCTCGTTGCGATAAGGCGTTTCGATGAACAGTTGGGTGCGGCCGAGGCGGCGCGATTCGTCTTCGAGTTGGCGCAGGCGGGCGTCGCGTTCGGTTTCGGCGACCGGCAGGTAGCCGTGGAAGGCGAAGCTCTGGCCATTGAGGCCGCTGCCCATGAGGCCGAGCAGGATGGACGAGGGGCCGACCAGCGGCGCGACGCGGATGCCGCGCTCGTGGGCGCGTGCCACCAGGCGCGAGCCGGGGTCGGCCACTGCCGGACAGCCCGCGTCCGACATCAGGCCTAGGGCCTTGCCGTCGAGCGCGGGGGCGAGGAGGGTGTCGAGCGTGGCGGTGTCGGCATCGTCGGGCAACTCGCGGATGTCGGTGTCGCGCAACGGGCGGGGAAAATCGAGCTGCTTCAGGTGGCCGCGTGCCGCGCGCGCATTTTCGACCACGAAATGCTCGATGCCCGCCGCGATGCGCTGCGTGTCGGCGGGCAGGAAGCCGGGCCACGGCGTGTCCGCGAGTCCCACCGGAATAAGGTAGAGCGTGCCGCACGGGCGTTCGGCGCCGCCGCTCATGGCAGTTGCAGGCCTTCGGCGCGCAGCATGCGGGCGAGCGCGATCAGCGGCAGGCCGACGAGCGCGGTCGGGTCGTCGCCCGACAGGGCTTCCAGCAGAGTGATGCCGAGGGCTTCGGACTTGGCGCTGCCCGCGCAGTCGAGCGGCATCTCCTTGGCGACGTAGCGGCGGATTTCGTCGTCGCTCAGGCTGCGGAAACGAACCCGGGTGGGGATGCCCTCGCACTGCACGTGTCCGCTGCGGGTGTTGAGCAGGGCGAGTGCGGTGTGAAACACCACGGTCTTGCCGCTCATGCGCTGCAGCTGTTCCACGGCGCGTTCGACAGTGCCCGGCTTGCCGAAGATATCCTGGCCGATGTGGGCGACCTGGTCGCTGCCGATGATCAGTGCGTCGGGGTAGGCCGCGGCGACCGCGCGGGCCTTCGCCACCGCAAGGCGCTCGGCGGTGGCGTCGGGGGTCTCGCCGGGCAGCGGGGTCTCGTCGGTGTCCGGGCGGGCGGTGACGAAGGGGATCTGGAAGCGCTTGAGCAGTTGCTTGCGATAGACGGAGGTCGAGGCGAGGACGAGGTTCATGGCGCGTGACGGCGGCTCGGGTGGGGCAGGGAAGGGGAGGCTGCTCAAAGCAGCCGGTGGAACAGGCTTGCAACTGGGGTGTGGCAAGACCAGAGGTGCCATAGCGGGCGGGGCCGGCTGCGGGTGATTCGTGCGGGTCGCTGTCGTTACGGAAGGTCTTTGACAGATCGCCGGAAAAAATAATATCATGCACGGCTTATGTCGCAATACGGTGCAAAATCAAGAGTCATTCCGGATTCGTTCCGGTTTGCAGCGGATCATCGCAGTATCGAAGGCGAGATTCCGGTGCGGGCGCTTGAGCGCCTGGCGGATCAGCTGGTCGAGAGCGATGGCGTGGTTGGCTATCGCATCGACGGGGCGCTGGGCGATGATCGGAAGCCTCGGCTGTCGGTGACGATCGAGGGTCTGTTGAAGTTGCGCTGTCAGCGCTGCCTGGGCGGTTACGACTGGAAGCTCGACGTCGTCACCGTTCTGCAGCCGGTGCGTCCGGGGCAGGAAATTCCCGACGATGAGCTGGAAGACGACGAGATCGATGCGGTCGAGGTCGACGGCGAACTCGACGTTTCGGCGCTGGTCGAGGATGAAATCCTGCTGGCGTTGCCGATTGCGCCGCGACATGTTGAATGCGAACCGCCTCGCCCCGAGGACGGAGCGGAAAAGGAATCGCCTTTCTCGGTGCTGGCTGGACTGCGCGGCAGAAAATAGGCGCAACATTTGTATCTAGGAGTTTGACATGGCTGTTCAACAGAACAAGAAGTCCCCGTCCAAGCGCGGCATGCACCGTGCCCACGATTTCCTGACCGCCCCGGCGCTGGCCGTGGAGTCGACCACGGGTGAGGTGCATCTGCGCCACCACATCAGCCCGAACGGTTTCTATCGCGGCAAGAAGGTCGTCAAGACCAAGGGTGAATAAGCCCTCGATCTGAACATCGGAAGCGGCGCAGCGCGCACAGCGCCTGCGCCGCTTTTTTGTCCTGAATCCAATGATTACCGAAGCACGCGAGAAGCCGATGGGTGTCACCGTTGCAATCGACTGCATGGGTGGCGATCACGGCCCGGTCGTGACCGTCCCCGCTGCGCTTGCCTTTCTGCGTAGTCATCCGGATGCGCGTGCCGTCCTCGTCGGACGCAGCGAGATCCTCGAGCCGTTGCTGGCTCCGGTTGCCGCCGAGTTCGGCGAGCGCCTGCAATTGCAGGCGGCGACCGAGGTGGTCGGCATGGACGAGCCGCCGGCGAGCGCGATGCGCGCGAAGAAGGATTCGTCGATGCGGGTTGCGGTCGATCTGGTGAAGAACGGCCGTGCCGCCGCCGCCGTGTCCGCCGGCAACACCGGCGCGCTGATGGCGATTTCCCGTTTCGTGCTCAAGACCCTGCCGGGCATCGACCGGCCGGCGATCGCTTCCATCCTGCCGAGCATGACCGGCCGCACTTATGTGCTCGATCTCGGCGCCAACGTCGATTGTTCGCCCGAGCACCTGCTCCAGTTCGGCATCATGGGGGCGATGTTCGTGTCGGCGGTCGAGCACCTCGAGCAGCCGCGCGTCGGCTTGCTCAACATCGGCGAAGAGGCGATCAAGGGCAACGAGGTGGTCAAGCAGGCGGCGGAGTTGCTGCGCGTCAGCGGGCTCAATTTCTGCGGCAACGTCGAGGGTGACGACATCTACAAGGGTGGCGCCGATGTCGTGGTGTGCGATGGCTTCGTCGGCAACGTCGCGCTCAAGACTTCGGAAGGCCTGGCGCAGATGCTGTCCACCTTCCTGCGCGAGGAGTTCAGCCGCAACTGGCTGGCGAAGCTGATGGCGCTGGTGGCGTTGCCGGCGCTCAAGCGCTTCAAGCGCCGCGTCGATCACCGGCGCTACAACGGCGCGGCCCTGCTCGGCCTGCGCGGCGTGGTGGTGAAGAGCCACGGCTCGGCCGACGCGTTCGCCTTCGAGCAGGCCATCGCCCGTGCCGCCGATGCCGCGGCCAACCGGCTGATCGAGCGCATCTCGGAGCGGATGGAAAGCATGAACGAGGTTACAGCATGATCTATGCAAGGATCGCGGGCACCGGCAGTCATCTGCCGGGGGAACCGGTCAGCAACGACGATCTGGTCAGGCGCGGCATCGACACTTCCGACGAGTGGGTGAGGACGCGCACCGGCATCCGCACCCGCCACCTCGCCTCGCCCGAGATCGGCGCCAGCGACCTCGCCAAGGTCGCCGCCGAGCGCGCGCTCGAGGCCGCCGGCTGCGAGCCCGAGGACATCGATCTGATCATCGTCGCGACCTCGACGCCCGATTACATCTTCCCGAGCACCGCGGCGCTGCTCCAGTCCAAGCTCGGCATCCGCAACGGCGGCGCCGCTTTCGACGTGCAGGCGGTGTGCAGCGGCTTCATCTACGCGCTCACCGTGGCCGAGAAATTCATCCGCTCGGGCAGCCACCGACGGGCGCTGGTGGTCGGCGCCGAGGTGTTCTCGCGCATTCTCGACTGGTCCGATCGCGGCACCTGCGTGCTGTTCGGCGACGGCGCCGGCGCGGTGGTGCTCGAGGCCTCGGAGACCCCCGGCATCCGCACCTCGGCGCTGCACGCCGACGGCAGCCATCATCCCATCCTGTGCGTGCCCGGCGGCGTGGCCGCGGGGCAGGTGATCGGCGATCCCTTTCTGCGCATGGATGGACAGGCGGTGTTCAAGTTCGCGGTCAAGGTGCTCGGCGACGTTGCCCACGAGGTGCTGGAGAAGGCCGGTGTGGCCGAGAGCAGCGTCGATTGGCTGATCCCGCATCAGGCCAACATCCGCATCATCCAGGCCACGGCGAAGCGTCTCGGCCTGCCGATGGAGAAGGTGGTGACCACCGTCGACCGCCACGGCAACACCTCGGCGGCCTCGATTCCGCTCGCCCTCGATCTCGCGGTGCGCGACGGGCGCATTCGTCCCGGTCAGCGCGTGATCGTCGAAGGCGTGGGCGGCGGCTTCACCTGGGGCGCGGCCCTGATCGATTTCTGAGTTTCCTTCTTCCATTCCTGTGGAGAGATGATGGCTTTTGCGCTGGTTTTTCCCGGCCAGGGTTCGCAGAGCGTCGGCATGATGGCCGGCTATGGCGACTCCGCCGTGATACGTGACACGTTCGCCGAGGCCTCGGCGGCGCTCGGCGAGGATCTGTGGCAGATGGTGGTCGAAGGCCCGGCCGAGCGGCTTGCGCTCACGGTCAATACCCAGCCGCTGATGCTTACCGCGGGCGTCGCCGCCTACCGCGCCTGGCTCGCCGCGGGCGGGCCGAAGCCGGCGCTGGTCGCCGGCCACAGCCTGGGCGAGTACTCGGCGCTGGTTGCCGCGGGCGCGCTGGCGTTCGCCGATGCGGTGCCGCTGGTGCGTTTCCGCGCCCAGGCGATGCAGGAGGCGGTGCCTGCGGGCGAAGGCGCGATGGCGGCGCTGCTCGGCCTTGAGGTCGATGCGGTGCGCGAGGCTTGCGCCGAAGCGGCGCAGGGTGAAGTGGTCGAGGCAGCAAACCTCAATGCCCCCGGCCAGATCGTGATTGCCGGCGCGAAGGCGGCGGTGGAGCGCGCGGTCGAGGCCGCCAAGGCCCGCGGTGCCAAGCGCGCCGTGCTGCTGCCGGTGTCGGCGCCCTTCCACTGCGCGCTGATGAAGCCTGCGGCCGAGCGTCTCGCCGAGCGTCTCGCCGGCGTGAATATCCAGGTGCCGCAGATCGACGTGCTCAACAACGTCGATGTCGCCGTCTATGCCGAGCCCCAGCAGATCCGCGACGCCCTGGTGCGCCAGGCGTTTTCGCCGGTGCGTTGGATCGAGTCGGTGCAGGCGATGGCCGGCCGCGGCATGACGCACGTGATCGAGTGCGGCCCGGGCAAGGTGCTCGCCGGCATGACCCGGCGCATCGTCAAGGAACTCGAAGGCGGTTCGGCGCACGACGCGGCGAGCCTGGAACAATCGATTGCGGCACTGGGGTAAGGCATGAGTTTTTCTCTCGAAGGGCAGGTCGCGCTGGTCACCGGCGCGTCGCGCGGCATCGGCCGTGCGGTGGCGCTCGAACTCGGGCGCCTGGGCGCGACCGTGATCGGTACCGCGACCTCGGCGGCAGGCGCCGCCGACATCGACAAGGCGATCGCCGATGCGGGCCTCAAGGGTGCCGGCATGGCGCTCGACGTCACCGATGCGGCGGCCTGCGAGGCGGTGCTCGGCGATATCGAGCAGCGTTTCGGTACGGTCGGCATCCTGGTGAACAACGCCGGCATCACGCGCGACAACATCGCCATGCGGATGAAGGACGAGGAGTGGGACGCGGTCGTCGATACCAACCTCAAGGCCGTGTTCCGCATGAGCAAGCTGGTGATGCGCGGCATGATGAAGGCGCGCACCGGCCGCATCATCAACATCACCTCGGTGGTGGGCAGCGCCGGCAACCCGGGGCAGGCCAACTACGCCGCGGCGAAGGCCGGCGTGGCCGGCATGAGCCGCGCGCTCGCACGCGAACTGGGTAGCCGCAACATCACCGTGAATTGCGTCGCCCCCGGCTTCATCGACACCGACATGACCAGGGCGCTCCCCGACGCCGCGCGCGATGCGCTGCTCGGCAACATCGCGCTCGGCCGTCTCGGTCGTCCCGAGGAGATCGCCGCGGCGGTCGCCTTCCTTGCTTCTCCCGCGGCGGCTTACGTCACGGGAACGACTTTGCATGTCAACGGCGGCATGTATATGGCATGACCGATTGCCGCGATAGCGGCTTCGGTGCTTTTTGGTAGAATACGCCGGCTTTTTTTCTTACATACCTGCATCTTTCAGGGAAGGAGTTTGTTCATGGAGAACATCGAACAGCGCGTCAAGAAGATCGTCGCTGAGCAACTTGGCGTGAACGAATCGGAGATCAAGAACGAGTCTTCGTTCGTGGACGATCTGGGCGCGGATTCGCTGGACACCGTGGAACTGGTCATGGCGCTGGAAGAAGAATTCGAGTGCGAGATTCCGGACGAGGAAGCCGAGAAGATCACCAACGTCCAGCAGGCGATCGACTACGTCAACGCCCACCTCAAGAAGTAATTCCGCTTGCTTTCCGGGCTCCGCGCTGGTGGAGCCCGGTTTGATTTTTTTCTTCTCCGCCTTGATTTCTTACGGAGTAGCCCGTGTCGCGTCGTAGAGTCGTCGTCACCGGTCTGGGACTCGTCTCGCCGGTCGGCAATACCGTTCCCGAAGCCTGGGAAAACCTGCTTGCCGGCAAGAGCGGCATTGGTCCCATCACCCGTTTCGATGCCACGGCCTTCTCGGCCCGCATCGCCGGCGAGGTCAAGGGTTTTGATGTCTCCACCTATCTGTCGCCGAAGGAAGCGCGGCGGATGGATATCTTCATTCATTACGGCATGGCGGCCGGCATTCAGGCCATCCGCGATTCCGGTCTGGAAGTCACCGACGCCAACGCTGATCGCATCGGCGTGAATATCGGCTCGGGTATCGGCGGTCTGCCGATGATCGAGGAGACCCACGACGATTTCCGCGCCGGTGGTCCGCGCAAGATTTCTCCCTTCTTCATCCCGGGGACGATCATCAACATGATCTCCGGGAATCTGTCGATCATGTTCGGTCTGAAGGGGCCGAACCTCGCCGTGGTCACCGCCTGCACCACCGGCCTGCATGCCATCGGCAGCAGCGCGCGCATGATCGAGTACGGCGATGCCGACGTGATGGTGTGCGGCGGCGCGGAATCGACCGTGACCTCGCTCGCGGTCGGCGGTTTCGCCTCGGCCAAGGCGCTGTCCACGCGCAACGACGATCCCGCCACCGCCAGCCGGCCGTGGGACAAGGAACGTGATGGCTTCGTGCTCGGTGAGGGCGCCGGCGTGCTGGTGCTCGAGGAGTACGAGCACGCGGTGCGGCGCGGGGCGCGGATTTATGCCGAGCTCGCCGGTTTCGGCATGAGCGGCGACGCCTATCACATGACCGCGCCCGATACCGACGGTCCGCGTCGCAGCATGATCAATGCGATGAAGAATGCCGGGGTCAATGCCGACGAGGTCCAGTATCTGAACGCCCACGGCACGTCCACGCCGCTCGGCGACAAGAACGAGACCGATGCGATCAAGCTCGCCTTCGGTGTCGACGTGGCCAAGCAGCTCGTGGTCAACTCGACCAAGTCGATGACCGGTCACCTGCTCGGTGGCGCCGGCGGTCTGGAGTCGGTGTTTACCGTGCTCGCGGTGCATCACCAGGTTTCGCCGCCGACGATCAACATCTTCGAGCAGGACCCGGAGTGCGATCTCGACTACTGCGCGAATGTCGCGCGGCAGATGAAGATCGATATCGCGATCAAGAACAACTTCGGTTTCGGCGGCACCAACGGCACCCTGGTCTTCCGCCGGGTGTGATGGTGGCGGCGCATGGCGGCTCCGCCGTGCGCTACCCCGTGGTGATCGCGTTGCGCCCCTCGCGGGGCTGGATGGCGTCAGTGCTGGCGGTGCATGGCATCGCGGCGCTGGCGCTTTTTCATTTTCCGCCGATGCTGGCGCCGCCGTTGTACTGGTATGGCGTCTGCGCCGGCGTGCTGCTGTCGTCGGCATGGTGGGCGGTGCGCGACGAGCGTCGCAAGCGCGGCATGCGCCTGACTCTCGAGGTCGACGGCACATTGGTGGTCGATGGGCAGGGGCGTCGCATGCCTGCGCGGATCGCGCCCGGCGTCGTGGTCTCGGCCTGGGCAGTGTGGATGTGTGCCGTGGAGCTGGAGCAGGGCGCCGGTCGTTGCCGGTTGATGCTGCTGCCGACCCACGTGCAGGGCGCGCAGTGGCGCGCCCTGTGTCTATGGTTGCGGCACCGCGCGCGCCGCACAGTGCTCAGCGCGGGCGCTTGAAGTTCTTCGGTCTCAGCACCGTGCTGCGGATGCGCGGCAGCAGGCCGGGGTAGTCGGTGGAGTGATGCAGACCGCGGCTTTCCTTGCGCTGCAGGGCGCAGCGCACGATCAGGTCGGCGGTGACGACGAGGTTGCGTAGCTCGATGAGGTTGTTCGAGACGCGGAAGTTGGAATAGAACTCGTGGATCTCGCGGGCGAGCAGATGAATGCGGTGCTGCGCGCGCTTGAGTCGCTTGGTGGTGCGCACGATGCCGACGTAGTCCCACATTGCGCGCCGCAGCTCGGCCCAGTTGTGTGAGATCACCACCTCCTCGTCAGCGTCGGTGACGCGGCTCTCGTCCCAGTCCGGCAGTGGCGCGAACGCGGTGCGCGGCTTGGCGAGGATGTCGGTGGCCGCGGCCTCGCCGAACACCAGGCATTCGAGCAGCGAATTGCTCGCCAGGCGGTTGGCGCCGTGCAGGCCGGTGCACGCCGATTCGCCGACCGCATAGAGGCCGGCGACATCGGTGCGCGCGGCGAGGTCGACGACGATGCCGCCGCACGAATAATGCGCCGCCGGCACCACCGGAATCGGTTCGCGGGTGATGTCGATACCCAGCTCCAGGCAGCGCGCATGGATGTTGGGGAAGTGGCTGCGCAGCCAGTCTGCCGGTTTGTGGCTGATGTCGAGATAGACGCAGTCGATGCCGCGCTTCTTCATTTCGAAGTCGATGGCGCGGGCGACGACGTCGCGCGGCGCGAGTTCGGCGCGCGCGTCGTGCTCGGGCATGAAGCGGCTGCCGTCGGGCAGGCGCAACAGGCCGCCTTCGCCGCGCACGGCTTCGGAAATCAGGAAGGATTTGGCGTGCGGGTGATAGAGGCAGGTCGGGTGGAACTGGATGAATTCCATGTTCGACACCCGGCAGCCCGCGCGCCAGGCCATCGCCACGCCGTCGCCGGTGGCGACGTCCGGGTTGGTGGTGTACAGATAGACCTTGCCGGTGCCGCCGGTGGCGAGCACGGTGTTGCTCGCGCCGAAAGTGACCACGCGATCGCTGGCGATGTCGAGCACGTAGGCGCCGAGGCAGCCGGCGCCGGGACGGCCGATCTTGTCGCCGAGCACCAGATCGATGGCGATGTGGTGCTCGTAGATGTCGATGTTGGGGTGTGCCCGCACCTCCTCGCCGAGCGTAGCCTGCACCGCGGCGCCGGTGGCGTCGGCGGCGTGGATGATGCGCCGGTGCGAGTGACCGCCTTCGCGCGTCAGGTGATAGCCCAGGCTGGACTGGTCTTCGCGGGTGAAGGGCACGCCGCGGTTGATCAGCCACTCGATCGCGTCGCGGCCGTGTTCGACGACGAAGCGGGTCGCCGCCGGGTCGCACAGATGGGCGCCGGCGGTGAAGGTGTCCTGAATGTGGGCCTCGATGCTGTCGGTGGTGTCGAGCACCGCGGCGATGCCGCCCTGGGCCCAGGCACTGGCGCTGTCGGACAGCTCCCTCTTGGTCACGAGCGCAACGCGCAACCGGTCCGCCAGGCGCAGCGCAAGCGACTGGCCTGCCGTGCCGCTCCCGAGAATGAGAACGTCGTAGTGTTTGTACAAGGTGGGAGTGTTCGATTTGAGACCGCGCGAATCATAGCACGCAGGTTTTATGCGGCGTGGGCGGAAAGGCCGCGGCGGGCGCGACTTGCCCGGAGTGGCAGTGCGCGCGGGGCGCCACCATACCCATGATGGCGTCTGAACTAATCGGGAGCGCCCCTGTCCTTAGGCATAGATCCTCGCTTTGCGGCAGTTGCTGGCGGTCGCTTATACTTGCGCGGTTTTGTCACTTCCGCACAGAAGAACGGCCCCCAATGAGCGATCGTGAAATCGATCAGCAACTCGTCGAGCGCGTACAGCGCGGCGACAAGCAGGCATTCGGCTTGCTGGTAACCAAGTACCAGCGCAAGCTGCATCGTCTGTTGTCGCGTCTGATACGCGACCCGGCCGAAGTCGAGGACGTCGCCCAGGAAACCTTCATCAAGGCGTACCGGGCACTGGGTTCCTTTCGGGGAGACAGTGCGTTTTACACGTGGCTCTATCGTATTGGTGTCAACACCGCGAAAAACTATCTGGTTTCCCAGGGGCGTCGGGCGCCGACGTCCACCGGTTTCGACTCCGAGGAGGCCGAGACCTTCGAGGACGGCGATCAACTGCGCGACATCAACACGCCGGAGCGCTTGCTGATGACGCGGCAGATCGGGGAAACCGTGGATGAAGCGATGGCGGCGCTACCCGAGGAGTTGAGAACGGCGATCATGCTGCGCGAGCTGGAAGGGCTCAGCTACGAGGAGATCGCCAGCATCATGGAGTGTCCCATCGGGACGGTGCGTTCGCGGATCTTTCGCGCCCGCGAAGCGATTGCTGAAAGGCTGCGGCCGCTGCTCGACACGGCCCCCGACAAACGTTGGTAGGTGGCAGGAATGAAAGAAAGATTGTCCGCGCTGATGGATGGCGATGGTGATGAACAGGTCATGGGCTCGGTGTTCGAACGTCTGCGCAGGGATGAAGCGCTGCGCGGCGACTGGCACACCTACTGCCTGATCGGCGACGCCATCCGTGGCGAGCGTGCCGGCGCGCCGGATTTCGTCTCGCGGGTGATGGCCGAAATCGAGCTTGAGCCGACCATGATCGCGCCCCGGGCGGCTGCTCAGTCCGCCGCCCGTCGCGGGTTGTGGCGGGCAGTGATGCCGCTTGCCGCCTCGGTGATGGGGGTAGCGGCGGTGGGTTGGGTGGCGAGCGCGCTGTACAGCGATTCGGCGGCCATTGTCGGCGCGCCCGCGGTCGCGGTGGCGAAGAGCGCACCGTCGGCCCTGGCGGTGGCCGGGAGCGGCGTCGCGCCGGTGAGCACGGAGTTGCGCGCCTCGGCGGGCGACGCACACCGCGAGTACCTGTTCCTGCATCAGGCGATGGCCGGCGGCGGGCCGATGCCCGGTGCGGTCCAGTACGTGCGGACGATCTCCGACCTGCGCGGAGACGCTGGCCGATGAAGCGGTTCGTCGCCGTCTTCGGCCTGTGCGCCGCGCTCCTGCAGCCCGCGCTCGCTGCCGAAGCATCGCCTGACCCCCTGTTGTGGCTGGGCAAGGTGGCGTCGGCGAGCCAGCGGCTCAATTACGTCGGCACCTTCATCTATCAGTCCGGTCGCGATTTCGAGACCTCGCGCATCGCCCACAAGGTCGATGCCAGCGGTGAATACGAACGTCTCGAGGTGCTCGACGGCAGTCCCCGCGAAGTGACCCGCGCCAACGGCGAAGTGCGCTGCGTGCTGCCCCGGCAGAAGACCGTGATCATTGATCAGCCCGGCGGCCGCCGGGCGTTTCCGGCGCGGCTGCCGACCTCGCTGCCGGCACTGGCCGAGAGCTATCAGATCCGCATGGGCGACGTCGGGCGCGTGGCTGGCCTCGAGGCGCAGGCGATCGTGCTCGAGCCGCGCGACGATCTGCGCTACGGCCATGTGTTCTGGGCCGACACGCAAAGCGGCCTGCTGCTCAAGTCGAAGACCGTCGACGAGCGTGGCGAGGTCATCGAGCAGTTCATGTTCAGCGACATCAAGGTCGGCGGCAGTGTCGACCGCGAACTGCTGCGCTCGCGTTACGATCAGGTGCAGGACTGGCGCGTGGTCAATCTGCGCGGCAGCGAGATGCCCAAGGCAGAGAGCGGCTGGACCGTGCGTGCGCCGCTGCCCGGCTTTAGCCTGGTGTCGGTGATGCGCCGCCCGCTCGGGCGCGAAGGTGGCGAGGCCGTCCACATGCTGTTCAGCGACGGGCTGGCGTCGATCTCGGTGTTCGTCGAGCCGATGGGCAGCGATGGCGCCCAGGGCGGCCTGGGGGCGCAGGCCAGTGGCGCGATCAACATCTACAAGCGGACGCTGAACGGCCATCTGGTCACCGCGCTCGGCGAGGTACCGCAGCGCGCGGTGCAACGTCTCGGCGACGCCGTCGAAGCGGTGGCGCGGTGATCGAAGCGCCGGCCGAGGTCGTGCGCGTGGCGCCCGGCCGGGTGTGGGTGCGACTCGCCGCGCAGGCCGGCGGTTGCGGGCGTTGCGACGAACCCGGCGGTTGTCGTTCGATGAA
>JAEWVQ010000165.1 GCA_023459095.1 Pseudomonadota bacterium | reverse complement strand
CCGCCGGCTGCGCGACCAGCGCGCGGTAGTCGTCGATGGCGGCACCGGCGGGCGCTTCACCATCGCTCACGCACACGATGCGGCAGCCCGCGACCCCGCTGTCGCCGCCCAGCCGCGCCAGGCGCTCGGCGTCGCAGACGAGGATGCGCGGCTCGACGTCGGCGAGCGCCTCGCGCAGTTCCTCACCGAGGCCGAAGCTGTTGAGCGGCGCCGGCACCACGCCGAGCAGCGCGGCGGCGGCGAAGGCCACCGCCCACTCCGGGCGGTTGCGCATCGCGATCGCCACCCGCTCGCCCGGCTGCAGCCCCCAGCCGCGCCAC
The DNA here is from genome assembly GCA_023459095.1 of Pseudomonadota bacterium. Lineage (GTDB taxonomy): Bacteria > Pseudomonadota > Gammaproteobacteria > Burkholderiales > Rhodocyclaceae > JAEWVQ01. Next base: position 33,714 of record JAEWVQ010000165.1, on the reverse strand, counting down.
TGCGCGGCGAGCGCGTCGGCCTCGGCGAAGAAACGCGCGAACGACCAGGTCTCGCCCTGATGGACGATGAAGGGCTTGTCGCCGTGCGCGCGCGCACTCGCCAGCAGCGCCGGCAGGTTCGGGAAGGCGTTGCGGTAGAGCCGCTGGCTGCGCCCGCCGACCACGGCCTCGATCACTTCGAAGGGCGCCCCCGGCGCGGTGAGCTGGGCGCGCACGCGCTGGGCGAGTTCGGACAACTGGGACATCGGTCACTCCTTTGAATCAGAGGGCAAGACTGAAGCGGTACATGCCGTCGTCGTCGAGCACGCGGCGCACCTCGCCGGCATAGCGCAGACAGGACAGATGGGCGATGGCCTCGCCGAGCGCCATCATGTCCTCGACCGCGTTGAGCACGCGCGGAAAGAGCTGCGCCTTGGTCTCGAACGCGGTGGCGGCGCCGGCCGCGCGCAGGTGGGCGCGGACGATGTCGAACTGCTGCGCGTGGTGCGCGTGCAGTTCTTCGACGCGCGCATGCAGGCCGCGGAACACGCGCTCGTGCGAGGGCAGCACCAGGGTGTCGGGGGCGAGCGTGGCGAGGCGGTCGAGCGAGTCGAGCCACAGCCTGAGCGGATTGGCCTCGGGCTCGATGTCGGACACCAGCACGTTGGAGGTGATGCGCGGCAGCAGCTGGTCGCCGGCGATCAGCAGGCGGTCGTCGGCGCAATACAGGCAGGCGTGCTCGGGCGAATGGCCTTCGCCGATCACCACCCGCCAGTCGCGCCCGCCGATGCGCAGCACCTGGCCTTCGCGCAGGCGGTGGAAGGCGCGCGGGTGCGGCGGCATGAAGGGGTCGCGGCGCAGCTTGGCCAACATTTCCTCGACCCGCGCGCGCGGCATGCCGGCGCGCAGATAGAACTGCAGCAGCGAGTCGGGCAAGGGCTCGGGCGGCGGACCGGCGAGCGTGCGCATCGTGAAGTACTCGCCGTGGGTCATGTAGAGCGGCGCGTCGAAACGCTCGGTGAGCCAGGCCGACAGGCCGGCGTGGTCGTAATGGAAATGGGTGCAGATCAGGCCCTTGAGCGGCAGGCCGCCGAAGTGGCGGGCGGCGATGTCTTCCCACAGTGCGCGTGCCTGCGGCGTGTTGAGCCCGGTATCGACGATGAACCAGCCGTCGCCGTCGTGCAGCAGATAGACGTTGATGTGGTCGAGCTGCATCGGCATCGGCATGCGCGCCCACAGCACGCCGGGGGCGAGGGTGACGACCTCGCCGTCGGGCGCGGGCGGGGCGAAGGGGAATTCGATCGCCGCGGCGCCCGCGGGCGGCACGCCGTCCGCTTCGGCGGGATCGGACGTCGGGGCAAGCGTCGGGGAACGCCCGGGTGAGCGCGTGGGGGCCATGTCGTCTCCGTGGTGTCGTGCGTTTTTATGTCGGTCGCCGGCGGCCGTGGCCGGCAGCGGTCGTCGGCGCAATTCTCCGTACGCCAACTTAGGCTCGGCGGGCGCATGCGGACACGTCCAAAAGGACGATGCTGCGCCCACCGAAGGCGTCGAGCATGCCACGCCATTGCACCGCGAGCACGCGGAACCGCCCTCGCCGGGCGCCCTTCCGCGGCAGCCCTCCGGACCTGCCGCCCTCGCGTATCGCGATCCCCTTCTGGCCTTTCGGAGCCCGCAATGTCCCACGCCCCGCATCAACCGCCGGTGGTCAATTGGCGCACCCACCTCAGCCTGCTGCTGCTCGCCCTGGTGTATGTGTTCTCCTTCATCGACCGCACCGTGATCGCCATCCTGATCGAGCCGATCAAGGCCGAGTTCGGCGTCTCCGACACGCTGATGGGCTTTCTCTCCGGGCTCGCCTTCGCCCTGCTCTACGCGGTGATGGGGATTCCGCTCGGCCGCCTCGCCGACAGCGGCTTCAGCCGCCGCAACATGGTGGCGATCTGCTGCGGCCTGTGGAGCTTCGCCACCATGGCCTGCGGCATGGCGGCGCAGTTCTGGCAGCTGGTGCTGGCGCGCATGACCGTCGCCGTCGGCGAGGCCGGCGGCATGGCGCCGTCGATCTCGATGCTCTCCGACCTTTATCCGAAGTCGCGGCGCTCGCTGGCGATCAGCCTCTACCTGATGGGCCCGCACGTCGGCCTGCTGCTGGCGATGGCGCTCGGCGGCTGGATCGCGCAGCAGTACGGCTGGCGCGCCACCTTCCTCGCCTTCGGCATTCCCGGCATGGTGCTCGCGCTGCTGCTCTGGCTGCTGGTCAGGGAGCCGCGCCGCGGCGCCTTCGACGAGATTCCCGCGAGCGCCCCGGCGGCGGCGCCGCGCCTGGGCATGATCGCGCAGGTGCGCGACCTGCTCGCGATTCGCGCCTTCCGCTACGTGTGCCTGGGCTGCGCGATGGCCGGGGTGGCGGGCTACGGCTACGGCATCTGGGCGCCGTCCTTCCTGGTGCGCGCCCACGCCATGCCGCTCGCCCACGCCGGGCTGGTGTTCGGGCTGATCGGCGGCATCAGCGCCGCGCTCGGCTCGGTGTTCTGCGGCTGGCTGTGCGACCGCCTCACCCGGCGCGACGAGCGCTGGCAGATCGGCCTGCCGACGCTGGGCGTGCTCGCCAGCATCCCGGCCGGCATCGCCTTCGTGCTGTGGCCGGCGGCGGGCACGTGGTCGGTGGGCAGCGTGCAGGTGCCGCACGCGATGCTGCTCGCCGGCATCTTCAGTTTCTTCGCGAGCTGGTCGGCGCCGCTCGCCTACGCCGCGGTCAGCCACATGATGGCGGCCAGCCAGCGCGCGGTGGGCGCCGCCCTCCTCAACCTGTTCATGACCGTGCTCGGCGCCGGCTGCGGCCCCTTCCTGACCGGTTTCCTGAGCGACGTGTTCACCGCGCGCTTCGGCACCGCCGGCCTCGCCTATGCGCTCGCCGTCACCGTGGCCACGCTCGGCGTCACCGCGGTGCTGTTCTGGATGGCGGTGCAGCCCTACCGCACCCGCCTCGCCCAGGTCGCGGCGCATCCGGCCTGAGCCCGCACCCGGCGCTGCGCCCCGGCCATCGTCCAAACAGGGGATGCGGCCGCCGTTCCCGCCTCACAGAATCGCCAGACTCGCTGCATGGTCGGTTGCTGGCGTCGGCGGGACGGATCGGAGACAGGCTCACTAACGAGGAGGAGGCCCGAATGGCCACAACGAAAGAGTATCGCCTTGGAGAATTCACCTACCCGCGCGGCTGGTTCATGATCGCCGAGGCGTCCGAGCTCAACACCCACAAACCGCTGTCGGTGCGCTTCTTCGGCAAGGATTTCGCGCTCTACCGCGGCCGCGAGAGCGGCAAGGTGGTCCTGCTCGACGCCTACTGTCCGCACATGAAGACCCATCTGGCGGCGCCCAACAACACCTCCTACGTGGTGCTCGACGGCGGCGGCTCCAACGTGGACGGCGACGGCATCCGCTGCCCCTACCACGGCTGGCGTTTCGGCGCCGACGGCAAGTGCAACGACATTCCCTACCACGAAGGCCCGATTCCGGCCGCGGCCAGCGTCAAGTCGTGGCCCGTGGTCGAGAGCCTGGGCGCGATCTGGGTGTGGCACGACCCCGAGGACGGCCCGCCCGAGTGGGACCACCCGACGCTCAAGGAATGGAACGACCCGGCCTGGGTGCACTGGAAGTTCGACCACCTCGGCGTGCTCCACCAGCATCCGCAGGAAGTCATCGACAACATCTGCGACTACGGCCACCTGAGCCCGATCCACGGCTCCACCGTGCAGAAGTACGAGAACGAGTTCAAGGGCCACAACGCCATTCAGCGCCAGTGCGGCCCGCACCGCACCCTGGTGGGCGAGAACGGGGTCAGCCCGATCCTGCACACCATCACCACCTACCACGGCCCCGCGGTGCTGATCTCCTACCTCACCGGGCTCTACGACGCCGTGCTGATGATCAACCACACCCCGGTGGACGACGGATCGGTGAAGGTGTGGCACGCCCTGCTGGTGAAATCGCCGGGCGGCAACGCGGTCGCGACCCTGCCGGATACCATCGCCGCGCGCCAGTTCCAGGAATCCAGCCGGCTCGCCTTCGCGCAGGACTTCGAGGTGTGGACCAACAAGGCGCCGTGCCTGAACGGCCTCTTCATCCCCAGCGACGGCCCGTTCATGAAGGCGCGCATCTGGTACAAGCAGTTCTACAACCCGCGCGCGATGAAGCAGGAATTCCTCGAGCAGTGCGAGGGCTACTACGTGCCCAAGGGCATCGCGCCCTACACCGAAAAACCCGAAGCCCCCGTGGCCGCCTGACCTCGGTCAAGCTGCCCTGCGGTAGCGGAACGGCCTGTCCTCACGACAGGCCGTTTTTTCTCCGGCCCTGCTCTGCGGCCCCAGCCCCCTTCAGCGAGGTTTCCACGCGACATGAACCCTGCGCAATTCACCCCCTGGCTCGGCCTCCTCGGACTGATCGGGCTCGCCGGCCTCTCCGGCCTCCGTCACCCCGTGCCCGCAGCGCGCCCCGGTGCCGCGATCCGCATGCTCGGCGTGCTCGGCCTCGGCGGCCTGGCCGGGTTCTGGATCGAGGGCGCGGGCGCGATGGGCGCGTTCGGCGCCCTCGGCCTGTGGAATCACCCGTCGCCCACGCTGGCGCGCTGGGGGCAGGCGGGCTGGTGCGGCCTGCTCGGCCTGCCTTTCGCACTCGCCGCCCTCGTCTGAGCACGGCGGCGCATCGCCGCGGGTCAGTACGGGCGGCTCAGCCACAAGCTCATCAGTTCGGCGCGGCTGCGCACGGCGAACTTGCGGAACAGCGCGACGACGTGCTGGTGGGTGGTGGAAACGGCGAGGCCGAGTTGCTCGGCGATGCGCTTTTCCGACGCCTTGGTGAGCAGCAGGCGGAGCACCTTGCGCTCGGTCGGCGTCAACGGCGCCTTGGCGATCAGCGGGCCGCTGGTCAGCATCACCTGTCGGTGGAACCACTTGATGCCGCGCAGCGCATAGGCGAGCAGCGCGATGTCGTGGTCGGTGAACGCGGTGCGCGAGTAAAAGCCGAAGTGCGACTCGGCATCGCCATTGATGGGGAAGCCGACGAAGGCGGCGTCGACGGTGCCGAAGGGGCGGAAGTAGGTATCGAAGAACGGGCTGTCGAACCACGCCGCCGGCAGGTCGCGGCGCAGCGCGTAGGTCCTGAAGTCGCCGACCTTGCGTATCGACAACAGGAACGAGGGATCGAGCTCGCGGCGGTTCCAGCGCGCCTGAAGCGCCTTGAACGGCCCCTCTTCCGGATAGGACTCGATGGGATGGAGCAGCCGCGTCACCGCCACGCGCCAGCCCTGCAGCGGGTCCTCGCCCTCGGCGTCGACGGCGAAGCGGGTCGCCCCACCCCAGGTGGCGTTCCAGGCGCCGACCATGCGGCACAGGCGCTCCTTTAGGTGACGGGTCGCGGCCTCGGTGTGGCCGACCTCGAAATCGGTGAGTTCATCCCACAAACGGTGTATGTCGTCCTGCACGGCCTGATCCAGCACTCCTTGCCTCATTTCGTAGTATTCCTTCGATTCGCCTGAACACCACCCCTACTCATCAGTGGATGGTCGCTGCGCAGCCTGGCCGCTATTCTCCCAATGCGCATTTTTCAATGCAGGCCGTATTTACTCGCAGAGCGGGTTGAATATTCTGCGACCATCGTGAATATCCGGGCAACACGGCCGACGTCAATTTTCATCCGGGAACGCAGCTCTCCCCCTGCATCCGCCCCCAGGTCGTTATCGGTCACCGCCCCTTCGCCCACGCACCATTGCCGCACACACTGGCTGCGACCAGCACCCGAGCCTTTAGGAGAAAAAATGCCCATTCGCGCCTCCATCCCGAGGTCCGCTGCAAAATGTGGCCGATACCTGCTGCCCCCCTTGCTGCTGCTCTGCGCGGCCAGCGGCGCCCAGGCCGCCATCTGCCGCGCCGCGCCCACCGCCAGCGGCAGCGCCGACGGCAGCACCTGGGCCGATGCGATGACGCTGCAAGGCGCGCTGGCCAACACCGGCTGCGATGAAATCTGGCTGAAACAGGGCCTGTACAAGCCCGGCTCCACGCGCGACGCCACCTTCGCCATCAACCGGCCCTTGCAGCTCTACGGCGGTTTCGTGGGCGGCGAGACGACGCGCGGCCAGCGCGGCACCAACAGCCGCCTGACGGTGCTGTCGGGCGACATCGACGACAACGACAGCACCGACGCCAACGGCATCGTGCTGGATGCCAGCAACCAGAGCGGCGACAACAGCTACAACGTGGTGTACCTGCGGATCAACTCTGCCAACCCCACCCTCACCCGCGCCAACACCGTCATCGACGGCCTGACCATCACCGCCGGACGGGCCAACGGCGGCAGTGGCAACAACGGGGGCGGCGGACTGCGCTGCAATGCGCAGGACGGCGCATGCAGCCCCACCCTGCGCAACCTCACCTTCAGCGGCAACTACGCCAGTTCCGGCGGCGCCCTCTTCAACTCGGGGGACAACGGCGACGCCAGCCCGCTCATCACGCATGCCACGTTCACCGGCAACGTGTCGGCCGCCTCCGGCGGCGCCATCTACAACAATGTTTTCGGCACGGGCAGCAGCAGCCCCCGCATCGAACATTCGACCTTCAGCGGCAACCGGGCTACCGGGGGTGGCGTGACAGGCGGCGGCGCCATCCTCAACAGCAACCAGGCCCAGCCCGACGTCGCGTTCTCCACGTTCCACGGCAACACGGCCACCAACCGGGGCGGCGCCATCGCCAACATCGGCAGCGCCCACACCACCCTCAACGCATCGGTCTTCTGGGCCAACACCGCCCCCTTGGGGGCGCAGCTCTTTCTTGACGGGAACTCCGGCACCACCAATCTCGACGGCAATCTGGTGCAAGGCGGCGGCTGCAGCGGCGGCGTATATGCGGTTCCCAACGCCGCCTGCAGCGGTAGTCCGCTGACCGGCGACCCACTGCTCGGCGCGCTGGCCGACAACGGCGGCCCCACCTGGACCCTGCTGCCCGGCGTCACCAGCCCGGCCGTGGGCGCCGCCATCTGCGGCGCCGGCGACACCGACCAGCGCGGCGTAGCGCGGCCTGCCGGCGCCTGCGACATGGGTGCGGTGGAGCGGCAAGACGCTCTGCCCGACACCCCGGCGGGCGGCAACGCCAGCACCGACCAGGTGCGCCAGGTCACGCTGACCTGGTCGTCCGCCGCCCGTGCGGTGACCTACGCGGTGAGCCTGGGCGCCGGGGAGGTCTGCCGCACCTCGGCCACCACCTGCGTGGTCACCGGGCTGGCCGATGGCCAGAACTACAGCTTCACGATCACTGCGGGCAATGAGTCGGGCAGCAGTGGGTCCCCTCCTTCGATCGCGGGCGCTACCCTGGCCCTGCCGGGCGCGCCGCAAAACGTCACTGCCACGCCGGGCGACGCCAGCGTGCGCATCGCCTGGGCGCCGCCCGTGAGCGGCGGCAGCCCGACCGGCTACACGGTGACGATGGACAGCAGCCCCACCGCCTGCACCGCGTCGCCCTGCACCTTCACCGGTCTCGCCAACGGCACGCCCCTCAGCTTCATCGTCGCAGCCACCAACGCCGCGGGTACCACGCCCGCCGCCGCTGTGCCGGCCACCCCCGCCACGCTGAGCATCGCCAACGTGGCGCTGCCTGGCGGCGCGGAGCACGCGCAGGTGGACATCGGCGGCAACCCGCCGGGCTGCGTGCTGTCGGCGCCCGTCACCATCGACAGCAATGCCCCCGCCGGCGCCCCCGCCGGCGCCACTTATCCGCTGGGGGTGTTGCGCTTTACCGTCAGCGACTGCGCGGGCGCCACGCTGGCGGTGCGGGTGAGCTACCCGGCGGGCCGGCTCGCGGGCCTCCGGCCCTACAAGTACGGCCCGCCCCAGGCGGGCGACCCCGCCGCCTGGTTCGCTCACGGCGCGATCAGCGGCGACAGCGTGACCTACACCGTGCAGGACGACGGCACGGGCGACAACGACACCGCCACGCCCGGCGTGATCGCAGACCCCTTCATGCCGCTGGCGCTGGCCGCGGGTGCGGTGGCCATTCCCACGCTGTCGCAATGGGCCCTGCTGCTGCTCGGCGTGCTGACCGCCGGCCTGGGTGCGCAGACCGTGCGGCGCCGGCCGCGATGAGCCGGCGCTAGACGCGCAGCGTCTTCAGCAGGCGCGCATACAGCGCCTTCGGATAGGGCGGGGTGAGACCGAGCGCCGCGCGCGGGTCCCACCAGCCGCTGCGATAGACGGTGCGCGGGTGGCTGAACTCGGCGAAGCCCTCGCGCCCGTGATAGACCCCCATGCCCGAACCGCCGATGCCGCCGAAGGGCGCGTCATGGGCGGCGACCTGCAGCATCACGTCGTTGATCGCGACCCCGCCCGACACCGTCTCGCGCAGCACCCGGCGCTCCTCGTCGCGGTCGCGGCCGAAGTAGTAGAGCGCGAGCGGACGCGGCGCGGCGTTGATGCGGGCGATCGCCTCGCCGACTTCGGCGTAGCCCTCGATGTGCAGCACCGGACCGAAGATTTCCTCGCGCGCGATCCGGCTGTCGGCGGGCGGATCGATCACCAGGCGCAGCGGCAGGCGGCGCGCCGGGCCGGCCGCGGCAGGCGTGGAGGCGAGCGTGGCGCCGCACTCGACCACCCGTCCGCCGCGCGCGCGGACTTCGTCCACATAGCCCTCGATGCGGGCGTGGTGGCGCGCGTCGATGATCGCGGTGAGCGCCTCGTCGCCCACAGCCGGCGGATACAGGCGGCGGTACGCGTCGGCGCACGCCGCGGCGAAGGCCTCGACCGCCTCGGCGGCCACATACACCACGTCCGGGCTGACGCAGATCTGGCCGCCGTTCAGGGTCTTGCCGGCGACGATGCGCGCCGCGGCCAGACCCAGGTCGGCGCTGCGGCCGACGATCACCGGCGACTTGCCGCCGAGTTCGAGGGTCACCGGCACCAACTGACCGGCCGCGGCCTGCATCACGCGCAGGCCGGTCGCGGTGCTGCCGGTGAGCACCAGATGGTCGAAGGGCAGCGCGCTGAACGCCGCGGCGAGTGCGACATCGCCGTTGACCACCGCAAGCTCGTCGGCGGCGAACAGCGCGTCCACCGCCTCCTCCAGCAGCGCGGCGGTGCGCGGCACGAACTCCGAGGGCTTGAGCAGTGCGCGGTTGCCCGCGGCGAGCACGAAGGCGAGCGGCGCGAGCGTGGTGAAGAGCGGCACGTTCCAGGTGCCGAGCACGCCGACCACGCCCTTGGGCACGCGCTCGACCGCCACCCGCGCACCGAACACATTGAACGGAAACACGCCGCCGCGGCGCTCCGGCTTCATCCAGCGCCGCACCCGGCTGCGCGCGTACTTCACCGAGTTGAACGTGGCCATGACGTCGCTCATCAGCGAGGTCTCGCGCGGGCGCCCGCCGAAGTCGGCGTCGAGCGCGCGGCAGAAGTCGTCGGCGCGATCGCGCAGCAGGTGCAGCAGGCGGCTCAGGCGGTCGATGCGCAGGGCCGCGTCGGGCGGACCGTCGCGGCCCTGCGCCGCCTTCATCGCCTGCAGGCGGGCGTGCAGGGCCGCTGCGTCCGGGGTTGCGGCAGGCGGCCCGCCGCGTGGGTCGAGCGCCGCGTTCATGATGTCGCCATCTCCTTGTTCCTTGTCGTGTGGGCGCGCGCGAACCCGGCTGCGCGCTCGCCGATCATGATCGCGGCGGCATTGGTGTTGCCCGAGATCAGCCGCGGCATCACCGAGGCGTCGGCCACGCGCAGGCCTTCGACCCCGCGCACCGCGAGCGTGGTATCGACCACCGCGCGCGCATCCTCGCCCATCCTGCAGGTGCCCACCGGATGGTGGCCGGTGGTGCCGGCCCCGCGGGCGTAATCCAGCAGCGCCGCACGCGTGCCCGCGGCCGCGCCCGGATACACCTCCTCGGCGGTGATCGCCGCCAGCGCGGGCGCGGCAGCGATGCGGCGCGCCCAGGCGATGCCGGCCAGGGTGAGGTCGATGTCGTGATCGGTGCTCAGGTAGTTCATCTGCAGCCGCGGCTTCGCCGCCGGATCGGCCGATGCCAGCGTGAGCCGGCCGCGCGAGGTCGGCCGGCAGACGTTGGGCGCCAGGGTGTAGCCGGGGAAGGCATGCAGCTTCTTGGCGTCGCCGTCGAGGTCGCCCGACAGCGGCAGCACGTGGAACTGGAGGTCGGGGCGCGCGACGTCGTCGCGGCTGCGCAGGAAGATGCCGACCTCGGCCGCCGGCATGGTCATCGCGCCGCGCTTGCGGAACAGGTAATCGAGCACCTCGAGCGCCACCCGCGCCCCCGCCAGACGCCGGTTCATCGACGGCTGGCCGTCCCTGAGCCGCCACATCAGCGGCACCACCAGGTGGTCCTGCAGGTTGGCGCCGACCTCGGGCGCGTCCACCGTCACCGCGATGCCGTGCTGCGCGAGCACCGCGCCCGGACCGATGCCCGACAGCATGAGCAGTTGCGGCGAGCCGATCGCGCCCGCGCACAGCATGACCTCGGCGCGCGCCTGCGCGACCCGCGTCTCGCCGCCGAGGCGGTAGCGCACGCCGGTCGCGCGGCGGGCCTCGATCACCACCCCGGCGACCAGCGCGCCGGTGCGCACCACCAGGTTGTCGCGCGCGCGCGCCGGGCGCAGATAACCGTGCGCGGCCGAGCAGCGGCGGGCGCCGGCGAGCGTCGCCTGGTAGTAACCCACGCCTTCCTGGCGTGCGCCGTTGAAATCGCGCGTGCGCGGGATGCCGGCCTGTTCGGCGGCGCGGATCATGACCTCGGCGAGCGGGGTCGGATCGATCAGGTCCGACACCGCGATCGGGCCGTCACCGCCGTGGTGCGCGTCGGCGATGCCAAGGTTGCGCTCCATGCGCAGGAAATAAGGCGCGACCTCGGCCCAGCCCCAGCCGGGGGCGCCCGCCGCCACCCAGTCGTCGTAATCCTCGCGCTGGCCGCGGATGTAGATCAGGCCGTTGATCGCCGAGCTGCCGCCGAGCACCTTGCCGCGCGGCAAGGGAATGCGGCGGCCGCCGAGGGCGGGCTCGGCGTCGGTCTCGAACGCCCAGTTGAAGGCGCTCGCCGGGTCCTGCGTCCGCCCCCAGCCCGCCGGCATGTCGATCAGCAGATTGTCGTCGCGCCCGCCGGCCTCGAGCAGCAGCACGCGGCACGCCGGATCTTCCGACAGGCGCGCCGCCAGCGCGCAGCCGGCGCTGCCGGCGCCGACCACGATGTAGTCGAAGACCTCCATCCTCAGTCCTCCCGGATCCGCGTGCAGCGCGCCACGTCGCGCGCGACGCGCACGGTGTTGACCGCCGCCGCCGGATCGGGGCGGCCGAAGGACACCCCGAACAGCAGCTGCGCGCCGGCCTCGATCCCGAACTCGGCGCGTACCAGGTCGGGATGGAAGCTGAGCGAGGTCTGCGGGCAGCTGCCGTAGCCCAGGCTCGCGAGCGCGAGCATGAAGGTCTGCGCGCACATGCCGAGGTCGGCCGCCTCGCGCACGCCGAAGGCCGCCGGCAAAAAGAAGAAGGCGACGTGCGGCGCGCCGAAGAAGGCGTAGTTGCGCATGAACTGCGCCTGGCGGCCGGCCTTGTCCTCGCGCGCGATGCCGAGGCTGCGGTAGAGCGCCTCGGCGGCGTCGAGCTGGCGCTCGCGATGGATGCCGTCGTAGCGGCCGTCGTAGGGCAGATCGGGGCGCATGCGCCCCTGGCCGATCTCGCCGCCGATCGCGGCGGCGAGGCGGTCGCGCGCGGCGCCCGAGGCCACCGCGATCAGCCACGGCTGGGTGTTGCAATTGGAGGGCGCGCCGCAGGCCAGTTCGAGCGCGCGCGCGATGTCGGCGCGCGGCAGCGGATCGGGAAGGAAGGCGCGGACGGCGACGCGGCGGCCGACGAGGTCGGCGAACGCGGCGGCGCAATCGGAGGGGGGTGCGTGCATGTCGGCATCCTGCCGGGCGGGCCGGCGAAAGGGGTTCGGAGAAGGCTCAGGGCGGGCTCGGGGCGGGCGGGCTCAGGGACGGCGGAGTCGGAGGGGGCGGGTCCGCGGAAAGCGCGGCAAGGGCGGCGGCGAGGGCGTTGCCGAAGGGGCCGCGCTCAGCGCCCTTCCCAGACCGGGGCGCGCTTGTCGTTGAAGGCGAGCACGCCCTCGATCACGTCGCGGCTGCCGCGCATCGCCTCGATCGCCGGATAGCCGCCGGCGTCCTGGCGGGCGATGGCCTCGTCGAGCGGCAGCGCCAGACCGTCGCGCACCGTGGCCTTGGTGGCGCGCAGCGCGAGCGGCGCGTTGGCGCACAGCAGCGCGCACCAGCGCGCGATCGCCGCGTCCATGGCGTCGTCGGCGACGACCTCGTTCACCAAGCCCCAGGCCGCGGCCTGCTCGGCGTCGATCGCGCGCCCGGTGAGCAGCAGTTCCATCGCCCGCTTCATGCCGATCTGGCGCGGCAGGCGGTGCATGCCGCCGGCGTAGGCCACGGCGCCGATGCGCGGCTCGGGTAGCGCGAAGGTCGAAGCGCGGGTGGCGAGCACCAGGTCGCAGGCGAGCGCGACCTCGAACCCGCCGCCCATGGCGAGGCCCTCGACCGCGGCGATCACCGGCTTGTCGAGGTCGAAACGGCTGGTGAGGCCGCCATAGCCGGTGGGCGGAATCGTGTACGGCGCGCCGCCTTCGAGGGCGGTGCGCATCGCGCGGATGTCGCCGCCGGCGGAAAACGCGCGCCCGCCGGCGCCGCGCACCACCGCGACCCACAGCCGGTCGTCGGCGGCAAAAGCGTCGAAGGCGGCGGACATCAGCGCCTGGGTTTCGGGGTCGAGGGCGTTCATCGCCTCTGGCCGGTTGATGGTGACGGTCAGCACATGGCCGTCGGTCCGGGTCAGCACCTTGCTCATTGTTCGGCATTCCTCATGGATGGAGCCTCGCCGCTGCGCGCGGCGACCGCGCTGACGTCGGCGAGGCCGGTGAAACCGCTCGGCGCATGCGCGCCGAGGATCATCTGCTCGACCACGCCCTGCCCGCGCGCGGGCGCCCTGCCCGGCCGGCGCAGGGTCGCGGTGGCGAGCGCGTGCAGATGCACCTGGGCGAAGTCGTTGGGGTCGAGCGCGCGCGTGTCCAGGGTCTCGAAGGCGGTGGCGAAGGCGCCGTGGTACATGCCGTGGCCCCATACCGGGTGGTTGTAGCCTTCGCCCTGCTTGTAGACGACCGCGCCGCAGTCGATGTCGACCTCGATGGCGCCGCCATCGGCGAGGCAGGCGTCGATGCGCAGCGCGGCGAGCTGGCGCGTGCCCGGCCGGTACACCGGCCGGTGGCGCACCGCGCCGAGGGGCTGCGGCGCACCGCCATCGACCGGCACCAGCACCGCGGCGCGGTTCCAGCCCTCACCGCGGGCATCGTCGTTGGTGTGGAAGAACAGCATGCAATCGTCGAAGTGCAGCGGCGCCCACAGCCAGTACCACTGCGGCTCGCCCGCCGCTGCGTGCGGACGCGGATCGCGCGCGCCGAGCGGACGCACGCCCCAGGAGCGGTCGCGCGCGCCGCGCCAGCCGTCGACCGCGAAACGCTCGCCGCCGAGCGCGATCTCGCCCTGCCAGCGGCCGCCCTGGGTCATGCGGGTGAGGTCGAGCACGGTGAGCGCGCCGGCGCGATGGGTGAAGCGCGGCTCCTCGACCGGCGCGGCGCGACCGCTGAATTCGAGCGTGGCGTGAAAGTCGTGCGCGGCGTCGGCCACCGACAGGCGCAGGCGCCGGAGCGGCTCCACGACCTCGACCGCGATCGGCCCGACGCGGGTGTCCATGCGCTCGTGGTCGAGGTGGCGGGAGGCGAACAGGCTGTGCTGCACGCCGCCGCGCTGGATCATGAAGGCGGCGTCGGCCAGGTTCAGGTGCGGATAGACGCCGAGCGCGCCACCAAAGAAGGCCTCGCCGGCGGCGTCGTAGCCCTGGAAGTAGTAGCGGTCGTAGAAGTTGCGGTCGCTGCCGGCGAAGGCCACCGGCTCGGGCAGCTGGTGCACCGGGTAATCGTCGGCGGCGCTCAGCATGGGGCCCCCTCGTCGGCAAAAGGCAGGCCCTGTTCGGCAGCGAGGATGCGCAGGATGGCGCTGCCGCCGTTGTTCAGATCCATGCGCTGCGTGCGCGGCACCAGGCCGCGATCCATGAACAGGCAGCCGATGCGCGCCATGATGAGCGCGAACTTGAAGGCGCAGAACACCTCGTAGTACGGCAGCCCGTCGGCCTTCAGGCCGCTGTGGCGCTCCCAGTGGGCGATCGTCTCCGCCCGCGAGGGCAGCCCGGCGAGGCGCGGATAGCCGTAGCCGTCGCACAGCGAGCGGTCGAGCATGATCCACCAGGCGAGGTCGTCGACCGGATTGCCCAGATGCGCGGACTCCCAGTCCAGCACCCCGATGCAGCGGTCGTCGTCGGCGTCGAACAGGCAGTTGCCGAGCTTGGCGTCGCCCCAGCACAGACCCACCGGCCCGCTTCGCGGCCGGTTGTGCTCCAGCCAGGCGAGCGCAGCGCGCAGCAGCGGGTAAGGCCCGGCGAGCGCCTCCGCCCAGGCGAGGAAGTCGCGCAGATCGCGCAACTGGCGGTCGAGCGGCGACTCGCCGGCGGTGGACGTATCGAGAAAGCCGAGGCCGAGCGCGCGCCAGTCGAGCCGGTTCACCCGCGCCATCATCTCGACCCCGGACAACCACAGCGCGCGGCGACGCACCTCGGGCAGCACATGCACCCAGCCGTCGAGGTGGTAGAGCGGATTCTCGGTGGGTACGCGCCCGGGCAGTCGTTCCATCAGGTAGAACGGCCGCCCCAGCGGACCGGGCGCCGCCGAGAGCACGCCAGACTCGGCGAGCAGGCGCGGCACCGGCACGTCGGTGCCGGCCAGTTGCGCCATGCAGCGGTACTGCAGCGCGAGATCGTAGCTCGGGAACAGCGCGACCTCGGCCGGCTGCAGGCGCAGCACCGCCGGAATGCGCTGCCGCGCGCCACCCTCCTCCCAGTGCAGGTCGAGCAGCCAGGTTTCGTTGGAAAAGCCCTGAATGGGCGGGCGTACGTCGGCCAGCTCGATGTTGCGCCGGTGCGGCCAGCGCTCGGCCAGCCAGCCGCCGAGCGCGGCGACGAGCGCCGTGCAGTCGTGGTTCATGCGGGGGTCTCCTATACACCGCGTTGCACTGTCGTTCGTCCCGTCTCGGCGGGAACCTGGAAACGACAGCGGGCAAAACGAAGCCAGTATAGGGAGCCCGAAACGAGGCCGCGATTCGCATTGGCGCGGCCTCGAAGCGACTCATAGAGCGCTGATTTTCATGAACAAACGCTGGTTTTCGCGCCCTACCCGGGGCGCCCTGTCGCGTTTTCGCCGCCGTCGCGGCTCAGCCTCGCGGCGGCAACCGGGCGTCGAGCACGCCGAGCGCCATCGCGATCAGGCAGTCGAGGAAGACCGGGGATTCGACGCGTTCGGGCGCGTCTTCCAGGGCCACCCGTATGGTCGAGCGCAGCGCCATGCACAGCATGTAGGCGGCCATGTCGCGCCGCGCCGGATCGAGTTCCGGCGCATAGAGCGCCACGAACGGCCCCCACGCCTCGTCGATGTATTCGCGCGAGTTTTCGTAGGGCCCCAGGCGCATGCCGACCTGCAGGTCGGGGTGGTAGCGGAGGTGGAATTCGCGGTGCAGGCGGTACAGCCTCAGCTCGACCCGCACCATGTTGCGCAGGATCTCGCGCAGCGCATAGGCCAGCGGCTTGCCGGTGACGCGCTCGCGCAGCGCCGGCACATGCACGGTGACTTCCTCGTGCAGGATGTGATTGAAGGCGACGCTGACCACCGCCTCCTTGTTGGGGAAGTACTGGTAGATCGAGCCCACCGCGACCCCCGAGACCTCGGCCAGCCGGTTCACGGTGAGCGCCTCCGCGCCCTCGCGTTCGAGGATGTGGAGGCAGGCCTCTACCAGCGCGGTCACCAGCGAACGCGAACGCGACTGGCTGGGCAGTTTGCGCGGCGCGGGCATGCGCCCGGCGGCGGGAAGGTCGTGGGGAACGGCTTTCTTGCTGGTCATCGCTTGCGTGGCGGAATGCGAGGCCACCGCGAGCGGCGCCCGGCAATTCCGGCTTTTCCCTTTTTAATCAGAAGACTGAAACCCGGCGCCAGCGCCGGCCAATGCGAATTCCGGGCCGACCGCGACGCTTCTTATACTTTTCCGCACACCTTGCCGCTGAGGTGCCCGGCGGACTTCCGCCCGGCATTCAACTTTAACAAAGGTGGGGACGGAAGACAGGCGCACGGCTGCCGCCCATCCCACCGCACCAGAAACGGGAGCACACCCATGAGCGGAGGCAGCATCGGCCCCCTGCTGGCGGCCGACGAAGGCTTCAATCACCAGATCGTCGACACCTTCGCCAGCGTCGCCCACACCGACCCGGCATGGACCGAAAAGGTCTGCGGCATGGCCGCGGCGCGCGACGGCAGCCTGCAGATCGGCTTCGGTTTCGGCAAATACCCCAACCGCAACGTCGTCGACGGCTACGGCGGCGTGTCGCGCGGCGTCGAGCAGTGGGCGGTGCAGGCCAGCCGCGAACTGGCGCGCGCACCCGACGACATCGGCGTCGGCCCGCTGCATTACGAAGTCGTCGAACCGCTCAAGCGCATCCGCGTGCGCCTGGCACCAACCGAAGTGCAGCCGATCGCCTTCGACCTGGAGCTCGAAGGCATCGTGCCCTGCTTCGTCGAGGAGCGCGAGGACCGCCGCGGCCTCACCGGTTACCGCCGCACCGCCGACCAGATCCGCTACCACCAGACCGGCCACGCGCGCGGCTGGGTGGAGGTGCAGGGCCGCCGCACCGAGGTCACGCCCGACACCTGGATCATGACCCGCGACCACTCCTGGGGCATCCGGCCGGCGGTCGGGCAGCCGCTCGCCGACCTCGCGCCCGAGCCGGTCGACTCCGAACACATGCGCGTGCTCGCGGTGTGGAACCCGCTCTACTTCCGCGCCCCCGACGGCCGCAGCTGGGCCTTTCACCAGTACTACCTGCACTACGCCGCGCCCGGCTTCGAGCAGAAGCGGGTGCAGGGCCACTTCGAGTACGCCGACGGACGCCGGATCGCGGTGGCCGCGATCGAGCCGGCGCTGCGCTTCGACCCGCGCAACCGCCGTCTGCTGGGCGGCGGCTTCCGGCTGACGATGGCCGACGGCAGCGCACGCGAACTGAGCGTGCGCCCCCTGGGCGACACCGGCTTCCACCTCGGCGGCGGGCTCTACCACCGCCTCGACGGCCGCAACCACGGCAGCTACCGCGGTGCCCTGCACGTCGAAGGCGAATACTTCGCCGACTGTTCGCAGCCCGAGGCGGTCGCCGTCCTCAACCAGTTCCGCGACTGCATGATCGAGGTCGTCGACAGCGCCACCGGCGCCACCGGCTGGGGCAACTGCCAGACCTACGTGTCCGGCGCCTGGCCCGACCTCGGCCTGCCCGCATGACGGCCCCCGCCCTGCCCGCGCCCGCGGCGGCCACCCCGCGCTGCACCCTGCCGCCGCTGCCGCCGGGGCGGCACTACCGCTACCACGTCATGGTCAAGCCGGCCGGCGCGCTGTGCAATCTCGACTGCCCCTACTGCTTCTACCTGCACAAGAGCGCGCTGCTGCAGCACGAACGCAACGCGCGCATGGCCGACGCACTGCTCGAAACCCACATCCGTCAGTACATCGAGGCCCAGACCGGCGACGAGGTGGTGTTCTCCTGGCAGGGCGGCGAGCCCACGGTGATGGGGCTGGACTTCTTCCGCCGCGTGGTCGCGCTCCAGGCCCGCCATCGCAAAGCCGGCCAACGCATCGAGAACGACCTGCAGACCAACGGCCTGCTGCTCGACGACGAATGGGTCGCCTTCCTCAAGGCCCACGGCTTCGTCGTCGGCCTCAGCCTGGACGGCACCCGCGCGCTGCACGACCGCTACCGCCCGACCAAGGGCGGCGAACCGAGCTACGACCGCGCGCTCGCCGCCGCCGGCCGGCTGGCCGCGGCGGGCGTGCCGTTCGCGCTGCTGTGCGTGGTCAATCGCGACGTGGCGCGCGCACCGCTCGCGGTGTATCGCAGCCTGCGCGCGATTCCCGGCAGCGACCGCATCCAGTTCACGCCCTGCGTCGAAGCGCGCGACTTCAAGCTGCGCGCGCCGGCGCTGGCCGGCACCGCGGACATGCCGCTGCTGGGTACCCCGCGCACGCGCCCGGACCATCCGCTCGCCATCGTCACCGAGTGGTCGGTCGACGCGCGCGACTACGGCGACTTCCTGTGCGCGATCTGGCAGGAATGGCTCGCGCACGACTTCGGCCGGGTGCACATCAACGTGTTCGAAACCGCGGTCGCGCAGTCGCTCGGCCTGCCGGCGCAGATGTGCACCAGCGCGCCGGTGTGCGGCAAGGCGATGGCGCTCGAACACGACGGCGAACTCTACGCCTGCGACCACTTCGTCTACCCGGAGTACCGCCTCGGCAACATCGGCGACACCCATCAGGGCGACCTCGCCTTCGCCGAACGGCAGGTGCGCTTCGGACTCGCCAAGCACGACCGCCTGCCCGGCCACTGCCGGCGCTGCCCGCAGCTGCAGCTGTGCTGGGGCGAATGCCCGAAGAACCGGCTGCTGCGCAGCCCGGAAGGCGAACCCGGCCTCAACTACCTGTGCGAAGGCCTGCGTCGCTTCTATACCCGCGTCACGCGGGACATGCCGGAAATCCGGCGCCGGCTCGGCGCGCCCGCGCCCAGGCCCGCCTGATCCCGGCCCCACCCACCGAGGAGACCCCATGAAGACCCACCGCCCCGCCCCGCCACGACCACGGCGCACGCTCGCCGCCAGCCTGGTCGCCGCCGCGCTCGCCGCCGCCGCGCCCGCCAAGGCCCAGGCCAAGCCGCCCAACATCCTGGTGATCATGAGCGACGACGTCGGCCACACCAACGTCGGCGCCTACAGCCACGGCATGATGGTGCCCACCCCCCACATCGACCGCATCGCCCGCGAAGGCCTGCTGTTCACCGACCACTACGCCCACCCCAGCTCGACGCCGGGGCGCGGCGCCTTCATCACCGGCCAGCTGCCCATCCGCACCGGTCTCACCACCGTCGGCCTGCCGGGCTCTCCGGTGGGGCTGGACGGACGCGATCCGACCCTGGCCGAAGTGCTCAAGGCCGCGGGATACCGCACCGGGCAGTTCGGCAAGAACCACCTCGGCGACCGCAACGAGCACCTGCCCACGGTGCATGGCTTCGACGAATTTTTCGGCAATCTCTACCACCTCAACACCGAATCCGAACCCGAGCTCGCACTGTGGCCGCGCGACCCGGGCTTCGACCGCCGCTACCGGCCGCGCGGCGTGCTCGACTGCACCGCGAGCGCCACCGACAGCAGCGAGGCCGACCCGCGCTTCGGCCCCTGGGGCAAGCAGCGCTGCACCGACACCGGGCCGCTGACCACCAAACGCATGGAGACGGTGGACGAGGAATTCCTCGCCCGCACGCAGGACTTCATCGCGCGCGCCGCGAAGGCCGGCGAACCCTTCTTCGCCTGGTTCAACCCTTCGCGCATGCACATCTACACCCAGCTCAAGGAGGAGTCGCGCGCGCTGGCGAACGACATCTCGTCCGAATTCGACCTGTTCGGCAGCGGCATGATGGAGCACGACGGCCACGTCGGACAGCTCCTCGCCCACCTCGACAAGCTCGGCCTCGCGCGCGACACCATCGTCATCTACACCGCCGACAACGGCGCGATGTCGGCGTGGTGGCCGGACGGCGGCACCACGCCCTTCCGCGGCGAGAAGGCCACCACCTGGGAAGGCGGCGTGCGCGTGCCGATGCTGGTGCGCTGGCCGAAGGCGATCCCGGCGGGCACGGTGTCGAACGGCATCCAGACCCACGAGGACCTGTTCGCCACGCTGGCTGCCGCAGCCGGGGTGCCGGACGTGGCGGAACGCCTGCGCGCCAGCCACCAGGTGTGCATCGACGGCGTGGACAACCTCGGCCACTGGCAGGGCAAGGGGCCGTCGGCGCGCAACTCGGTGATCTATTACAACGAGGGCGAACTGAGCGCGGTGCGCATCGGGCCGTGGAAGTCGCACCTCAAGACGCGCGAAGGCTTCTTCGATTACCACAAGCCGAGCACGCTGACCTTCAACCTGCGCATGGACCCCTTCGAGCAGCGCGACGGCCACAAGGCCAACGAGCTGTCGATGCGCATGGGGGTGGCCTGGGGCGGACAGGTCTACGACCTGCTCGGCGCCCACATGCGTTCGCTCAAGGACTGCCCGCCGCGGCAGAAGGGCGGCACCCTGGGCATCCGCACCCAGTAAGCGCCCCCCTGAGGCAGCGTCCCCGCCGCCGCCTCAGGGGCGGCGGTGGGTGACGTGGGTGAGCACGCACACCGAACGCGCGGCATCGACCGCGCCGGCCAGCGCCGCGGGCAGCTGCGCCCACACCGGCGCCTCGCCGAAGGCCGCCGCCACCGCCTCGACCGACACGAACCAGGCCTCGACGATGGCGTCGTATTCGTAGCCGGGCGGGCGCACGCCCGTCACCGTGTTCCACACCAGGCGCGCCGCGGCGGCCCACGGCGAACCCGGCCCGAACGCGAAGGCGGCCGCGGACGGCGGCGCGCCGCGCAGGAACAGCACCACGCACACCCCGGTTTCATCGCCCCCGGCGAGCACGGTCTCGCGCGCGGTCAGGGCGAAATCGCGCACGTAGGTGGAGAACACCCGCGGCTCGTCGGGGCGCATGATGCGCAGGGTTTCCTCGTCGTTCCAGATGTCGTCGGCGGCACGGCGGTCGCGCAACCGCAGCAGGTTCACGCCGTCGTAGGCGGTGCAGGCACCGCGCGGCACATCCTCGGGATCGAGCACGCGCGCGCACTGGCGCACGCCCAGCACCTTGTCCTGCACGTTGCGGCACTGCCGGCCGAGCGCCGAGTGCTCGCGCCAGGCCTGCGCAAAGTCCTCGGCCGCGAGCGCCGGATTGCGCCGGGCGAGATAGATCATCTTCCACTGCGCGTCCGTGCCCTTGGCCATTTCGCCGCCCGCCTCATCGACCATGCCGCCGCTCATGCCGCCACGCCGGCATAGGCCGCGGGCAGCGCGGCGGCCTCGGCGTACTCGCGCCGCATGCGTGCGACCAGTTCGGCCACGGTGGGCACGTCGTCGATGGTGCCGATGCCCTGCCCCGCCGACCACACCTCTTTCCACGCCTTGGGCTTGCTGTCGAGGCTGGCGAAAAGGTCGTCCTTGCCACCGTCCTGGCGGCCTTCAAGCGCGTCCGGATCGATGCCCGCCGCGCGCACGCTGTTCTTCAGATAGTTCGCCCAGATGCCGCTGAACACCGGGGTATAGACGATGTCGGCGGCACGGTCGCGCACGATCATGGCCTTGTGGCCGGCATCGGCCGCGGCCTCGCGGGTGGCGAGAAAGCGCGTACCCATGTAGCCGAGGTCGGCGCCCATGACTTCGGCGGCGCGCAGCGCGCGCCCGCTCGACAAGGCGCCGGCGAGCGCCACCGGGCCGTCCCAGAACGCGCGCACCTCGGCGAGCAGCGCGAACGGCGACAGCGTGCCGCCGTGGCCGCCCGCGCCGGCGCACACCAGGATCAGCCCATCCACCCCGGAGGCCACCGCCTTGCGCGCATGCTCGGCGCTGATCACGTCGTGCAGCACGATGCCGCCGTAACCGTGCACGCGCTCGACCACGGCGTCCGGGCGGCCCACCGAGGTGATCACGAAGGGCACGCGGTGGCGGACCACGCAATCGAGATCGGCCTCGCGCCGCGGGTTGGACTTGTGCAGGATCAGGTTGGCGCCGAACGGCGCCGCCGGCTGATCCGGATGGGCGGCATCCCACGCGTCGAGGCCGGCGGCGATGCGCGTCAGCCATTCGTCGAGCAGTTCCGGGGTGCGCGCGTTCAGGGTCGGAAAGCTCCCCGCCACCCCGGCCTTGCACTGCGCGAGCACCAGGTCGACGCCGCTGGCGAGGAACATCGGCGAGCCGATCAACGGCAGGCCGAGGCGGCCGCGGAACAGTTCCGGTATGGGCATGGGCTCAGGCTCCGCGCGGCATGCCGAGTCCGCGCTCGGCGATGATGTTGAGCTGGATCTCGTTGGTGCCGGCGTAGAGGGTGTCGGCGCGCGAGAAGAAGAACACCTGCTGCAGGCGGCGCAGCGCATCGTCGTCCGAACGCACGTCGCCGGCGACGCCGATCACGTCCATCGCCAGCTCGCCAAGGCTGCGGTGCCAGTTCGACCAGGCGTATTTGTAGATCAGCGCCTCGGGGCGCACGGTGGTCGAGCCGGTGTCTTCCTCGAGCATGCGCAGGCCGTTGTCGCGCAGCCCCTGCAGGCCGGCCCAGGCCTCGGCGATGCGCTGGCGGATCGCCGGATCGCGGGCGGCGCCGTTGGCGCGCGCGACCTCGATGACGAGCTGCAGTTCGTGGCTGAAATGCATCTGCTGGCCGAGCGTGGACACGCCGCGCTCGAAGCCGAGCAGCGCCATCGCCACCTTCCAGCCTTCGCCCGGCCGGCCGATGATGCAGTCCGCTTCGGTCGCCGCGCCGTCGAAGAACACCGAGTTGAACTCGGCCTCGCCGGTCATCTGGCGGATGGGGTGGATCTCGACCCCCGGCTGGGCGAGCGGCACGAGCAGGAAGGACAGCCCGTCGCGCCCCACCGAACCGGGCGTGCTGCGCGCGAGCACGAAGATCCAGTCCGACTCGTGGGCGAGCGAGGTCCACACCTTCTGCCCCTGCAAGCGCCAGCGGCCGTCGGCGTCCTGCCAGCAGCGCGTGGTGATCGCGGCGAGGTCCGAGCCGGCGCCGGGTTCGGAATAGCCTTGCGCCCAGTACTCGCGCCCGGCGCGGATGCCGGGCAGGAAGCGCTGCTGCAACGCCGGGGTGCCGAGCGCGATCAGCGTCGGCGCGAGCAAGGTCTCGCCGATGTGACCGATGCGCCCCGGCCCGCCTGCGCGCACGTATTCCTCGTGGAAGGCGAGTTGCAGCGCGAGCGGCAGATCGCGCCCGCCGTGCGCCGCCGGCCAGCCCAGGCCGACCCAGCCGCCGGCGGCCATCTCCTGCTCCCATTCCTTGCGCAGCGCCGGGTAGGCCTCCTCGTCGCCGGGGCCGCCGCGATGCTTCAGGCAGGCGAAGCGGCCCACCAGATGGGCCGCCATCCAGGCCGCCACGTCCTTGCGAAACTGCTGTTCGTCCATGTTCATCCGTCCTCTCACGCCGCATCCAGCAGTTGCGCGGCCAGCGCCTCGCGCCACGCAGCGCAGTCGCCGAACCACTGACTCGCCCACTGCGCGCGCTTGAAATGCAGTTGCGGGTCGTATTCCCAGGTGAAGCCGACCCCGCCGTGAAGCTGGATCGCCTCCTGCGCGCAGTAGCGGTAGGCCGCGGTGGCGAGCACGCGCGCGGCGCCGACCTCGCGCAACAGCGCGTCGTCGTCGGCCGAGTTCGCCGCCACCCGCGCCGCCACCGCCCGCACCGTGGAGCGCGCGGTCTCCATGCGCACCATCATTTCCGCGCAGCGGTGCTTGACCGCCTGGAAGGCCGCCACCGGGCGGCCGAACTGCATGCGCTCGCGGGTGTAGTCGACGGTGAGCTGCAGGCACTGCGCAGCGCCGCCGACCTGCTCGGCCGCCACCTGCAGGGCCGCGAGCAGGCGGGTGCGGGCAAGACCGGCGAGCACACGCGCGGGGTCGTCCACGCGGGCCGCGGCGGTCACGCGCACCGCTGCGAACGACCAGCGCGCCTGCGGCCGGGTCGGGTCCCACACCGCGAGCGGCGTGCGCACGAGCCCGGCGGCATCGGCCGCGACCTCGAACAGCGCCACGCCTGGCGCCTCGTCGATGCGTGCGGCGACCAGGGCGTGGGTGCACAGCCCGCTGTCAAGCACCTGCGCGGCGTCGCCGTCAAGCCCCCAGCCGTCGCCGTCACGGCGCGCGGCGATGCTCAGTGCGGCGGGCGCCGCCGCCAGCCCGGGGCCGAGGATCAGGGTCGCGCAGCGCTCGCCGTAGGCCAGCGCCGGCAACAGGCGCTGCTGCGCCTCGGCGCTGCCGGCCTGCAACACGGCGGTTTGCGCCAGCACCACGTTGTCGAGGAAGGGCGTGCGCACCAGGCGGCGGCCCATTTCCTCCATCAGCAGGGCGAGCTCCACCGCCCCCAGGCCGAGGCCGTCGAGCGCCTCCGGCACCTGCACCGCAGCCCAGCCCAGGTCGACGATGCGCGCCCACAGCGCGCCGTCGCCATCGCGGTCGGCGCGCGCATTGCCGTGCGCAGCGAGGAAATCGGCGGCGGTCTCCTGCAGCGCGCGCTGCTCGTCGGAGAGTGCGAGCGCCATCACAGCACCTCGAACAGGCCGGCCGCGCCCATGCCGCCGCCGATGCACATCGACACCACCACATAGCGCACGCCGCGCCGGCGGCCTTCGGCGAGCGCGTGGCCGACCATGCGCGCGCCCGACATGCCGAAGGGGTGGCCGATGGAGATCGCGCCGCCGTTCACGTTGAGGCGCTCGTTGGGAATCCCGAGCGTGTCGCGGCTGTACAGCACCTGGCAGGCGAAGGCCTCGTTGATCTCCCACAAGCCGATGTCGCCCACGGTGAGGCCGAAGCGCTCGAGCAGCTTGGGGATGGCGAACACCGGGCCGATGCCCATCTCGTCCGGCGCGCAGCCGGCCACCGCGATGCCGCGATAGATGCCCAGCGGCGCGATGCCGCGGCGTTCAGCCTCGGCGCGGCTCATCACCAGCGCGGCGGCGGCGCCGTCGGAGAACTGCGAGGCGTTGCCGGCGGTGACGAACTCGCCCTGCTTCACCCACTGGCCATCCTTCACCACCGGCTGCAGCTTGGCGAGGTCTTCCAGCGTGGTGGACGGCCGGTTGCATTCGTCGCGCACCGCCACCACGTCCTCGTGGCCGAGCGGCTTGCCTTCCTTGTCGAACAGCAGCTTCTTCGCCGCCAGCGGCACGATCTCGTCGTCGAACAGGCCGGCGGTCTGGGCCGCGGCGGTGCGCTGCTGGCTCTGCAGCGAATACTCGTCCTGCGCCGCGCGCGAGATGCCGTAACGGCGGGAGACGATCTCGGCGGTTTCCAGCATCTGGATGTAGGCGGTGGGCACCACCGCCTTCACCGCCTCGGACTGCGCGCGGTAGGTGTTCTTGTGCTTGGTCTGGGTCAGCGACAGCGATTCCACCCCGCCCGCCACCGCGATCTTCATCTCGCCGGCGAGGATGTTCTTGGCGGCGACGCCGATCGTCATCAGCCCCGACGCGCACATGCGGTCGAGCGCCATGCCCGGCACGGTATCCGGCAGGCCGCCGGTGTAGGCGCACAGGCGGCCGATGTTGTAGGCCTGGGTGCCCTGCTGCACGGCGGCGCCCATGATCACGTCCTCGACCGCGCCCGGCTCGATGCCGGCGCGCTCGACGACGGCGCGCACCACATGGCCGCCGAGCACCGGCGCCTCGGTGTCGTTGAAGCTGCCGCGGAAGGACTTGGTGAGCGCGGTACGCGCGGTGGAAACGATGACGGCTTCGGTCATGGTCGGACTCTCTCGGGGAATGTCGGGGATCAATCGTTGAAGGTGTAGCGGCTGATCGTGTCGACCACGCAGCCCGGGCGCTCGCTGCCCTCGATCTCGATGGTGACGCGCACGGTCGATTGCACCGCGTCCTTGATGCGCTCGACCTTGAGGATCTCGCCGCGGCCGCGGATGCGGCTGCCGACCTTCACCGGCGACGGAAAGCGCACGCGGTCGCAGCCGACGTTCACCCCCATCTTCAGGTTGTCGGCGCGCACCAGCTGCGGCAGGAAAAGGTTGGCGAGCGCCAGCGTCAGATAGCCGTGGGCGATGCAGGCGCCGAAGGGGCCGTCCTTGGCGCGCGCCGGGTCGACGTGGATCCACTGGTGGTCGTCGGTGGCGTCGGCGAAGCGGTCGATGCGCGCCTGGGTCACCGTGATCCAGTCGGTGGTGCCGAGGTCGCTGCCCTCGGCCGCGCTCAACTGCTCCGCGCTGCTGAAAACCATGGTCATCGCGCCACCTCTCAGGCGTGCTGCGAGCTGACCGACAGCACTTCGCCAGTCATGTAGGAGGCGTAGTCGCTGGCGAGGAAGACCATCACGTTGGCCACCTCCCACACCTCGGCGGCGCGGCCGAAGGCTTCGCGGCCGGCGAGCTGGGCGAGCAGTTCCTCGCTGGAGGCCTTTTTCAGGAATTCATGCAGCGCGATCGACGGCGACACCGCGTTGATGCGCACGCCGTGCTCGGCCGCCTCCAGCGCCGAACAGCGCGTCAGCGCCATCACCCCGGCCTTGGCGGCGGCGTAGTGGGCCTGCTCCTTCTGCGCCCGCCAGCCGAGCACCGAGGCGTTGTTGACGATGGCGCCGCGGCCGCGCCTTTCCATGTGCGGCAGCATCGCCCGCGTCATGCGGAAGGTGCCGGTCAGGGTGATGTCGAGCACCCGGCTCCACTCCTCGTCGCTCATCTCGGTGACGCGCTTCTGGCCGCCGAGGCCGGCGTTGTTGATCAGCACATCGACGCCGCCCAGCTTGTCCTCGGCGGCGGCGACCAGGGCCTGCACTTCCTCTTCGTTGGTGACGTTGCAGAGCTGGCCCCACACGTTCTGCAGGCCGGTTTCGGCCTTCAGCCTGGCCACCGCCTCTTCCAGGCGGCGTGGATGGATGTCGGAAATCATCAACGCACGGCAGCCTTCCTCGGCGCACTTGCGGGCGGCGGCAAAGCCGATGCCGGCGCCAGCCGCGGCAGTGATCAGGACGGACTTGCCGGCGAGCAGCTGGTGGCCGGGCACATAAGGGGGCGCTTCTTTCACGGCATGAACCTCGCAAGGTGGAGATGCCGCTACTTATAGGAGGGACGGACGGGGCCGGCATCGTCAAAACGGACGGGGCGTCGCGCCTGGAGAAGGCCGCTCGGTGCGCGCCTGCGCTCAGGCGCATCGGCCACGCGTCTCCCGTTCGGTATCCGTCACCAGGCTCGATAGAATGGGCGGCCCCACGCACAAGCCCGATTCGATGACGGACAGCCGCCCCACCTCAGAGCGCATTCTCGACGTTGCCGAGGCACTCTTCGCCAGCACCGGTTACCACGCAACTTCACTCGGCGACATCGCAGACCGGGTCGGCATCCGTACGCCAAGCCTCTACAACCACTTCAAGAACAAAGAGGCCCTGTACGCGGCGGTGCTGGAGAGACTGATGGCGCACTTTCGCCCCATCATCGCGGCCGCATCACCGCAGCCCGGAGCCGCGCCTCACGGACGACGGGAGGCGCTGGCCTGGGCGCGGCGCATGGTCGAGTGCTACTTCGCGCACCCCAACTTCGCCCGCTTGCTGCAGCATGCCGCGCTGGCCGAAACCCCGGTTGCCGACGCACAGATCCAGGCACTGTTCGAGCCCTTGTTCGCCCCGGTCACCGAGGGCGCCCGCATGCCCCAGGCGCTGCAGCCCTGGGCGGTCATGGACTTCAACAACCTGCTGGTGTCCTACATCACGCTTGCACCGCTCTACCGCGACCTGATCGGCATCGATCCCCTGGCGCCCGAAGGCCGCGCCCGCCATGTCGAGATGGTGCTCGAGCTCGTCGATGCGGCGCTCTCGCAGCAGGCGGCGCGCCCCGGTCTCCCTGCGGGCGCGCCGGCAACGCCTCAGGACCCGGGTACCGGCCACAGTGGCGGCAACGCGTAGGCGCCGGTGAGCGCCTCCTGCCGTGGCGGGTCGGGACGCGCGATCACGTCGCCCCGTAGCGTTCGTGCGACGACCGATGTGCTCGGTCCCGGCGTGAAGAGCGCTGATCGCCCCCGCACAGTAGCGCCTTGCGCTATCGGGCACCTCCACCACCACCGCTGCCCGTGGGCAGATCGATCCAGGCACGGAAGCAGGCTGGGCTCAACGGATGCGCAGTTGACGCTACAAACTAATAGTTGTTAGCCTGAGGCAGGATCCATGCCTCTCAACCACATCGCGTGAGCGCCTGACATGAACGAACCACGACCGTATCAACTGCCGGACGACATCGACGTGTTCTCGCCGGAAGCCTATGCCGACGAAGCCGGGCTCTACCGCCAGCTCGCCCACCTTCGGCGCACCTTGCCGGTCTCCTGGGTCGATCGGGCACCGTACCGTCCGTTCTGGCTCATCACCCGCAACGAGGACATCAAGCTCATCGAGAAGAACCACGGGATCTTCCTGAGCGCTCCGCGCCTGACCCTGATTCCCCAGGCCATGGAAGCGGCGACGCTCGCGCGCTACGGCAGTCGCACCGGCGGCTCGCGAACGATTCTCGACATGGACGAACCCGAGCACAGTCAGTACCGGAACATCGCCGCACGTTGGTTCATCGGCAGCGGCCTGCGCGAACTCGTGCCCGGCATCGAGGCCATCGCCGACAAGTACGTCCACCGCATGATCGAGATCGGCGGCGAGTGTGACTTTGCGAGCGACATCGCGGTGTGGTACCCGCTCGAGGTGATCGCCTCGATTCTCGGCGCGCCGCTCGAGGACGCCCCCTACATCCTGCGCATGACCCAGGCGCTGCTTGCGGCGGGCGACCCCGAGCTTCAGCAGGACGGCGACTACGGCGCGGCCGCATTCGAGGAATTTGCCGGCTATCTCGGCAAGATGCTCGCCGAACGGCGCGCCTCCCCCACCGGCGACCTGACGAGTGCGATCGCCAACGCATCGATCGACGACCATCCGATCGGCATGATCGAAGCCCTCTCCTACGTGCTGGTCGCGATCACTGCCGGCCATGACACCACATCGGCCGCACTGGCCGGCGGCATGCTGGGCTTCGCCACCCATCCGGAGGAAATGACCAAGCTCGTCGCCAACCCGGGGCTGTTGCGCAACACCAGCAACGAGATCTGCCGCTGGGTGTCGCCCATTCATCATTTCATGCGCACCGCCAGCGAGGATTTTCAACTGCGCGAGGTCACGCTACGGGCCGGCGATGCGGTGGCGCTGATCTACCCGTCCGGCAATCGCGACGAAGCCTTGTTCGATGAGCCTGACCGCTTACTGATCGACCGCGACACCTCCGGTCATGTGGCATTCGGCTACGGCGTACACGCCTGCATCGGGCGCCAGTTGGCCCTGCTTGAACTGGACGCCTTCTTCGGCAGGCTGATTCCGCGCCTGTCGTCCCTCGAACTCGCCGGCATGCCGGTGCCCATCGCGTCCAACTTCGTCGGTGGCTATCGCCGCCTGCCGGTCCGCTATGGCGTCCGCTGAAGCCGCGGGAAGCCACATGTGCCTGACTTGTGGCTTCATCTATGACGAGGCCGGGGGCCTGGCATCTCAGGGCATTCCGCCCGGAACAGCGTGGTCGGATCTTGCAAACGATTGGATTTGCCCGGACTGCGGACAGCCCAAAGACAGCTTCGAGGCGGTGCTCTGATCTCTGCCCCTTCCTTCAGGGCCGGCGCGTGAACGCGCGCCGGCCGCCGCGACCCAGGGGCGGGACCCTAGGTCCGCGTCAATCGCTCACCGCCGCCAGGATGCGCGAGCGCGTCGCGACGATCTTCCACGCCCCGTCGAGGCGGCGGTACTCGTCGTCGTAGATCACCCCCAGGCGGCGGGTCTGGCCGGTTTCGGCGTCAAGGTTGAAGTACGACAGCGCCCAGCGCCCGCGCGCATGGTCGTCGCCGAGCAGCTCGATTTCCGGGTTGGCGCCGTGATGGCTGTCGCGCACGCGCGGATGGCAGGCGAGCGACTGGTAGAGGGCAACGAAGCGGTCGCGGTCATCGAAGCGGCCGACGGCCTCGTAGTCGATGTCGATCGGGCCGGTGGCGAAGCAGTCGCGGATGGTCTCGACCTCCTTGAGGTCGCAGGCGTTGAGGTAGCGGTGCTTGAGCAGGCGGATCGCCTCCAGCGCTTCGAGGCGGGCGATGCGGCGTTCGAGTTCCATCGCGCCTCCTTCAGCTCACCCGCGCGGGGTGGACGACACAGGGCGCACCGAGCATCTCGCGCCAGCTCGGCGGTGCGCGGCCGTCCTCGTCGCGCACGCCGTAGCGCTGCGCGAGTTCGGCGACGATCTGCGTGCGTCCGGAGCGCGCGGCGAGTTCGGGATCGCGCCACAGCGCGTGGATGACGCGGCCGACGAACTGCGGACTCTCGCTGCGCGCCATGAAGTCGCCGTAGGCGTCGCCGCGCAGACGAGCGGCGATCGCGGTGCGTTCGGTGCGCTGCACGCCCAGCCACAGCGACACCGCGGCCACCCCCGTGCCCTCGAAATCGACCGCCATGTCGGCGGCCATTTTGTCGCAGCCGGCCTTCTGCGCGCCGTAGGCCGGGCCGTGCATGTAGCAGCCGGCGCCGTACGACGAGGTGAACGCCACCAGCCCGCGCCCCGCGGCGAGCAGCAGCGGCGCGGCATGCCAGGCGGCGACGTAGTGCGAGCGCAGGCCGACGCCGAACATGTCGGCCTGGGCGAGCGGCTTGCTCCAGAACGGGCCGGGTTCGATCAGGCTGTCGTCGATGCAGAGCGCGTTGTTGACCAGGATATCGAGGCGGCCGTGGTCGTTCGCGATGCGCGCGAACAGCGCCTCCACCTGCGCGTCGTCGGCATGGTCGCAATGCACCGCGATGCCGTGCCCGCCCGCGGCGGTCACCGCCGCAGCGGCGTCGTGGATGGTGCCGTGCAGCGGCGTGTCGCCGATGCGGGAGGCGCCGTCGATGGTGCTGCGCCCGGTCAGGTAGACGGTCATGCCGGCTGCGCCGAGCGCTTCGGCCACGCCCCGGCCCACGCCGCGGCTGGCGCCGGTGACGACGGCGACGCCTGCCGCGGCGGCTTGAGAGGTACTCATGGGTTCTCCTTCATCGGCAGCTGCCGGAACGTGCGACCGCCGCCCGCCTCAGGCCAGCGCCGGCGGCCGGCGATCCGCCCACGGCGCGGCCTGCTCGAGCTGCGCGGCGAGCGCGATCAGCCGCGCCTCGGCACCGAACGGCGCGGCGAACTGCACGCCGATCGGCAGCCCTTCGGCACTCCAGTGCAGCGGCACCGACATCGCCGGCAGGCCGGTCATGTTGAACATCGAGGTGAAGGCCGAGGCCTGCACCGCATTGCGCGCAAAGTCCGCAAAGGGCTGATCGAGCGACAGTTCGCCCAGCTTCGGCGGCAGCGCCGCGGTGGTGGGCGACAGGATCAGGTCGTAGCGCGCAAACACTTCGTCGAGGATGCGTCCGCCGCGGTCGAAGAGGTTGCGCGCGGCGAGAATCTGCTCGGCGGTGTAGGACTTCGCCTTCTGCAGACTCTGCCAGTCGATCGGTTCGAACTCGTCCTCGCGCGCCGCGCGGCCGATGGCCTGCTCGCGCTCGCGCACGCTGTACAGCATGCCGCTCGCGGTGACCACGCCCATGCTGCCGGCCATCTCCAGGAAGGGCAGCGCCGACAGCTCGATCGGCTCGACGTGGTGGCCCAGGCCGGCGCACAGCGTGGCGGCCTTGTTCGACGCCTCCAGGCATTCCGCATGCACACCGGCGCCGAACAGATTGGTCTGGAACAGGCCGATGCGCAGTGCGCGCGGCGGCGTGGCGAGCGCCGCGATCAGGTCGGCGGTCGGCGGCGCGGTGCGGGTGCCCGCTTCCGCGCCCTGGCTGAGCTGCATCAGCAGCGCGGTGTCGCGCACGCTGCGGCTGATCACGTTGTGCACCGACAGGCCCAGCCAGCCTTCGAGCGCGCGCGGCCCCATCGGAATCAGGCCGCGGCTGGGCTTGAGGCCGAACAGGCCGCAGTGCGAGGCCGGAATGCGGATCGAGCCGCCGCCGTCGCTGGCATGGGCCGCCGGCAGCACGCCCGCGGCCACCGCCGCCGAGGCGCCCCCCGAGGAACCGCCGGAACTGCGTTGCAGATTCCACGGATTGCGGGTGGCGCCGAACAGGCGCGACTCGGTGGTGCCGGTCTGGCCGAACTCCGGCGAGGCGAGCTTGGCGAAGATGTTGAGGCCGGCCGCCTGGTAGCGCTGCACCAGGGTGGAATCGTGGTCGGCCACCGCGTCCTTGAAGAAGGCGCAGCCGTTGGTGGTGACCGTGCCCTTGAGCGCGATCCCCAGATCCTTCAACGCGAACGGCACGCCGGCCAGCGCCGGGCGCGCCGCGCGCTCGGCCTCGCCGGCACCGTCGAGCGCGCGCGCCTGCTGCCGCGCCCGCTCGAAATGCGGCACGGTGACGGCGTTGATCGCGGCGTAGGCCTCGGCACGGGCGATCGCCGCCTCCAGCACCTCGCCCGGCTTCACGTCGCCACGGCGGATGCGCAAGGCGATCTCGGTCGCGTCCCAGCGCTCGTACTCGGGCAGCGGCAAGCTCGGCGCGGTGGCAGCCCGCGCGGCGCCGCCCAGGCCCGTGGCCGCCACCGCGCCCAGCGCGGCGCCCGATTTCAGGAAGTCACGACGCCCCTGCTCCGCTGCCAGCCCGCTCATCTCAAGTCCCCCACACTTTCTGCGCAGGCACCGCCTGCTTCATCAGTTCATCGACGGCCGCGCCGGCCTCCTGCGGGGTCAGGCGTGCGCCCTTGTCCTTCTGCGGCCCGGTGCGCCAGCCGTCGCACACCGAGATGCGCCCGCCCTGGCTCTCGAACACCTGGCCGGTGACGTGCGCGGACAGTTCGCTGCCCAGCCACACCACCAGCGGCGCCACGTTCTCCGCCGCCCAGGCGTCGAAGCCGCTCGCCGGCGCCTTCACCACGTCGGGCATCGCGCTCTCGGTCATCGCGGTGCGCGCGGCCGGGGCCAACGCGTTGGCGGTGACGCCGTAGCGTGCCAGCTCGGCGGCCTGCACCAGAGTCAGCGCGGCGATGCCGCCCTTGGCCGCGGAGTAGTTGGATTGCCCCACCGAGCCCTGCAGGCCGGCGCCCGAGCTGGTGTTGATGATGCGCGCGGCCACCTTGTTGCCGGCCTTGGCCTGGTCGCGCCAGCGCCGGCCGAGAATGTTGGCGAGGCAGAAATGGCCCTTGAGGTGCACCTGCATCACCGTGTCCCAATCCTCCTCCGACAGGCTGATGAACATGCGGTCACGCAGCACGCCGGCGTTATTCACCAGCACATGGACCTCGCCGAAGGCTGCCAGCGCGGCATCGACGATGCGCTGCGCGCTGTCGAGGCGGGTGATGTCGTCGGCGTTGGCGAGGGCCTTGCCGCCGGCGGTGACGATCTGATCGACCACCGCGTCGGCGGCCTCGCGGCGGATGTCGTTGACCACCACATTGGCGCCCTCGGCGGCGAAAGCCAGCGCGTAGGCGCGCCCCAGGCCGCCGCCGGCGCCGGTGATGATGACGGTACGTCCTTCACAGATACCCATGTCGATTCCTTTGCTCACAGCCGTTCGATGATGGTGACGTTGGCCTGGCCGCCGCCCTCGCACATGGTCTGCAGGCCGAAACGGCCGCCGCTGCGTTCCAACTCGTGCAGCAGCGTGGTCGCCAGGCGCGCGCCGGTGGCGCCGAGCGGGTGGCCGAGCGCGATCGCGCCGCCATTGGGGTTGGTGCGCGCGGGGTCGTAGTCGAGTTCCTTGGCCCACGCCATCACCACCGAGGCAAAGGCCTCGTTGATCTCGACCACGTCGATGTTGTTCATGCGCATGCCGGCCTTCTTGAGCGCGGCGCGGGTGGCGGGAATCGGCGCGGTGAGGTGCCAGATCGGGTCGTCGCCGAGCACGCTCAGGTGGTGGATGCGGGCGCGCGGGGTCAGCCCGTAGCGCTTCAGCGCCGCCTCCGACACCACCAGCAGCGC
>JAEWVQ010000164.1 GCA_023459095.1 Pseudomonadota bacterium | reverse complement strand
CCGATGGGGTCGCCCCCCCCCCCGCGGGCGCGGCGACCGTGGCAGCGCCGCCGCTCACAGCGGCGCCCTGCTCGCCGAACATCGCACGCAGCGTGGCCTCGATGTCGGTCGCCGAGACGTTGACGAGCGGAAACAGGCCGACCGACATGCCTTTGAGGAAATCGACGTCGAAGGTCCGGACCAGTTCCAGCCAGCCTTCGATCTGGTTGCGCGAGCCCGCGAGCATGATCAGGTTGCGCACCGTGTCGACACGGAGAATCGCAGCGTCGCGGGCCACTGGACGCAGGATGTCGGCCATCTCCGCGGCGCCGATGTATTGCAGCGGGACGATGACGCTACCGCTGCCCGCAGGCAGCGCGGCGGGCCGACTGGGCGGGGGGATGTTGCCGCTGACGACGTCGATCTTGCCGATGCGGTAACGCCCGGCGGCATCCTGGGCGATGCCGAAACCATTGGCCTGCAACAGGGAGTCGAGCAGGTCGAGCACCTGGTCGCGGGTGACCGGGCGCTGGGTATAGACCGTGATTTCCCCGCTCAGGGGGCTCACGATGGCGTAGTCGAGACCGAGCAGATCGCCGAAGACGGCATGCACCACCTCTTCGACAGGCGCCTTCTCGAAGCGCAGGCTGACGCTCTCGCCCTTGCCGCTGATTGCGCCGCGCGCGGACGGCGTGGCGATCATGATGTCGTTGCCCGGCACGAGCACCGGCTCCACCCGGGGCGCGGGGTCCTTGGCGGGCGTGGCTGACGGCGCGGCTGCACGGGCAGCAGGGAGCATTTCCTGCGCACTGGCCACGGGTTTGTCGATCTGCCTGCCGGTAGCGCACCCGGCAAGCAGGACGGCGGCGAGCATGGCGCAACTGCGCCTGGCGAACGGGTGGGTCATGGACTTTGTCTGTATCTGGCGGTGTGATTGAGCACGTCAGCGGCGTACACGCGGCGGCTGGCCGATGACGGTTAGCGGTACTCGGACAAAAGGCAACTGGCGGCTTTCGGTGCGCGGATTCTCTCGGTCGCCGGCCTGGCGCTCAAAGGCGGCGCCACGGGCATCGATGCGGGCAAAGCGCCATCCATTCAAGCTGTCGCCGATACGCAGACGCTTAGCGCCTTCACCGGTATGCAGCAAGGCGACGCTGCCGTGGCCGCTTCCCAGCACGCCGACCAGCTTGGCTTGATCGAGCAGGTCCGGCGCCTTCTTTTCCTCCTTGGGCGGCTCGGGCGGCGGCGGACGGCGATTCTGGGCGAACAGAGGGCGGGCGGCGATGATGTCGGCCGCATCCGGCCGTGCTGGCGCGGCATCGAGGGCCTGCGCCGCCAACGAGGACGGATCGGGGAGCAGCGCCTCGGGCGCACGCCAGGGGCTACCGCTCAGCCAGGCGAACACGATGAGCGGAACCAACACCAGCGCGCAAACGGCCAGTAGGCGTTGCGCGGGATAATGCAACCGGGCGAGCAGCGCAGCGGAGCGTCGGTCTGTCATTGCGTCATCCTGAAAGCATTGAGCCGCGCCTGCACGCTCAGGCGGTGGCCAGTCGTACCGCCAGGGCCGCGAGCAGGCTGAAGGCTGAGACTTTCGACATGAATGGCCGGACGCTGCTGGCGCAACGCTTCGAGCATGCCCTGCAGCGTGGGAAGGTCGGCTTCGAGGGTGATGTTCACGGCGATGCGCTCGAAGGGTTCGGCTGGAACACCTTCCCGTACCGGCGCTGGCGGCACCGTGGTGACCTGGCTGCCAAGAATGCTGAGGCCGGCCTGCTGGGCCGCGGCGCGCAGACGCTGCTGCAGGTCGGCGCCCGCCCGGTCGGTGTCGAGACTGGCCGGGTAGGCCTGCGCCTGGAGTACGGCCTCGGCCTGCGCCCGCGCGCGCTCGATGCGCTCGGCCATTTCCTGCAGGCCGAGCAGACGGGCATAACGTGGCTCGATGTCGTCGATCACGCCGTCCGCCCACAGCTTCTTTTCGACGATGTAGCCAAACGGCACCGCCAGCAGCAGCAACAGGCTGCCGAGGGCAAGACCGAAAGTGAGGCGGGCACGAAGCTGCCGGGGATTCATTGGGCGGGCTCCTGGGCTTGTCCAGCGGACTGCGCCGGCTCGGGAACACGGTAGTGGAACTGAATGACGAAGGTCTCACGGCCGGAAACCTGATTGCGGACGATGGCCGAAACGGAGCGGACCTCGCGGATACCAGGGTCGGTGCCAAGCAGTTCAATGAGCGCGCCGCCATTGTCGGCCGTGCCGCGAATGACAACCTCGTCGCCCTTGATATCGATCTGCGTCAGGTGAACGCTGTCGGGCAGCAGTTCGGTGAGACGGGCAAGCAACCAGCTCGGGTCGGGCAGCGCGGAAACGTGCTCGCGCAGGGCCGCAAGACGAAGGTTGGCATTCCCGAGCGCTTCGCGCGCGGCGGCGGTGGGAGCGGTGCGCCCGGCGAGGGCATGATATTCGTTCTGCGCGTCGAAGGCCTGCTGCCTGCGCTGCAGGACCGGGACCGCAGCAAGCACGACCAGCAGCGCCAGCACCAACGCTGCCAGCGCCCCGGCCTGCAGCACCTGCCGGCGCCTGAGGCGCTGACGAAGATGTTCGCCGTGACCGGGCAGGACGACCGGGGCACCGTCGGCCCAGGCCCAGACTTCGGCTCCGTCCGGGAAATCGTGTTCGGCGAGGTAGCGCGCAATGTGGCTACGCGCGGCGATGACGTAGTGCACGACGGTGGAGCCGCTCTCGCTTTCTGCCCGATACCCCCAGGCGGTGTCCTCCGCCGGAAACGGACTTGCCGCTTGGACGGCGAGCGCTACAGCCTGCCCACATTCGTCTGGCGCGGCGCTCGCTGGCAAGCGCAACGAAGCAGTGAGGACGTCGTCGGCAGGCAGCAGGACCGCGGACAAAACCCCGGTCTCACGCCCGGTAGCCAATGGATCACGCCCAACGGCCTGGCCGTTGGGCAGCATGGCGGATACGCCGCCACCGGGCTCATGGACCTGCACAGGCTCGGCAGGCAGCAGGCGCTGAAACAGCGGCCAGCGGGCGATGTCGGCGAAGCCCTGCCGGCCTTGCTCGTAGAGCCGGTAGAGATCGAGGCCAAACAGATTGAAGTTGCTGCGGTCGAGTGCCATGTCTGTCAATTGGAAAGCGCGGGCAGGTAGCGGGCCGGCTCGGTTGCGATGGACTGCCAGGGCGAACCGTCGAGCCCAACCCTCAGCGCCAGCCATCGGCCGCGCACGATGCGCGAGCCGTCGTTCATGATGACAGTGGCCTGAGCATGCAGGACATCCGCACTACCGCCACTGAGATGGCCAGCGTTGAGCATGCTGGTATCGAGCGTGGAACCGTCCTGCGCCCGCCGCTGGGCAAGCGTCGCGGCAAGCCCGTGGTCGCCGCCCGCGAGCACGGCCAGCACGCCTTCGGGAGCGGCCAGCGGATTCACCCCTGCGCTACCGCCCCAGACAGTGATCAGGGGCTCGATTCTAGCAAAGAGATCCAGCCCGATGCCTGCAACCTGCAACAGGTCCTCGAGGCTGAGGAAAGGGCCATTGCGCGGGCGTACGGCCAAGCCGGCGGCGGCGTAGGGCGCGTATTCGTCACCGCCATCGAGGGCCGCATCGTCGGCGTCACGCCAGTCGACAATACGCTGGGCCAGCGTTCCGGCGCTCGCGCTGTCGAGCCCCCCGGCGCTGAGCAGCAAGTCGTGGAGCAGGCTGGGCGGAGCGCGGTTGAGGTTGATGTAGCCACTGGCCGGAGTGAGGGCGACATCGATGGCCAGCCCCTCGAACTGGTAGCGACCATGCAGGCGCTGGACAGGATTGGGCGGCGTATGCCGCCAGTCCACCAGGGCGAGTTGTATGGCCGCATCTCCGGCCGCGGTAGCCTGAACAAGTGCGCTATGGCTCTGCGCACTCTGCGTGCTGGCGCGGGAAACCGCGAGCAGGCTGGCGACCAGCAAGGTGAGCGCGGCGACCATCCACAGCACGGCAACGAGGGCGAGACCACGAGAGCGGGCACGAACGAGGAAACCGATCATTCTTCTCCGGCCACGATACGCCCGCCACCGCCCCCGCTGCCTGCCGCCGCGTCGAGCGCGACGACGACAGGCGGACGAACCTGGCCGGCGATGGCGAGATCGATGCGGACGCGGCCCGGCAGATGCTGGCTGTCGGTCCAGTCGGCAAGCCAATCGCCGGGCTCGCCGGCCTGACCGGGCTGACCGGGGCGAATCTGGTAGGCGATGCGCATCTGATCGAGGCGCTCGCTGAGCAGGTGGGGCACGGCCTGCGACCAGTCGGGAGGCTCCGCGTTGCCGGGATGCGGCAGATACTGCAGATAGAGCCTGCCGGCGCTGGCATACAGGCGCAGGTAGTGCATGCCGCCGGCACCGTGGCGCGCAGGCAGATTGCCCAGCCAGCGGATCTCATTGGCGGCACCGGAAAAGGGCACGACAGCCCCCCCCTCCGCGGTCCTCACCTTCGGCTGCGGCGTGGCACGCGTCAGCGTGGCGCGCAAAAAATCGGCGAGAAGACGGGCCTCGGCGCTTCTCCCGCTGCGTGCGTCGAGGGCGCTGGCGGTGTCGCCGAAGGTACGCAATGCGCTGACCAGGCCGAGCATAATGAGCGAAACCAGGGTAAGCGCGACGATGACCTCGACCAGCGTGAAGCCCCCCGCAAAGGAACGCGACACCTGCTTCATCGAGGCAGACGCAGGTCGTTGAGGTTGGCCGGCAGGATCGTGCTCAGGCTGACCGTACTACCCACACCACCCTGCCCCCAGCCGACGGTGATGCGTACGTAATGGAGCGGCCACCCGGGTGGCTGCTCGGATTCGGTCGGATAGGGGGAACTGCCAAGCTGCCAGCGCAGGCCGGCTTCTTCGCCGTGCGCTGCCAGCCCGCCGGCCGGAACCGTGTCGTAAGCGTCGAGCAGCGATTGGGCGAGGAGCAGCGCCTGGGTTCGCTGATCAGCAAGCTGCACGCCGCGCACACTACCCCCCGCGGCCTGATAAAGCGCACCGAGCGACAGCGCCATGATGCTGATCGCGACAAGCACCTCCAGCAAGGAAAAGCCGGACACCCGCCGCCGGAAATGCGCGTCGGTCATCCGGGCCACGCCTCATGACTGATACGACCCAGCAGCCAGTCGACCCGCAAGCGCCCCCCCTGCCCGTCTGGCCGCGCAAGCACGATGCTGCCACCCGTGGCACTGCCGTCGGGGTAGAAGCGGAGCCGCCCCCGCCCACGGGGGTCAATGTCCTGCGCCGCCAGTTGCAGTTCGACTCGCAGCGCCTCCGGAATGGCGTCGTCGCAGCGCTCGCCCACGCCATAGCAACGCTGCACGAGATCGATATTGAAATGCACCTCCCGCCCCTGCCGCTGGGCAAGGTTGCGGGCAGCGTGGAGACCGGCAGTGAGCTCCCTGAGCGTTGCGCGGTAGCCGACGCTGTCGTGCAGGCGGGCATAGCTGGCGCCAAGCGCGCCCATGAGCAATGCGGCGAGCGCGAGCACGACGATCAGTTCGACGAGCGTGAAGCCGCCCTGAGCGCGTGCCGGGGCAGGCTGCTCAGGGTGGAGCATCACTTCCAGTTGCCGATGTCCGCGCGCTCGCCGTCACCGCCAGGGGCGTTGTCGGACCCATAGCTGTAGATGTCGATGTCGCCATGGCGCCCCGGGCTTTCGTAGCGATAAGGATTGCCCCAGGGATCGGCGGGCAACCCCTTGCGCAGATAAGGGCCATTCCATCCGGGCGCATTGACCTTCTGGACCAATGCATTGAGCCCCTCAGCGGTGGAGGGGAAACGCCCCACGTCGAGCTTGAAGAGTTCGGCCGCCTGTTCGAGATCCTTGATCTGTACGGCAGCGGTCTTGCTCTTGGCGCCATCGAGCTGACCCAGGACCTTGGGCCCGACCAAGCCCGCGAGCAGGCCGAGAATGGCGAGCACGACGAGGAGTTCGACGAGGGTGAAGCCGGCGACGAGCCGCGCGCGGACCGTGCAGGGAGCGTGAATCATGGTATGTGCCTTCGTGCTGTTGATGCGTCGGTCGCGATTCTACCCGCAAGCAGACGCCTTGATTGATACAGGAAATTGCCGCGAACGGCCTCAGCCGGCGAGATCATTTACCGACAGGATGCCCATCAGGATGGAGACGATGATTGCGGCGATAACCCCACCCAGGACGAGGATGAGCAATGGTTCGAGCAAGGTCAGGCCGCGCTTGACGCCAGCCTGGACATCGCTGTCGTAGACGCGGGCGAGTTCGAGGAGCATGGCATCGAGACGCCCCGTCTCCTCCCCAAGGCGGACCATGTTGAGGGCAAGCGGCGTCATCAGCCCGGTGGCGGCCAGCGCGTCGCCAAGGCGCACGCCCTGCTTGATGCTTGCCGGGACGGAATCGAACGCCGTACGCAAGAGGCTGTTGCCCACCGTATCGGCCGCGATGCGCAGCGAAACCACGATGGGCACGCCGTTGCCGAGCAGCGTCCCCATACTGCGGGCAAAGCGGGTGAGCTCGTACTTGCGCATAATCTGGCCGAACACGGGCAGGCGGAGCAGTAGCGCGTCCCGCCAAGCGGCCCCTCGCGGCGTGCGCAGCCAGCGCCGCACCAGCCAGACGATGAGCGCGATGACGGCAGCGAGCAACCACCACCAGCCGGATACGAAGTGGCCGAGGCCGACGATCAGGCGGGTCGGGAGCGGGAGGGCTTCGCCCATGTCGTCGAACAGGGTTTCAAACTGGGGAACGACGAAGCCGAGCATGAGGAAAACGGAAATGCAGGCGACGATGACTAGAATGGCTGGGTAGATGAGCGCGGAGATGACCGACTCACGCAGAGCCTTCACCCGCTCCAAATGCTCGGCGAGGCGGACGAGCACCTCGCCGAGCTGACCGCCGGCCTCGCCGGAGCGCACCATATTGATGTAAAAGTCGCCAAAGTGCTGATGGTGAGGCTGCAAGGCCTGCGAAAAACCTTTTCCGCCCTTGACCGACTTGAGCACATCCCGAAGCAGCGCGGCAACCGAGGGCTTCTCGGCCATGCCGGCGAGTACGCGCAGGGCACTGTCGAGCGGAAGACCGGCGCGCAACATGACCGCAAGTTCGTTGGTGAGGTTGTGGATGTCGTCGCGGCGGATGCCCCGATCCGCGGCCATAGCGAAGCGCCGGACGCCGGGCGCGGACGCCTGCGACGGAGCCGCAGCAGCGACGGCATCGACACGGATCGGAGTGAGCCCGCGCGCGCGCAACTGGCTGGCCGCAGCCACTGCATCGGCCGCCTCGATGTGCCCTTCGGCGAACGCTCCGCGCGCATCGGCGGCACGATAGGCAAACTCAGCCATTGCCCTGATCCTGGGTCACGCGCAGCACTTCCTCAAGCGAGGTAACGCCCGCCGCCACCTTGCGCAGCCCGTCCTCGTAAAGCGTGAGCATGCCGCCCTGGCGGGCGACATTGTGCAACGTGGTGGCGTCGGCGCCACCGAGAATGGCCTTGTGGGCGGCGTCATCCATGATGAACAGTTCATGCACCGAAGTACGCCCGCGATAGCCGGTGTGCTTGCACTCGGGGCACCCCCCCGCCGCGTGTATGGTGCGCTGACCCGGAGGCATAAAGCGCGCCAGCCCGGTGCGGATCAACGTTTCGTCGGGTAGCTCGGTCACCACCCGGCAGTGAGAGCACAGGGTGCGCAGCAGGCGCTGCGACAGGACTCCATTGACCGTCGAGGTGATGAGGTAGCGCTCCACTCCCATGTCCTCGAGGCGGACGATGGCCCCGGCTGCGGTATTGGTGTGCAGGGTTGACAGCACCAAATGCCCGGTGAGCGACGACTGCACTGCGATCTGCGCGGTTTCGGTATCGCGCATTTCACCGATCATGATGACATCAGGATCCTGACGGAGAATCGAACGCAGCGCGTGGGCGAAGCTCATGCCGATCTGGGTGTGAACTTGCACCTGGTTGACGCCACCGAGCTGGTACTCGACCGGATCCTCGACCGTGATGATCTTCAGCGTCTCTGCGTCGAGCTTGGCCAGCGCGGCGTAAAGCGTGGTGGTCTTGCCCGAACCGGTGGGGCCGGTGACAAGCAGGATGCCGTGCGGACGATCAATGAGGCTGCGGAAACGCTGCAGCGTGTCGGCCGAGAACCCCATGTCTTCGAGTTCCAACCGAATGCTGGCGCGGTCGAGTACGCGCATGACAACACTCTCGCCGTGCACTGTGGGCAGAGTGGAGACGCGCAAGTCGATTTCATGGCCTTTGACACGGGTCTTGATGCGGCCGTCCTGCGGCAGGCGGCGCTCCGCGATGTTGAGATGTGCGAGCAATTTGATGCGCGAGGTAATCGCCGCGGCCAGCCCGGCTTCGGCAATTTCGGCGCGATGCAGCACACCATCGACACGATAGCGGACATGAACGCCATCTTCGTACGGCTCGATGTGGATGTCGGAGGCGCGCAGATCGATGACCCGCGAGATGATCTGGTTCACCAGGCGGATCACCGGCGCCTCGCTCGCCAGATCCTTCAGGTGCTCGACGAACTCGCTGTCGCCCTCGCTGCCGCCGAAGAAGCCCTCCTCTTCGTCCTCTTCGGCACCGGGTTCGGCGTAGAGGCGCTCCAGCGCCGCCTGCAGTTCGGATTCGATCGCCAGCCGCGGCTCCACCACGAGCCCGGTGGCGAGTCGCATCGCCTTGGTGAGGAAGCCGTCCTGCGGCATCGCCATGGCAGCGACCAGCTTGCCGTCGGCGACGCTCAACGGCAGCACGGCGTGCGACATCAGGTAGTCGGCCGCCAGCCCCGGCACCTCGACGGGCGCCTCGGGAAACTCCGTGGCCTGGATCAGCGGAACGCCCAATTGCTCGGACAAGGCGCGCGCGACCTCGATCTCCGACACC
>JAEWVQ010000163.1 GCA_023459095.1 Pseudomonadota bacterium | reverse complement strand
CCTCAATGGATGCCAAGGGACTGTACCGACACTGCCGAACGCTCAATACGATTGGCATTTAGGTGCTGGGTATGCTAGCAAAACAACGGGGGAAGGAAAACCAATCTAAATAGAGGATATATCCGTTTTTCATCCCCCTACCACGACGCTGTGCCGCAATTTCGTGCCCACGCAGCGGCGCGATCGAACCGCCGCCGAGCCTCGGCGTGGGCCCGCCCATGCCGGGCGCGCCGGCAGCACAGACGAAAAAAGCCCCGCCGAAGCGGGGCTTTTCGAGGGCTCGACTGAAGCGGAGCGATTACATGCCCATGCCCATGTCGCCCATGCCGCCCATACCGCCCATCGGGGGCATGGCGGGCTTGTCTTCGGCCAGCTCGCCGACCATGCAGTCGGTGGTGAGCATCAGACCGGCGACCGAAGCGGCGTTCTGCAGCGCGGTGCGAGTGACCTTGGTGGGATCCAGCACGCCCATCTCGACCATGTCGCCGTACTCGCCGGTGGCGGCGTTGTAACCGAAGTTGCCGGAACCTTCGACAACCTTGTTCACCACCACGGAGGGTTCGTCACCGGCGTTGGCAACGATCTCGCGCAGCGGCTGCTCCATCGCGCGCAGCACGATCTTGATGCCGGCGTCCTGGTCGTGGTTGTCGCCCTTGAGCGCGCCCAGCGCGGCACGCGCACGCAGCAGCGCAACGCCACCGCCAGGGACGATGCCCTCTTCGACCGCAGCGCGGGTGGCGTGCAGCGCGTCTTCGACACGGGCCTTCTTTTCCTTCATTTCGACTTCGGTCGCGGCGCCGACCTTGATCACCGCCACACCGCCGGCCAGCTTGGCCACGCGCTCTTGCAGCTTCTCGCGGTCGTAGTCGGAGGTGGCTTCCTCGATCTGCACGCGGATCTGCTTGACGCGGGCTTCGATGCGCGCGGCTTCGCCGGCGCCATCGATGACGATGGTGTTTTCCTTGCCGATCTCGATGCGCTTGGCCTGGCCGAGGTCCTGCAGGGTGGCCTTCTCGAGGGTCAGACCGACTTCTTCGGCGATGACCTGGCCGCCGGTCAGGATGGCGATGTCTTCGAGCATGGCCTTGCGACGATCACCGAAGCCCGGCGCCTTGACGGCGCAGGTCTTGAGGATGCCGCGGATGTTGTTCACCACCAGGGTGGCGAGCGCTTCGCCATCGACGTCTTCGGCGATGATCAGCAGCGGGCGGCCGGCCTTGGCCACTTGCTCCAGCACCGGCAGCAGGTCGCGAATGTTGGAGATCTTCTTGTCGAACAGCAGCACGAACGGGTTGTCGAGGATGGCAACCTGCTTGTCCGGGTTGTTGATGAAGTAGGGCGACAGGTAGCCGCGATCGAACTGCATGCCTTCGACGACGTCGAGCTCGTTCTGCAGCGACTTGCCGTCTTCGACGGTGATCACGCCCTCCTTGCCGACCTTCTCCATCGCCTGGGCGATGATGCCGCCGATGTCGGCGTCGGAGTTGGCGGAGATCGAACCGACCTGGGCGATTTCCTTGTTGGTCGAGCAGGGCTTGGAGATCTTCTTCAGCTCTTCGATGGTGGCGATCACGGCCTTGTCGATGCCACGCTTCAGATCCATCGGGTTCATGCCGGCGGCAACGTACTTCATGCCTTCGCGCACGATCGACTGAGCCAGCACGGTGGCGGTGGTGGTGCCGTCACCGGCGATGTCGGAGGTCTTGGAGGCGACTTCCTTGACCATCTGGGCGCCCATGTTCTCGAACTTGTCCTTCAGCTCGATTTCCTTGGCGACGGACACGCCGTCCTTGGTCACGGTCGGGGCGCCGAACGAGCGCTCGAGGACCACGTTGCGGCCCTTCGGACCCAGGGTCACCTTGACCGCGTTGGCCAGGATGTTGATGCCGGAAACCATGCGCTCGCGCGCGGAATCGCCAAACTTGACTTCTTTAGCAGCCATTCTTCAAAGCTCCTTGAGATTCGGTATCGGTTCGCTGGGAACGGGGGAGGCTCAGGCCTCGACCACGCCCATGATGTCTTCTTCGCGCATGACGAGCAGCTCTTCGCCCTCGACCTTCACGGCCTGGCCGGCGTACTTGCCGAACAGGACCTTGTCGCCCACCTGGACAGCCATCGGGCGGACCTTGCCGTCATCGAGGATCTTGCCGTTGCCGACCGCCAGCACCTGGCCCTGATCGGGC
This sequence comes from Pseudomonadota bacterium, assembly GCA_023459095.1. Taxonomy (GTDB): domain Bacteria; phylum Pseudomonadota; class Gammaproteobacteria; order Burkholderiales; family Rhodocyclaceae; genus JAEWVQ01. The sequence continues at coordinate 16,577 of JAEWVQ010000163.1, read as the reverse complement.
TTCTCGCCCGCGGAGTCGGGGATCACGATGCCGCTGGCGGTGGTGCGCTCGGCTTCGAGGCGCTTGACGATCACGCGATCATGCAAGGGACGAATCTTCATGGATCTCACTCCTTTGTTTCCAATCAACTGACAGCGCGGGCAAAGCCCGCAACGGTAAATTCGCTGGACACACCGCCTTTCCGGCGGGGCCTTTGTTAGCACTCAATGCCAACGAGTGCTAATAATAGGGACGCCCCCAGCCGATTTCAAGTGTGCCCGGATCAGAAAAGTTCGATATCGGTCTTGCGTCCGCGCCGTGCCAGGCTGGCCGCGTAAGCCGCCTCCTCGGACTCGATGCGGCGCACGACCGCCAGCGTGCTCGCGCTGCGTCGGCACCACGCATCGCCGGTGGCGGGGTCGAGCACCACCTTGCGCGACCACGGCCCGAGAAAGTCCGCCGCGAGCAGCGCGATACCCTCGCGGGCCAGCCACTCGCGGGCGAAATCGACGTTGCGCTGGCCGATGCGGCTGTTGTCGAGCGAGGACACCACCGCGCCGCCGCCAAACGCCTTCGCCTGCAGCCTGGCCTTGCGCGCACCGCGCGCGAGCATGCCGTTCAACATCGCTTCCATCGCGTAGTCGCCGGCGAGCATGGCATCGACGTCGTCGCGGCTGGACACACGCTCGAAGCGCGGCAGCATGAAATGGTTCATGCCACCCAGGCGCAGCGTCGGGTCATAGAGCGTGACCGCGACACAGGAACCGAGCAGGGTCGAGATCGGCCGATCGTGCTCCACCGCCCACTCGCCGGGACGGATGACGCGCGCGATGCGATCGAGGTCGCGCCCCGTGGAACCGGCAGCGGAAGGCATGAAGTGGGAACGAGGAGGCGCGGACAGGCGGGACGCCGAGCATACACCCGTTCCCCGCTCAGAACGCGATCGCCACCCCGAAATGCAGGCGCAGCCTGCGCTCGTCCTGGCCCCAGGCCACATCGACGGCGAGCGGGCCGGCCGGACTGCGCCAGCGCGCACCGACGCCATAACCGGTGCGGGCCCGGAACTCCGCGCGCGAATCGGCGGCATCGCCGCTGTCGACAAACACCGCGGCGCCCCAGTCGGGACGGAACCAGCGCACGTACTCCGCACTGCCGGCAAGGAGGTAGCGTCCGCCCACGGTGGCATCGCCCTCCTTCACCCCCAGGCTCTGATAGGCGTAGCCGCGCACCGACTGGGTGCCGCCGGCGCGGAACAGGAAATCCTGCGGAATGCCGTCGCGGCGCTCGGCGAGCGTCGCCCCCCCCTCCATGCGCACGATCAGCGCATCGGACTCACGCACCGGGAAATAATGCTGGTAGCGCGCATAGAAGCGAACGAAATCCTGCTCGGCGAGCGCGACGCTGGCGCCGCCGCCGACCTGGAATTCGAGCACGTAACCGCGCCGCGGATCGAGCACATTGTCCACCGCGCGCTGCACCCACGCCCAGTTCGCGGTCAGCGTGTCGGCCGAACTCGATTCCGCGCCGTCGGGCTGCAGCGCCTCGCGCTGCACGCGCAGGGTCAGCCGGGTTTCGATGTCGCCGCGGGTGATGTGGCGGGCGACCGCGAGCGCCTGGGTGGTGATCTTCAGCCCCTCCAGATCGCTGCGCTCGGCGAGCGCGCCGACGCTGTCGCGCCGCCGTGCCTCGACCGGCGGCAGAAAGACGTCGGCATATGCCGACTGCCGCCGCTGCTCGAGGCGCAAACCGGTCGACAACTCCCAGCCGCGCGCCCACAGATTGACATCGCGATAGCCGGCCTCGACGCGATAGCCGGTATTGCTCGAATAGCCCGCCCCGAACCCGAGGTGACGCGGTCGCGCCTCGGCGATCTGCACGCGCACCGGCGCCGCCGCGGCAAGCGCCGGATCGCGGTCGATATCGACGATCACCGAGGCGAACTGGGGGGCGTTCTGCAGTGCGCTCTGGAAGGCGAGCAACACATCGCGGTCGTAGGGCGCGCCCGCCTCGAGTGTGCTGTGGCGCGCCACCAGGTCGGGGGGCAAATCATGCAAGCCGCTGACCTGCAGCGCCCCGAGATAGAACGCCGGGCCGCTGTCCACGGTCAGCGTCAGCCGCACCGTGGCGGCGTCGGGATCGACTTCGGCGCGGCTGTGGGCGATGCGCGCGGCGGCATAGCGCACCGCACCCACCTCGTCGAGCAGGCGCTGCTTGGCGCCGTCCCACAAGGCCTGGCGGAACGGCTCGCCGACCGGCAGCGCCCAGTTCGCGCGCAGCCGGGCGATGCGCGCGGCGGCCGCGGGGTCGTCCGCCAGTTCGCCCTCGAACGCAATCGCCACCTCGCCGATGCGCGCGCGCGCGCCCGGCTCGACCACCAGCCGCCACGCTGCGGCGGCGCGCTCCAGCTTCACCGTCGGTGAAAAATAACCTTCGGTGGCAAGCAGATCGGCGACCTCGCGGCGCGTGCGGCGCGCGAGGGCGCTGCGGTCGGCGGCGAGCTCGGGCAGCGGCGTGTCGCGCGCGAGCAGGCGGAGATGGCGTTCGAGCAATTCGCGCACCTCGCCCGGCGCCTCCAGCTCGACCGCGACCCGCGCCTGCGCCGCCGCGCCGCCACCGGCGCCGAGCGCGAGCGCGCACAGCATCGCCGTGCCGAACCGGCGCAGGCGGTACCGCACGGCGGGCTCAGCCCTCGAGATGATAGGCGGTCACCCGCTCGACTTCGTTCTTCGAGCCGAGGATCACCGGTACGCGCTGATGCAGCTTCTCCGGCTGGACCTCGAGGATGCGCTCGCGCCCGGTGGTGGCCGCGCCCCCGGCCTGCTCGATCAGCATCGCCATCGGGTTCGCCTCGTACATCAGGCGCAGCTTGCCGCCCTGGGCGCGACACTTCTCGTCCATCGGGTACATGAAGATGCCGCCGCGGGTCAGGATGCGATGCACGTCGGACACCATCGACGCCACCCAGCGCATGTTGAAGTCCTTGCCGCGCGGCCCTTCCTTGCCCTGCAGCATCTCATCGACATAGCGCTGCACGGGCTTTTCCCAGAAGCGCATGTTCGAAGCGTTGATGGCGAATTCCTTGGTGTCGTCGGGCACCGTCATGTAGGGCGCGGTGTAGATGAAGCTGCCCATCTCGCGGTCCAGGGTGAAGCCGTGCACGCCGTTGCCGACGGTGAGCACGAACTGCGTAGACGGCCCATACACCGCATAACCGGCCGCGGCCTGCTCGGTGCCCTTCTGCAGGAAACTCGCCTCGGTGGGCTCGCCGCCGCCTTCGGGATAGCGCAGCACGGAGAAGATCGTGCCGACCGAGATGTTGACGTCGATGTTGGACGAGCCATCGAGCGGATCGAAAAGCAGCAGGAAGCCACCCTTCGGGTAATCGAACGGGATCTGGCAGACGGTCTCGACTTCCTCCGAAGCCATCGCCGCGAGGTGCCCGCCCCACTCGTTGGCCTGCAGCAGGATCTCGTTGGCGATCACGTCGAGCTTCTTCTGCGCCTCGCCCTGCACGTTGTCGGTGCCGGCCTCGCCGAGCACGCCGGCGAGCGCGCCCTTCGACACGTTGACGCTGATCGCCTTGACCGCGCGGGCCACGACCTCGATCAGCAGGCGCAGGTCGGCGGTGATGCGACCGGCGCGCTGCTGCTCGATCAGGAACTGGGTGAGGGTGACGCGACGCATGGGGGACTCCACAAACGGTTGAACACGGAAGGCAGGATGCCACCCGGCGGATTATCCTGCTTCCGGGCGCGCCGCGCATCCCGCGGAACACTCGCCGCGCACCGCGGGCGGGACGCGCACCGCCCACCGGGTTTATCATCCGCCTCCTTGCGGAACTTCTGCCGCGTCGGACGGCCCCATCCGCTCATCCGTACGCGCGCACGCCAAAGCCCAACTACTTATGCACGTCATGGTTCTCGGCGCCGGCGTCACCGGCGTCACCACGGCCTGGTTCCTGAAAGAGGCCGGTTACAGCGTCAGCCTCATCGACCGCCAACCCGCCGCCGGGCTGGAAACGAGCTTCGCCAACGGCGGCCAGATCTCGGTCAGCCACCCCGAACCCTGGGCCAACCCGGCCGCACCGTTGCTCGCCCTGCGCTGGCTCGGCCGCGAAGACGCCCCGCTGCTGTTCCGCCCCCGCGCCGAGCGTGCGCAGTGGCGCTGGGCGCTCGGTTTCTTGCGCGAATGCCTGCCTTGGCGCACCCGCCGCAACACCGCGGCGATCGCCGCGCTGGCGGTGCGCAGCCAGCGCGAGCTGCAGGCCCTGCGCGCGGCCAGCGGGCTGCACTACGACGAGCGCACACGCGGCATCCTGCACCTGTTCCCGAGCGCCGCGGAATACCGCCACGCCGGGCAGCGCGCCGCGCAACTCGCGCGCTTCGGCATCGAGGCACGGGTGTGCAGCGCGGAAGAATGCGTCGCCATCGAGCCGGCGCTGGCGACGAGCACCCCGCCGCTCGCCGGCGGACTCTATGCCCCGCACGACGAATCCGGCGACGCCTTCCGCTTCACCCAGGCGCTCGCCGCGCGCCTCGCCGCCGAGGGCGTGCGCTTTCACTACGGCCTGCGCGTCCTGCGCCTGACCCACACGGGGGGACGGATCGATGGCGCCGAGGTGCGCGATGCGGCCGGCCGCAGCGGCATGCTCACCGCCGATGCCTATGTGCTGTGCATGGGCAGCTACAGCCCCGCGCTGGTCGCCCCGCTGGGCGAACGCCTGCCGATTTATCCGGTGAAGGGCTATTCGGTCACCGCGCCGGTGCGCGATGCCGCGCGCGCCCCCGAGGTCAGCCTCACCGATGAGTCGCGGCGCATCGTCTGCTCCCGCCTCGGCGACCGCCTGCGCATTGCCGGCACCGCCGAGCTCAACGGTTACGACACAACGGTACGCGCCGAGCGCGGGCGCGCGATCCTCGACTGGGCGGCGGCGCACTTTCCGGGCGCGATCGACCTCGAGCAAGCGCAGCTGTGGGCCGGCCTGCGCCCGGCGACGCCGAGCAACCTGCCGATCATCGGCAAGAGTCGCCTCCTCAATCTCTGGTACAACACCGGCCACGGCACCCTGGGGTGGACGCTGGCCTGCGGCTCGGCCGCCTCGCTCGTCGAGCTGATGGGCGGCCAGCGGCCGGCGGTGGCGTTTCCGTTCCGACGCGGCTGAAGAACAGGCCGCCGTCGGCAACGGCGGTGTCAGGCGGCGGCTTCGGCGCCCGCGGCCGGCACCGGCGCCGCGCAGCCGCAGCCGCCGCCGGCTGGCTTGGTGGCGCAGCCCGAAGCGGCTTGCGGCCTGCCATGCTCGACATCGAAGCCGATGCTCTCGAGGTGGAAGGCGAGCGCCGCATCCATGCCGCCGACGTGATTCTCGAACCACACCGGCAGCTCCTCGACCAGGCGGCGGCCGAGAAAGGCGTCGCCGTTCTCGACCCGCGCCCGCACGTCGCGCATCACCGCGAGCACGCGGTCGTGCTCGGCGCGATGGCAGCCGGGAAAGTTCACCTGCTCCATCCAGCCGTTCTCCATGTCGAAATGGTCGACGGTGTGGGCGATGAAGGCATCGAGGCGCGCGAGGAAATCATCGGCGTCGGCGGTCGCGAGCAGGTTGTAGAGCTCGACGAACTCCTGATGGGTGCTGTCCATCTTGCCGAGCCCCAGCGCGAGCTGCTCGGTCCATTGCATGACGGGCATCGTCATTCCTCCGTGTTCGGTGCGGCCTGACCATCAGGCGCGGACAGGCGGCGTTATACCTCGAAATCGGCGTTTCCGGCTTGCCCGGCGTCAAGGCCGCCAGCGCGCGGACGGCGCCTGCAACGAAACCGTCACCTCGATCGCCTAGATTGGCCCCCACTCCTTCGTCGGCCCGGCCATGAACATCCTGATGCTGTCGGACGTGTACTTTCCCCGCATCAACGGGGTCAGCACCTCCATCGAGACTCTCCGCGACGCGCTGCGCGAGGACGGGGTGCGCAGCACGCTCGTCGCCCCGGACTATCCCGACGATGCCGCGCGCGGCGACGAGTTGATCCGCATCCCGTCGCGCCTCGTGCCGCTCGACCCGGAAGACCGCCTGATGCGGCGCGGCGCGATCGACGCGCAACTGGAGACGCTGCGCGCGCGCAAGTTCGATCTGGTGCACATCCACACCCCCTTCGCCGCCCATTACGCCGGCGTCGACCTTGCCCGCCGCCTCGGCCTGCCCTGTGTCGCCACCTATCACACCTTCTTCGAGGAATACCTCGCCCACTACGTGCCGTTCGTACCGCGCGACTGGCTGCGCCGCCTGGCGCGGCGGATGTCGCGACAACAGTGCAACGCGCTCGATGCGGTGTTCGTCCCCTCGCAGGCGATGGCCGATGCCCTCACCCGCTACGGCGTATCGCGCCCGCTCCACATCCTGCCCACCGGTTTGCCGCAGCGCCAGTTCCACGGCGGCGACGGCTGCTACTTTCGCAGCCGCTACGGCATCGGCAAGGACCGGCGGCTGCTGTTGTTCGTCGGCCGTGTCGCGCACGAGAAGAACATCGGCTTCCTGCTCGACGTCGTCGACCGCCTGCGCCGCGACGACGACCGCATCCTGCTGCTGGTGACCGGAGAAGGCCCCGCGCTGGCGAGCCTGCGCGAACAGAAACGACGCCGCGGGCTCGAGCACCATGTGCGCTTCCTCGGCTACCTCGACCGCCACAGCGAACTGCACGACTGCTATCGCGCCGCCGACCTGTTCGTGTTCGCCTCGCGCACCGAGACCCAGGGGCTGGTCCTGCTCGAGGCGATGGCGCTGGGCACGCCGGTGGTGGCGTTGGCGGAAATGGGCACACGCGACATTCTCGCCGGCGAGCACGGCTGCCGCATTGCGCCCGACGACCCGGCTGCGTTCGCCGCCATCGTCGCCACCCTGCTGAACGACACCGCCACGCTCGCTGCGCTCGGCGATCAGGCCCAGCGCCACGCCCAGCACTGGACGGCGGCGGCGATGGCGCGCCGTCTCAGGCAGCTCTATGGCGCGCAGCTGAGCGCGGTCCGCCCCGGCACCGCCGGGCTGCGCACGACCTGAGCGCCGGCGGTGCGGGGCACGCGCGCTATTTGATGCGCTTCAGATGACTGCCGCGCGGCGGCGGCGGGGGTGTATCGTCGGGCTCGGCGGGAAGCGGCGCGCCCATTTCCTCGGCCTCGCCGGCATCCTCCGCGGCGGCGTCTCCACCCGCTTCGAAGGCCATGCCCTGGCCGTTCTCGCGCGCGTAGATGGCGAGCACATTGGCCACCGGAATCGACAGCACGTGGGCGACGCCGTTGAAGCGCGCCTGGAAGGTGACGACATCGTTGCCCATCTGCAGCTGATGGGTGGCATCGCCGCCGACGTTGAGCACGATCTGGCCTTCACGCGCATAGCCGGGCGGGACCCGGGTGTGTTCGTCGACAACGGCGGCGAGATAGGGGGTGAAGCCCTGATCGACGCACCACTCGTAAATGGCGCGCATCAGGTAAGGCTTGGTCGAAACGATAGACATGGCACTCCGGGGGCGGCATGCCGGAGCGCGGACGCCCGGCATGCCTGTCGCTGGTCAGCGGCGCATGACCTTTTCGGACGGCGTCAGGGCGTCGATGAAGCCCTGACGGCTGAAGATGCGTTCGGCGTACTTCATCACCGGCGCCGCGGCCTTCGGCAGCTCGATGCCGTAATGCTCGAGACGCCACAACAGCGGCGCGATCGCCACGTCGAGCATGGAGAACTCGTCGCCGAGCATGAACTTCTGCTTGGTGAAGATCGGCGCCAGCTGGGCGAGTTGGTCGCGCACGTGGGCGCGATTCTTGTCGGTCCCCTTCTGATTCGCTTCCAGCGCCTCGATGTGCGAGAACATCTCGTGCTCGAAGGTGTGCAGCAACTGGCGGGCACGCGCACGCATGATCGGGTCGGGCGGCATCAGCTGGGGATGCGGGAAGCGCTCGTCGATGTACTCGTTGATGATGTTCGACTCGTACAGCACGAGGTCGCGATCGACCAGCACCGGCACCCGGTTGTACGGGTTGATGACGGCGATGTCCTCGGGCTTGTTGTAGAGGTCGACATCGATCACCTCGAAATCCATGCCCTTCTCGTAGAGCACGATCCGGCAGCGGTGACTGAAGGGATCGGTCGTGCCGGAATAAAGATTCATCATGATGTTGCGACTCCGGATACAAAAAGCAAAACCGCACCACGCGGCATCGCGTGGTGCGTCAGGCGAAAATCGGTCTTCAGGCCTCGCGGCCCGTCACCGCAGCTCTCAATGAATGTCCTTCCAGTACGCCTTTTTCAGAGCGTAGGACAGCACGAACAGGCCCGCGAGGAAAATCAGCACCACGGCGCCGATGGCCCGGCGCTTCTCGGCCACCGGCTCGCCCATCCACACCATGAAGGACACGAGGTCGGCGATTGCCTTGTCGTAATCCTGGGCGGACAGCAGCCCCGGCTTGGCGAGTTCGAGCGTGACGTGCTTGGAGCCGTCGGCGTTCTGGGTCACCTTGGCGACCTGCTCGCCCTGCAGTTCCCACAGCGCGTGCGGCATGCCGACGTTCTCGAACACGACGTTGTTCCAGCCGGTCGGGCGTGCCGGATCGCGGTAGAACTGGCGCAGGTAGGTATACAGCCAGTCGGCGCCGCTGCCGAACTCGGACGCGCGCGAGCGCGCAACCACGGTGAGGTCGGGGGGGGCGGCACCGAACCACACCTTGGCGTCGTCACGCTGCATCGCGATCTTCATCAGGTCGCCGACCTTGTCGCCGGTGAACATCAGGTTGTCGCGAATCAGCTGCTCGGACAGGCCGATGTCCTGGAGCCGGTTGTAACGCAGATAGGACGCGCTGTGACAGCTCAGGCAGTAATTCACGAACAGCTTCGCGCCATGCTGCAGGGCGGCGGGGTCCTTGCTGACCGGGGCCTTGTCCAGATGCAGCTCGGCACCGGCGGCCAGCGCCATCGCCGGAGCGAACAGCGCGACCGCAGCCACACGCTTGATGAGCTTGAGAAAACGGGAGTTCATTTGAAATTCACCCTTTCCGGTTCGGGTTTGCACTTGTCGAGCTTGCTGTACCAAGGCATCGCCAGGAAGAAGGCGAAATACAGCACCGAGCAGATCTGCGACACCAGGGTACGGCCCGGGGTCGGGGGCAGCACGCCGAGGTAGCCGAGGATGAAGAAGCAGATCACGAACACGACGAGCGCGAACTTGAAAATCGGGCCCTTGTAGCGCACCGACTTCACCGGACTGCGGTCGAGCCACGGCAGGAAGGCGATGATCACCACCGACGCCCCCATCGCAACCACACCCCAGAACTTCGCATCCAGCCCGAACAGCGGGTAGGTGACCGCGCGCAGGATGGAGTAGAACGGCGTGAAATACCACACCGGCGCGATGTGCGGCGGCGTCTTCAGCGGGTCGGCCGGAATGAAGTTGTTGAACTCGAGGAAGTAGCCGCCGCCTTCGGGCGCGAAGAACACCACCGCGCTGAAGAAGAACAGGAAGGCGACCACGCCGACGATGTCCTTCACCGTGTAGTACGGATGGAACGGAATGCCGTCGAGCGGAATGCCGTTGGCGTCCTTCTTCTTCTTGATCTCGACGCCGTCGGGGTTGTTCGAGCCGACTTCGTGCAGCGCCACGATGTGCGCGGCGACGAGGCCGATCAGCACCAGCGGCACGGCGATGACGTGGAAGGAGAAGAAGCGGTTCAGCGTGGCGTCGGACACGACGTAGTCACCGCGGATCACCAGCGACAGGTCCGGACCGATCACCGGAATCGCCGAGAACAGGTTCACGATCACCTGCGCGCCCCAGAACGACATCTGCCCCCACGGCAGCAGATAGCCCATGAAGGCTTCGGCCATCAGCACCAGGAAGATCAGGGTGCCGAAGATCCAGATCAGCTCGCGCGGCTTGCGGTAGGAACCGTAGAGCAGGCCGCGGAACATGTGCAGGTACACAACGACGAAGAACGCCGAGGCCCCGGTGGAGTGCAGGTAGCGGATCAGCCACCCACCCGGCACGTCGCGCATGATGTACTCGACACTGGCGAAGGCCACCGGCACGCCGGCGGCGTTGAGCGACGCATCCGGCTTGTAGTGCATCACCAGGAAGATGCCGGTGAGGATCTGGATGACCAGCACCAGCAGCGCGAGCGAGCCGAAGAAGTACCAGAAGTTGAAGTTCTTCGGCGCGTAGTATTCGGTCAGGTGGCCCTTGATCGACGAGGTCAGCGGAAAACGCTCGTCGACCCAGTTCAGCAAGGCTTGGGATTTGGTCGTCATCGCTTAGGCCTTTCCGTCTTCACCGACGAGGATGGTGGTGTCCGCGAGATACTTGTGCGGCGGAATCTCGAGATTATCCGGCGCCGGCATGCTCTTGTAGACGCGCCCGGCGAGATCGAAGATCGAGCCGTGACAGGGGCACAGGAAACCGCCCGGCCAGTCCGCACCCATGCCGCCTTCGGCACCGGCCTTGAACTTCTCCGACGGCGAGCAGCCGAGGTGGGTGCAAATGCCGACCGCCACCAGGTACTCGGGCTTGATCGAACGATGCTTGTTCTTCGCGTACTCGGGCTGCATCGGCTTGGCGGACTCGGGATCGCTCACGCTGGGCTCGGACTTCTCCAGCGAGGCCAGCATCTCCTCGGTCCGGCGCAGGATCCATACCGGCTTGCCCCGCCACTCCACCGTCATCATCTCGCCCGGAGCGAGCTTACCCACATCCACCTCGACCGGCGCACCTGCTGCCTTGGCGCGCTCGGAAGGCGTCAGACTGGCGACAAACGGCACCGCCGTCGCCACGGCGGCAACGCCACCGGCAGCCGACGTCGCCAGCAGCAAGCTGCGGCGGCCGCTGTCCATCTTTTGATCAACGCTCATGACCCTCTTCCCTGAAAGGAAAACGAAAGACCCGGATACAAAAACCGCAGGATTATAACGGAGTCACTGCAGCAGAGAAAGGGAAAAGGCGCAACACCCTGACAGCACAAGGCTTTCAGGGCAATGGACGGATAGCGGAATGGGTTATGCGGCAACCGATTTGCGCGCCGCAACACGAAAGCCCCGGCTTACAGCGCGCGCCGCTCGGCGAGCGCCTGGGCGATCGTGCCGGTATCGATGTGCTCGAGCTCGCCGCCCACCGGCACGCCGCGCGACAGCCGGCTGACGCGGATGCCGCGCGCGCTCAGCAGGGTCGCCAGCGTATGCGCGGTGGCCTCGCCCTCGTTGGTGAAGTTGGTGGCGAGGATGACCTCCTCGACCACGCCGTCGGCGGCGCGCGCGATCAGGCGTTCGAGCCCGAGTTCCCGCGGCCCGATGCCGTCGAGCGGCGACAACCGCCCCATCAGCACGTAATACATGCCGTCGTAGGAGCGCGTCTGCTCGATCATCGCCAGATCGGCGGGCATCTCGACCACGCACAGCTGACGCGCGTCACGGCGCGGATTGGCGCAGCGCGGACACACCGCATCCTCGGCGAAGGCGTTGCAACGCTCGCAGTGGCGCAACACCTCGAGCGCATGGCCGAGCGCGCGCGCCAGCCGCCCGGCCCCACGCTGATCGCGCTGGAGCAGATGAAAGGCCATGCGCTGGGCGGACTTGGGGCCGACCCCGGGCAGGCAGCGCAGGGCATCGATCAGTTCGTCGAGCGTGGAGGTGGTCATCGTCGAGAGAGGCGCGGGCATTGCGCCCGCGCGCAGCGGATCAGAACGGCAGTTTGAAGCCGGGAGGCAGGTTCAGCCCGGCGGTGAAGCCGGCCATCCGCTCCTGCGTGGTGGACTCGACCTTGCGCACCGCATCATTGAGCGCTGCGGCGACCAGATCCTCGAGCATTTCCTTGTCGTCCATCACCGACTCGTCGATGCTGACCCGACGCACATCGTGCTTGCAGGTCATCACGACCTTGACCATGCCCGCGCCCGACTGGCCCTCGACCTCGACGCTGGCGAGCTGGTCCTGCATTTTCTTCATGTTGTCCTGCATCTGCTGGGCCTGCTTCATCAGGCCGGCAATGCCGCCTTTCATCATGATCGTGTCTCCGTCGACAAGTGGAAAGTAGGAAGGAAAGCGTGCGGCCGCGCCTCAGGGCGCGGCCTGCAGGGGGCGGACCGTGGCTTCGACGAGGGTGGCGTCGAAGCGTTCGATCAACTCGCGCACGAAAGGATCGCACTCCAGCGCGGCGACCGCTTCGGCGTGACGCGCACGGCGTTCGATCTCGTCGCGCTGCGCCGGCGTCTCGCCGGCGATCGTGCCGACATCGATGCGGATGCGCAACGCCCGCCCGAGCGCGGCACCGAGCGTCTCCTGCACGCGCTCGACCGCGGCCCGGTTCATTTCGAGCAGATGGCGGTGGGTGTCGGCCAGACGCAAGGTCAGCACCTCGTCGACACAGCCGACCCATTCGCAGTGCTGGGCGAATTCGCGCACCAGCCCACCGAGGCCAAGGGCGCGGATCACCGCGCGCCAGTCGCCGTCAGCGAAGGCAGCGTGAAGCGCGTCGCCGCCCTGCTCTCCGCCCTCGCCGGCCGCCACCATCGGCGGCGCAGCAACGGCGACCGCAGCAGTCTCCGGCTGCACCACCGGCGCCGCGGCGCGCGACCTGGGTGCGAAGTCGGCACCGCCGTCGTCGGCCCCACGCCCGGCTTCATCGCGTCCCCCATCGGCGAGCGGATCACCGAGAGCGAGCGCCTCCGGCGGCAGATCCTCCCACGGCGGAATGTCGCGTGACGGTGCGGCGGAGGCGGCGGCCACGACGGGCGTCGATGCCACCGACACGCTTCGCGGCGCGGCAGCGGACCCCGCTTCCACGGATGGCGATGCGCGCCCGCCGCCCACCGCCTGCCCGACGGCCGGCGTCGCCGCAACCGCCGGTGCGGCACCAGCGGACAGCAAACGGGCGCCGCCGGCACCGCCCGCCGCGGCGGCTGAACCCAGCGCTGGCGGCTGCTCGGGGCGGAAGGCATGCAGACGCAACAGGGTCATCGCAAACCCGGTGTAGTCGTCGGGGGCGAGCGCGAGCTCCTCGCGACCGTGGATCGCGATCTGATAGGCGAGTTGCAGGTATTCGGCGTCGAAATGGGCGATGTGCGGCGCCAGGCGCTGGCGCTCGGCGTCGTCGGTGATCGCCGCCGCCGCGAACTGGGCGAGCGCGATACGCCCGAGCAGGGTCGCCAGCGCCTGCAGCGCGGCGTCGAACGACAGGCTGCGCGCCTCCATGCCGTCGGCCACCGCGAGAAGCGCGGCCACGTCGCCGGCGGCGAGCGCGTCGAGCACCGCATACAGATGATCGTCCCCCACCGTGCCCAGCATGTGGGTGACCTGCCCCTCCTCGACCTTGCCCGCGCCATGCGCGATCGCCTGATCGAGCAGCGACAGCGCATCGCGCATCGAGCCGGCCGCAGCCTTGGCGAGGTGGCGCAGCGCGCCGGGCTCGAACGGCACCTGCTCGGCGTCGAGGATGCGGCTCAGATGATCGACGATGTGGCCCTGCGGCATCTGCTTGAGATTGAACTGCAGGCAGCGCGACAGCACGGTGACCGGAATTTTCTGCGGATCGGTGGTGGCGAGGATGAACTTGACGTGTTCCGGCGGTTCCTCGAGCGTCTTCAGCATGGCGTTGAAGGCATGACCGGTAAGCATATGCACTTCGTCGATCATGTAGACCTTGTAGCGCCCTTGCACCGGCGCATACACCGCCTTGTCGAGCAGCGCAGCCATGTCCTCGACGCCGCGGTTCGAGGCCGCATCCATTTCCACGTAGTCGGGAAAGCGGTCGGCATCGATCGCGCGGCAGGCCTCGCACTGCCCGCAGGGTTCGGCGGTGACCCCGGTCTCGCAATTGAGCGCCTTCGCCAGGATGCGGCTGATCGTGGTCTTGCCCACGCCCCGCGTGCCGGTGAACAGCCAGGCGTGATGCAGCCTGCCGGTGGTCAGCGCATGGCTGAGCGCCCGGACGACGTGATCCTGACCGACCAAGGTCGCGAAGGACTTCGGCCGCCATTTGCGCGCGAGAACCTGGTAATTCATGGGGCAGGATTCTAGCAGAGGCATCGCCCCGCGCCGGCCACGATCCGCGCCGACCACCTCGATAGCGCGCACCAATGAGCGGCATGCAGCCAATCCATTTGAGCAGCGGAACCGCGGCTTCTATGCTTCATTCGTCGCCCCCCGGCCATTCGTGGAGACCGCGTCATGGACCCGCAGCCCTTAGACTTCCAGTCCGTCATCGACCTGCTGTGCGCGATCTGCGCCGATTACGCCCTCGCCGCCTGAGCCTGCCCGGTCGCCGCCCCCGTCGGTCGACGGGCGCGGCGACCGGGCACGGGTCACACGCGCAGCACCAGCCCCTCAGCGAAATACCTGCGGCCCTGCCATAGTGAATGCAGCAACCCGAGCCCGGACGGATGACGCCCCATGCGCCGCCGGCGGCGTGCGCACCCCCACCCCAGACGGAATGGAGGTCCCCATGGAGCACACCCCCTCCCTCACCGACTCGGCCACACGCGACCGACAACGCAGCAACGGCGCCCTCGGCGCCCTCGGCCTCTTCACCCACCTGCTCGCCGACGCCGACGTCCGCGTCAACGGCGACCGCCCCTGGGACATCACCGTCCACGACCCGCGCACCGCGGAGCGCACCCTCGCCCAGGGCAGCCTCGGTCTGGGCGAGAGCTACATGGACGGCTGGTGGGATTGCCGCCAACTCGACGGCTTCATCGCGCGGGCACTCGCCGCCCGCCTCGACGAGAAGGTCACCGCACGCGCCGCGCTCGCGCTCCAGAGCGTGCGCGCGCGCCTGCTCAACCTGCAGGACATGCGCCGCGCCTGGCAGGTGGGCGAGGTCCATTACGACACCGGCAACGAATTCTTCGAAGCCATGCTCGACGGCCACATGGCCTACACCTGCGGCTACTGGGCCCAGGCCACGACGCTGGAGGAGGCGCAGCGCGCCAAACTCGACCTCATCTGCCGCAAGCTCGGCCTGCGCCCCGGCATGCGCCTGCTCGACATCGGCTGCGGCTGGGGCAGTCTGATGAAGTACGCCGCCGAACGCTATGGCGTGATCTGCGTCGGACTGACCATCTCGCGCGAACAGGCGGAGTACGGACGCCAGCGCTGCGCCGGCCTGCCGGTGGAGTTCCGCCTGATGGATTACCGCGACTGCGGTCGCGCCGGCGACGAGCGTTTCGAGCGCGTCGCCTCGGTGGGCATGTTCGAGCATGTCGGCCGCAAGAACCACCGCGCGTTCTTCGACGTCGCGCGCCGCTGCCTCGCCGACGACGGCCTGTTCCTGCTGCATACCATAGGCAAGAACCTGCGCCGCACCGTGACCGATCCATGGATCGACCGCTACATCTTCCCCAACGGCGACCTGCCCGCACTCGGTCAGATCGCCGACGCCGCCGAACACGCCTTCGTCATCGAGGACGTGCATAACTTCGGCGCCGACTACGACCGCACGCTGATGGCCTGGCACGCCCGCTTCGAGGCCGCCTGGCCGCGCTTCGCCGAACGCTACGGCGAGCGCTTCCACCGCATGTGGCGCTACTACCTGCTCGCCTGCGCCGGCACCTTCCGCGCACGCAGCACGCAGTTGTGGCAACTGGTGATGGCGCCGAACGGGGTGCCCGGCGGCTATCGCCGACCGGCCGGTTGATCTCAAGAATAACTATCGATTGATTTGAATCATTCAATTGGAACTATGACCCGGGTCGCGCCATAGTGGGATCACCGGCGCGGCACGACCGCTCCGCCCACCCAGGAGCCCGATCATGGTTGCCAGAGTTGCCCGCTTCCACTATCAGCCCGCCAGCGCAGGCGGCGCCCTGCGCGCGATCGCCGGCTGGCTGATCGCCCTCACCGGCCTCGCGATCCTCGCCACCCAAGCAGTCAGCGGCCTTCAAGGCCACGCCGACGCGCTTGCCGGCGGCGCCATGGCCGCTGCCGCTACCGCGCTCGGCGCCCTGCCGCTGCTGGCAACGCGCCGCATCGGCGCCGGTGCGCAAGGCCTGCTGCTCGGCTTCGGCGCCGGCGTAATGTTGGCCGCGAGCGTGTTCTCGCTACTCCTCCCCGCGTTCGATGCTGCCCAGGCGCAGGGCGCCTCGGACGCCGCCGCGACGCTGCGGGTCGGCACCGCGCTCGCGCTCGGCGCCGCGCTCCTCCTCGCCCTGGATCGCGCCCTCCCCCACACCCACGCCCCGCACGGCGGGCGCAGCGCCGGCGCGGTGTGGTTGTTCGTGTTCGCGATCGCGGTGCATAACATCCCGGAAGGTCTTGCCATCGGCGTCGCCAGCACCATGACCGCGGCCGCAGCGGGCAGCGGCGACGCGGTGGCCACCGGCATCTCGCTGCAGAACGTGCCCGAAGGCCTGATCGTCGCCATTGCCCTGGTCACCGCCGGCTACAGCCGCCTGTTCGCCTTCGCCGTAGCCTCGGTGTCCGGTTTGATCGAGCCAATTGCCGCGATCGCCGGGTCGATGATGGTGAGCGCCTCCACCGCCCTGCTGCCCTGGGGCCTGGCGGGCGCGGCAGGCGCGATGCTGTTCGTGGTCAGCCACGAGATCATTCCCGAATCCCATCGCCGCGGCCACGAAACCCTGGCCAC
>JAEWVQ010000162.1 GCA_023459095.1 Pseudomonadota bacterium | reverse complement strand
GCCTTGGTGGCATGGCCGACCTTGGCGCCGAAGCTGTGCATCGACGAGGGGTTGCCGAACTGTTCGGTGAAGTAGGGCAGCATCGCCGTCACCGCTTCCGGGGCGCAGCGGGTGGTGGCGTTGTTGTCGAGGTAGATGGGGGTCAGGTTGGGGATGCTCATCGTGCTCTCCGCGGGGCTGGCGCCGGCCCGGCCGCGTCCTCGTGGGCGCGCGGCGGGCCTGTGTCCGGGTGGGGGTGTTTCGGCTGGGGGCGGGGCGCCGCGGCTCAGGCCGGCAGCGCGTTGGGCGCGAGGCGAGCGGTGGCTTTCACCGGGATCACCTTCACCAGTTCGCCGAGCGCCTCGATCAGCTGCGCCTGCACGCCGCCCAGGGTGGCGGCCTCCATCTGGCAGCCGGCGCAGGCGCCTTTCATCGACACGTAGATGTTCTTGCCATCGACGTCGACCAGCTCGATGTCGCCGTGGTCGCGCTGCAGGTTGGGGCGGGCCTTCTCGATCACCTGCTCGATCTTGCGGATGCGCTCCAGCGTGCTCATCTTGCCCGGCGCCTTTTTTTCCGGCGGCGGCGCGGCCTTGAAGGTTTCGCCGCGCTCGGCCAGCACCTTGGCGAGGATGTCCTCGATGCCTTCGTGGCAGGACGAACAGCCGCCGCCGGCCTTGGTGTAGTTGGTGACCTGCTCGACCGAGCACAGGTTGTTGGCGCGGATGGTGTCCTCGATCATCACCGCGTCCACCGCGAAGCACTTGCAGATCAGCGCGCCTTCTTCGTGGTCGTCCTTCCATTCCTCGCCGCGGTAGTTGGCGACCGCGGCCTGCAGGGCTTCGCGGCCCATCACCGAGCAGTGCATCTTTTCCGGCGGCAGACCGCCGAGGAAGTCGGCGATGTCCTGGTTGGAGACGTCGAGGGCCTGCGCCAGGGTCTTGCCCTTGATGATCTCGGTGAGCGCCGAGCTGGAGGCGATCGCCGAGCCGCAGCCGAAGGTCTGGAACGAGGCGTTGAGGATGGTCTCGTTGGCGGGGTCCACTTTCAGCATCAGCCGCAGCGCGTCGCCGCAGGAGATCGAGCCGACCTCGCCGATGGCGTTGGCGTCGGCCATGGGGCCGGCGTTGCGCGGGTTGTAGAAGTGTTCCTTGACGGTATCGGAGTAGTCCCACATGGCGGTAGCTCCCGGCGCTCAGGCGGAGAAGGACTGGCCACAGGCGCAGCCGGCAGTGGCGTTCGGGTTCTCGAACTTGAAGCCCGAGCCGGTCAGCGAGTCGACGAAATCCACGGTGACGCCGTCGAGCATGGGCGCGGAGTAGGGATCGACCAGCAGGGTGATGCCGTCGATTTCGACGACGACGTCGTCCTCGGCCTTCTCGGCCTCGAGCTTCATGCCGTACTGCAGGCCGGAGCAGCCGCCGCCCTGGACATGGATGCGCAGCCCGGCGACCGGATCGGCGGCGGAGGAGATGAAGCGGCTGACGGCCTTGATGGCGGTGGGGGTGAGCTTGAGCATGTTCGGTTCTCCTGGGGTTGGGCTGGCTCTGCCTTCACTTTTGCAAGCCCCGTGCCACCCCGGATTCATCCTCAAGCTGATGATTTACAGCACTTATTTTGCCGGGCGCGGTGTCGTGTAATGAACGTGTAGGCACGCTTGTCGGCTTTGCGACAAGCGTGGGGGCTCAACCGAGCACGTGTTCGTACACCGCGCGCATCAGGTCGCGCTCGGGGGTGGGAATGCCGTGCAGTTCGGTGAGCAGCACGAAGCGGCCGCCGGCAGCTTCGACCGCGGCGAACGGCGGGTCGGTGGCCAGCAGTTCGCCCAGCCAGACGCTGGCACTGCCGCTGGCGGCGAGCAGGCGGCCATGGAACTCGGGGTCGATGCGCAGTTCGCCGACGGGCAGGCCGAGACGGTCGGCGGCGGCGCCGAGCAGGGCGCCGGGGTGCGGCGCGGCATCGGTGGCGAGGTCGAGGCGCGCGGCGAGCATGCTGTCGCCGAAGCGGGCGAAGCGCAGGCGCGCGCTCGTTGCCTGCTTGTGATAGAGGATGAGGGCGAGCGGATGCATGGGCGGGCGGAGCGGAGGAGGAGGGGCACGCGGGGACGCGCGGGCGCGCGAGCGAGGCCACGCCGGGGCGTGGCCAACGGCTCGCTGCGGGGCGGCGATCAGGCTTCGGCGGCGACCGGGAAGCTGTCCTGCAGCACGGCGAGCCAGCGCGCGAGGCGTTCGTCGGTCTTGTCGGCCTCGTTGACCTCGTCGAAGGGCAGGCCGACGAACACGCCGTCGCGTTCGGCGAAGGAGTACTTGTAGGTGTAGCCCGCGGTCGGAAAGGCGCCGACCAGGGTGGCGCCGCGGGCCTTGAACTTGTCGTGCAGGATGCCGAGCGCGCTGACGAACTGCTCGCCGTGCGACACGAAGTCGCCGGCGCCGAACAACGCGATGGTCTTGCCCGAGAAGTCCGGCTTGTCGTTGTCGAGATCGAGCAGCGGGTCGCGCCAGTCGTTCTGCACCTCGCCCGAGCCCCAGGTCGAGCAGCCGAACAGGAGATGGTCGTAGTCGAGCATTTCGTCGAAATCGACGAAGTCCTCTTCCATGCTGTACAGGTCGCAGCGCTCGGCGCCGAGCTGGTCCGCGAGTTTTTCCGCAACGCCTTTGGTGACGCCGGAGCTGCTGCCGTAGAAGATGCCGATGCGTGACATGGGCGATGGTCCTCGATGGGTGATAAGGGGGCGCCGCTCAGTCGGCGGCGGTGGCCGAGTTCAGGTGGCCGAGTTCAGGCGACGGCTG
Source organism: Pseudomonadota bacterium (assembly GCA_023459095.1). Taxonomy (GTDB): domain Bacteria; phylum Pseudomonadota; class Gammaproteobacteria; order Burkholderiales; family Rhodocyclaceae; genus JAEWVQ01. The sequence goes on along the minus strand of JAEWVQ010000162.1, from coordinate 6,807 downwards.
GCCTCGGCCCAGGCCTGACAGGCGTCGTAGGTGGATTGGGCGATGGCGGGCAGGGCCTCGTAGTCGGCGGGCAGGCGGTCTTCCACCAGGTCGTGCAGCTGCGACGCCCATTCCTGCGCGATGCGCTTGAGCTTGCGTACTTCCTTGTCCAGCGCCTTCAGTTCGTCCTCGCTCATCGCCAGCCTCACAGTCCGGCGACGTCGGGGTACTTGCCGATGATCTCGAGGGCGACCGCGAGGTGCTTGTCGGCCTCGTCCTTCATCTTCGAGTAGGAGTCGAAGCCGAAGCGATGCACGTCGCGCAGCGTGCGGTCGAGCACCACCAGCTTGCCGACGGTGATCAGGCCGCGGCCGAAGCCTTCGTGGGTGATGTTGATCATCGGCACCGCCATCAGCCCGCATTCCTTCTCGATCAGTGCCGCGATCGCGTTGTGGAAGGCCTTCACGCGGGCGAGGGTGACGTCGTCGGGATCGCCCACCACCGGAATCTGGCGGCGCTGTTCCTTGGTCAGGATGTAGGGCGCGAGCACGCGCTCGGTGGGCCAGCCGTCGTAGGTGCCGTAGCTGTCGAGGGCGCGGGTCTGGCGGTTCATCTCCTTGATGAAGTCGGTGTCGGCCAGATCGGGGGTCAGCGCCGGGGCCGGCGCGGGGTGGGTGTCGATGGTGATCATCGGGCTACTCCTCGGAGGGGAAATCGGTCGCGGCGAGCCGCGGGGCGGGATGCAGGGCGGGGTGGCGGCCGAGGCGGCGCGAGGCGACCAGGCCCAAGCCCAGACCGGCGAAGCTGAATGCGGCGATACCGGGTTCGGTCAGGCCGAGCGCGCTGCCCAGGCCCATGCCGCCGGCGAGGGCGAGCACCGGCAGCAGGTAGGCGACCGCGAGCGCGCGCACCGCGGTGGCGGCGTCGATGTCGACCATGACTTCGTCGCCGACGCGGCCGGCGCAGGACGCGGCCGCGAGCACGAGGTCGGTGGTGGCGCCGCTGCCGCAGACCGTGCGCGCGCGGCACTGGCCGCAGGCGGTGGCGCCCTCGAAGCGCACCACCAGTTCGCCGTGGCGGGCGGCGACGACGCGGCCGCTGCGCCGCATCATTCCGACCACCCCTCGGCCTCCATGGCGTCGAAACGGCTGCGGTCGGCCGGCTGGCGGGCCTGCTGCGCCTTCGCCAGCCAGCCGCCGGGGCCGCTCGCCAGTTCGTGACGGATGTCGCCGATGAGCTGTTCGATGACGCTGCCCTCTTCGACGCGCACCGGCTGCACGCCGGCGGCGAGCAGCTGCTTGACCGCCGAGGCGCCGACCGCGAGGCAGTACACCGCGGCGCAGCCGGCGAGCGTGGCGATCTTGGCCGGCAGCTTGTTGTCGTTGCCGTCCTGCGCGGTGTCGAGGAACTCGGTGACCTCGACGAGCTGCGCGCCGTCGGCGCCGACCTCGAACACGACGAAGGCCTCGGCGGAGCCGAAGTGCTGGTTCACCGTGCTGCGGTCGGTGCTGGCGAAGGCGATGCGGACCCCGTCCATGATCGGCGCCGCCGTCTCAGTGCCCACCAGCCGCAGCTGGCGACGGCGCGGGGCGGGGGGCGGGTTGGGGGCGGAGGCGGGATCGATGCGAGGGGATGGACTCATGCTGTTGCAGCACCAGGTTGGCGATGTCGAACAGGGCCTGCCGGGTTCCCCGGTAGCCCACCCAGGTCTTGCAGTAGCCGCCGACGAGGTCGTACTGCGGCATGCCGGCGCGCAGCAGCGGCAGGCCGAGCCGGTCGGCGGCGGCGAGCACGTGCGAGTTGCCGACGAGCAGCTCGGCGTGGCGCGCACGGGCAAGGTCTTCGAGGTCTTCGAGGTCGCCGACATGGACCTGCGCGGCGCCGGCGATCTCGCTCAGCGCGGCGGCGCGGACCGGTGATACCGCGGCGACGATCTCGCTGCCCATGCCGGCGAACAGGGTGCCGAGCTGCAGCAGCAGGTCGGGGTCGGCTGCGAGCGCGACGCGGCGCAGGCCGGTCATGAAGTGGGTATCGACCATCGCGTCCTGCAGCTGGGCGCGCTGGCGTTCGAGCTTGTCCGGCACCGCCACGCCGGCGATCTCGGCCAGGGTCTGGGTGAAGCGGTCGCAGGCGTCCAGCCCCATCAGGCCGTCGAAGCGGTGGTCGGGCACGCCGCTGCGCTCGGCCAGCAGGTCGGCGGCGCCTTTCAGCGCGCGGCCGACGACCAGCGTCGCCGCGGCTTCGCCCAGGGTGGCGAGCTCGCTCACCGGGGTGCCGCCGAGGGTGACCGGAATGGTGTCCTCGGCGATCAGGTGGCCGTCGAGCGCGTCGGCGAGGTCGGGCACCGCAAGCGGGCGCAGGCCGAAGGCTTCGACCCACTCCTTGATCGCCTCGACGTCGCCCGGGGTCAGGTGGCTGCCGAGCAGCAGATTGACCTGCTTCTTGCGGCGGCCGGCGAGGCCGCTGCCGGCGGTATGCGGCACGGTGGCTTCGAGGATGCCCTTGACCGCGGCGGCGTAGCCGGTTTCGAGGCAACCGGTGAAGTCCGGGGTGTTTACCGCCGCGACCGGGATGTGGCCGAACTCGGGAAAGCCGGTGCGGAACTCCTTCACCAGGCGGGCGATGTCGCTGCCCTGGGTCTCGGACAGCGCGGTGGTGGCCAGCCCGACCAGCGCCGGCTTGCTCTTGCCGCACACGGTGGCGAGCGCCTGCACCACGTTGTCGTCGGCGCTCATCACCGTGGCGACCTGATCCATCGCGGTGGTCTGCAGCGGGATGGGCTCGCGGAAGTGGCGCACGAAGAACACCTTGGCGAACGCGGTGCAGCCCTGCGAACCGTGAAACATCGGCATGCTGCGGTTGATGCCGAGGAAGGCGAGCGCAGCGCCGGCGGGTGCCGAAGACTTCAGCGGGTTGACCGCGAGCGCCTTGGGGTGACGGATGATCTCGGCCATGGCGGGCGCCTCAGGCCGCCGCCGCGCCGGCGGGCGCGGGGTGGGCGTGCGCCTGGCCGTCGGTGGCATCGGCGGCATCCGGGCTGTCGCCGAACTCGGGGCCGGCGACCACCATCGCCTTGCGGGTCCACGGCGCCGGGCGGCGCACCGCCGCCCACACCGGCGATTCCAGGGTGAGCGCGAGCTGGCGCACCAGCTCCTTCATGCCCTCATAGCCGGCGTAGCCGAATTCGCGTTCCTGGTTGATGTCGAGGAAGGGCAGGCGGGCCTTGAGTGCGGTGTAGAGGTTGCGGCCGCCGGCGATGAGGATGTCGGCCTTCAGTTCATACACCGCGTTGAGCAGGTCGCGCGCGCCCTCGCTCTCGAGCATGAGGGTGTTGTCGCCCATCAGCTCGAGGATGCGGGCCTTGTCTTCCTCGGTGGATTTCTTGGTGCCGCTGGCGACCACGTTCATGCCCAGGTCCTGCAGCGCCGACACTACCGACCACGACTTCACGCCGCCGGTGAACAGCAGCACGCGCTTGCCTGCGAGGCGCGGGCGCCAGACGTCGAGTTCGGCGCGCACACGGTTTTCCTCGCGCGCGATGAGCTTCTCGGTGCGTTCGATCAGATCCGCGTCGCCGACGATGCGGGCGATCTCGCGCAGCGCGTGGCTGGTGTCGGTGATGCCGTAGAAGCTGCCCTCGAACCAGGGAATGCCGTAGCGCTCTTCCATCTTGCGCGCGACGTTGATCATCGCCTTCGCGCACACCAGCATGTTCACCTCGGCGCGGTGCATGGTCTGCACCTCGTGGAAGCGCGCATCGCCCGACAGCGTACAGAGGATGCGGAGACCGAGTTCGTCGAACAGCGGGGTGAGGTGCCACAGCTCGCCGGCGATGTTGTATTCGCCGATGAGGTTGATGGTGTGCACGGTGATGCCGGGCGGGACGGCCTCCGGCGGCAGCGGTTCCGGCTCGCGGGTGCCGATCACGTGCTTGACCATGGCCTCGCCGGCGATGCGGTTGCCGAGGTTCTTGGTGCCGTAGAAGCCGGCGCAGTCGATCGGCACCACCGGCACCCCCCAGCGCTCGGCGGCGGCCTTGCACACCGCCTCGATGTCGTCGCCGATCAGCGCCGGCACGCAGGTGTTGTAGACGAACACCGCCGCCGGCGCGTGGCGGTCGATCGCCTGCTTGATGCCGTGGAACAGGCGCTTTTCCGCCCGCCCCATGATGATGTCCTGTTCGGAGAGGTCGGTGGTCATGCCGATCCTGTAGAGCGTCGGGCCCGACGAGCGCGTGCCGCGGTTGTCCCAAGAATTGCCCGCACAGGCGATCGGGCCGTGCACCACATGGGCGACGTCGGCGATTGGCAGCAGCGCGATCTGGGCGCCGTCGAAGGCGCAGCCGCCGGCCGAGGCGCCGGGCTTGGGGCGGGCACAGCCGGACTTTTCCTTCTTGTTGTGGGCGCACGCGGGCTCGTCGAGCAGGGCGGCAACTTCGGAGGCTTTCACGGTGGGGGACTCCGTCGGCAGGGATGACGGTGTTGCAGCAAGTGCCGTGCCGTGCCGCGTGCGCTTTTCAAGCTGATGAAAATAAATGGAAAGTTTGGTTTCCGCCGTTGTCGGGAAGGCGACAATGTGCCGCGCCCGACACGACAGCGCACGCCCTCACAGGGTGTAGGGGGTGTGCGCCCAGCGGAATACGATGCGGGCGTCGCGCTCGGGCAGATACGCCATGCCGTCGTTGAGGTCGCCCGCCACCAGCGGGGCGAGTGCGTGCGGTACGCGCCGCCCGCTGACCATGTGGAAGTACCAGGCGAAGCCGTAGCCGGCGGCGCGGTCGAAGTCGTGCAGGTCGCGGGCGAGCGCGGTGCCGCGGTGGCCGGGGACGCCGCCCCAGGCCGGGGCGTGGGCGGCAACCGGAGCGGCGCCGTAACGCGTCTGGCGGTAGCGGTCCAGGTGTTCGCTGAGCGCCAGCACCCAGTGGTCGCAGAAGCGGCGCTGCGGGCCGGCGCTGCTCGCTTCCCAGTCGGCGAGAAAGCGCAGGATGGGGGCCGGCTTGCCGGCCTGATCGGCGATGCGCTCGACGAACTGGGCGATGTCGGTGAGCCGGCGCAGGCCGTAGCGCGGCGCGCCGATCGGTGTTGGCGCCGGCGAATGCGGCGGGCGGTCGAGGAGCGCTTCCACGGTCAGCGGCGCGTCGCCGGCGGCGGCGAGGGGATGGCTGGCGACCTCCTGCAGCTCCTCGATCTCCAGTTGCAGGAATTCGCTCGCGCCCGGGCCCCAGGGCGCGACCAGGTAATGGCTGATGCCTTGCTGCAGGGTCAGCACCAAGCCCGACCCGGCATGGCGGTCGACGAAGGCCTCGCCGTCTTCGCCGGCATCGAGCCAGGCTTGTTCGAGCCAGGCCAGGGCGTCGTCGGCGACCGTGTGGCCGTTGACGTCGACGATGCGGCCCGGACGGAACCAGCCGCCGCGCGATACCCGCGGCGCGAATTCGGGGCCGCCGGCCTGGCGCAGGCCGTCGAGCAGGGTGGCATGGCCGGGCAGAGGCAGGGTGGCGGTGCACAGCCGGAACAGGGTCTCGTTCAGGCTGGGCGGAATGCGGTGGCTTGCCGCCGGAGAGGCGGGGCTGGCCTGGGCAGGGCGGGCATCGGGCAGGGCGTCGGTCATGGCGGGTCCTGAGCTGGCGGAGGCGAAATTAGGGAGCGGAGGCGGCGAGCGGGCGCAGTGGGCTCAGCGTGCATCGGGCGCCGCCGCCAGGCGCTCGGCGGCGAGTTCGCGCACATCCGCTTCGGGGTCGTCGAGCACGGCGTGGAGCGCCTCCACCGGCGCCTGCTGGACGGCGGCCGCGCGCACCAGCCAGTGCGGGTCGTCGAGCAGGCCGGCGGCGGCTTCGGGCAGCATGCGGGCAGCGGCGAGCGCGCGGATTTCGGGGTCGGGGTCGGCGGCGAGCTTGCCGAGCGCAAACGCCGGCAGGCGGCGAGCGATTTCCTTGCGCACCGCAGGGTCCGGATCGTCGAGCAGTTGCGGCAGCTGGCCGTGGGGCAGACGACGGGCAACGTGCAGGCGCACGCCGTAGTCGCGGTCGCGCATCAAGCGGGCGAGTTCCGCCGGCGGCAGGCGGGCGGCGACGGTGATGCGGACTTCGCGGTCGGGGTCGCGCGCCATGCGCAGCAGGCGGTCGCCCTGGGCGCGCACCGCGACCGCGCGCCGCACGACTTCGTCCTCGTCCGCTTCCAGGCGCATCGCCGCTTCATAGGGTGCGTAGCGCACCGCGATCGCGCGCCGCTCCCAGAACGGATCGTCGAGGCAGTACTCGGCCCACTCCGGATTGCGGGCGAGAAAGCGGTCGATCTGGCGGCCGCTGGGCACGAACAAACAGGCGTCGCCCGGCTTGCAGCGGCCGTTGGCGAGCGTATCCGCGCGCAGTTCGCACTGCGCACAGGGCGGCTCATGTGGAAGGGGGGCGCCGGCCGGGGCGGGGGCGTCGCGGTCGTGATCCAAGGCGGTGGGCGCATCGTCGGTTGGCAACTTGGATGCGACTGGCGCAAGCCCCGTGCCAGCACGGGCGATCGCCGGTGGCACGGGTGAGGGCGCGATCTCGGGCTGCGGCGGTGGCGGGATTGCGACAAACCTGTCGCGCTGCTGTGACAAAGCCGACAGCGGCGAGGTCGTTGCAGGAGACGGTGCGCTCCGCCGACGGTGGCAAGGGCGGCGCGACTCGGGACGCCAGCAAGAGCCGCTCAAGCCCGTGCGCTTGCCCTTGAGATCCGCCCTCGCCAGCCGGCCTTGCAACCTGCTCTGTGGTTCAGGTGCGAGGACATCTGCGGAGACATCATCGTCGGCACGCTCGGCCTGCAGTTGATACTCGAAGGCTGGTGATGGGGC